>JBGSTT010000282.1:0-5096 GCA_041736385.1 Rhodoglobus sp. | reverse complement strand
GGCCCGAGCACCCGCACGCCATCGATCTCCGCGAGACCCGCGACGAGGCGTTGGCCCAGGCCAACCTCCCAATCGTGGATGCGCGCTACGCCGACCTCGTCGAGGTAATCGACGGCGGCCGCGAGCGCGATGGCCTGCGAGACCCGCTGGGTGCCGGCTTCGAAGCGCTGCGGTGGCTGAAGGTAGGCCGACTCCTCGATGGTGACCGTGGTGATCATCGAGCCGCCGGTGAGGAACGGCGGGAGGTCAGCGAGAAGCTCTGCGCGCCCGTACAGGGCGCCGACGCCGGTGGGACCGAGCATCTTATGGCCTGAGATCGCCGCAAAGTCGACGCCGAGTTCGTGCAGATCAAGGGGCCGGTGGGGGGCCGACTGGCAGGCATCGAGCACCGTGATCGCACCGACCGCGCGAGCGAGTGCGAGAAGCTCGCGAACCGGGTTGATCGTGCCGAGCACGTTCGAGACATGGGTGAACGCGAGGACACGCGTGCGCGCGCCGATGAGCTCAGCCGCGTGATCGAGGTCGAGCAGGCCGTCATTCGTCACACGGATCGCGCGGATTACGGCTCCAGTGCGGGCCGCGAGTTCCTGCCACGGCACGAGGTTGGCGTGGTGCTCCATCTCGGTGACGACGATCTCGTCGCCAGGCTTCAGCGCGAACCGGGCCGACGCCGCCCCGCCCCGCCCGAGGCTCGCGTTCGAGATGCCGTAGGCGACAAGGTTGATCGCTTCTGTGGCGTTCGAGGTCCAGGCGAGCTCGTTCGCGTCCGCGCCGACGAACGTCGCAACCCGCGCTCTGGCCGCCTCGAACAGCTCGGTTGCCTCGGCGGCGAGGGTGTGGGCGCCGCGGTGGACGGCACTCGTGTGGTTGATGGCAAAATCGCGTTCGGCATCCAAGACCTGTAGCGGCTTCTGCGAGGTCGCAGCAGAGTCGAGATAGATCAGTGGATGCCCGTTGACCGAGTTCTCGAGCGCGGGGAAGTCTTGGCGGAGCAGCATGATGTCTGCGGTGGTGAGGGGGTCTTGCGGCGCGAGCGGCTTCGCAAGCGACATGCCGCACCTCCATCCGTTCCCCAGCCTTCAAGCCTACGCGTGGACAGACCTGCTGTGCGCTTCTGGAAGCGATGTGACCCGCGCTCGGCACTGGAGTTGAGGGGTACCCCGTTTTCGCGTTGACAAGGAGTCTGACGTTTCAATTCTGCCCCGCAGAACAGGAGCAATGTCGGATGACGGTGGCCGATCGTGGAGCACGCCAATCCGAGTCTCTTGAGGGGGGTCAACGTCGCAAAACTCGTGCTCGTCGGCGGCCTGGCCGTCCGCACCAACCCCGTCGCAACCCTCACGCCCTGCTAATCGCGCGGGATCGAACCATCCGCGTCATTCGTGTGTGGGAGGGTGATCCCACCGGTGAACTCCTGGCCACGTCGATCGGCTTCCGGACTGCCGGTGAAGAGGCCGCTCTCGGTCCGATGGCGATCCTCGGCGACCGAGGGGCGCGCATCCGGGGTCTCGTCCTCGACCATGAGCACCCGCGTTCGCGGTATAGATGCCGTCAGTTGCGTTTGAATCCACATCACGAGTTCCTCGCGTACGAAGCAGCGCAGGTCCCATAGGTTCGGGGCGTCGGTAGAGCTGACCAGCACCCTGACGCGAACGAGTCCGCCCGTGGCATCCGTCACCTGAACATTGGAGACGCGGCCGTCCCACAGCTCGGTTCGGGCGAGCACCCGGTCGAGCTCGGCGCGGAGGCCTGTTGCGTTCACGCGCCAGTCAAGGTCGAACTCGACGGCACCGAGCAACTCACTGCCAGAGCGCGTCCAGTTCTGGAACGGCGTGGACGTGAAGTAGGTGGATGGCAGCACGAGCCGGCGTTGGTCCCAGATGTTTACTACGACGTAGGTGAGGGTGATCTCCTCGATACGGCCCCACTCACCGTCGGCGATGACGACGTCGTCGACTCGGATCGCGTCACTGAACGCCAGTTGCATCCCGGCGAAGACGTTCGCCAATGCCGACTGCGCCGCGATGCCGGCCACGACACTGATTAGGCCCGCCGAGGCGAGCACACTGGCACCGAGCGTCTGTGCTCCCGGGAAGGTGAGCAGGATCGATCCGACCGTTAGGATCGCGATCAACGCGTGTCCGATCCGGCGCAGCACGAGCACCTGGGTGCGTACACGACGGGCGACGCCGTTGTCGGCAACATCGGTGGGGTAGTGGGCGAGTGTGCGCTCCATCGCCAGGTTGAGCAACGCCCCGAGCAACCAGCCGGCGGCGGCGATAGTCGCAATGAGGAAGCCGTGGTTAACGATCGTCAGGATGTCTCCGTCGGGTAGCACAACAGCCGCCGCGATCCACACTCCCACCACGGCCAGGAGTACTCGCAGGCGGCGGCGAGTGGGTGCGAGCGCTTCGTAGACACCCGGATAACGGCGGGCCACAAGCCGCATAACCAGCGCAACAATCCCGACCAGCGCGAGCATCGCCGAAAGGGCGATGGCTACGCCGATACCGAGGGCGATCCAGGTCTGAAGGTCGAACACGGGTCTCCTCCTCTGCTGGGTAGGATCACTCCAGCCTAGGTGCACGCCTCTCTGGCCGCCGCCGGAGGGTGTGTGCGATTGGATCGCGGCACGTCGCGGCACGTCGCGGCACGACATCGCCGTTGCGGGGCCAGAATATAGTGGTGACCGGCCGCCTTCCCCTCATCGCTGCTCTCGCCGCTTCGCTTCTGCTCGCCGGGTGCACCCCGACCGCCACCAGCGTTCCCTCCGAGGACGCAGACGCCCCCGCTAGGAGCCCCGAGGGGCCTCCAGTAGACTGCAGCGTCTACGCGGGCCAAACCGACCCAGAGTTAACGCTCTTCAGCCCGTCCGCGGTCGCGAAAGTCCCGGGCGAGGGCCAGCTCTATGGCGAGAAACTTCTGCTGGGCAACTACTGCCTGACCTACGCCAACGACGGCTCATAGCAGGACGGCTCGAAGGAGCGGACGGTGGCTAACGGATCGGTTGAGGAAGTGCGCCGGGGCAACTCCCGGCGTGCTCTAGCGTCGATCGGCGAGAGCTTCGCGTCAGAGCTCTGGCCCGTGCCTACGGCCGCGGTCGTGGTGGGCGTGCTTCTGGGGATCGTCCTTCCGATCGTCGACCAGGCGGTGGATGCGCACATCGCCCCGAGCCTGGCTAGCTTGCTCTTCGGCGGCGGGGTGGACAGTGCCCGCGCCGTACTCAGTGCTATCGCGGGCTCGTTGATCACCGCTACCTCGCTGACCTTTTCCCTCACCGTCGTCGCCCTCCAACTGGCGAGCAACCAGGCATCGCCGCGCGTACTGCGCACCTTCGCCAAGGACCGCACCGTGCACGCGACGCTTGCTATCTTCGTCGGCACTTTCGCCTACGCCCTCACCGTGCTGCGCACGGTGCAGGATGCCACCATCACCGCCGGTGAGCAGGTGCCCCGCATCGCGATGACCCTGGCCTCGCTGCTCACCCTCGCCAGCGTGATCATGCTGGTCCTCTTTCTTGCCCACCTTTCGAAGCAGCTTCGCGTCGAGACCACGATGAAGCAGGTACACGCCGAGACCTCGGACACCATCCGCCTGGTCTCCGAAACGTCAGTAGAGGGGGTCGCCACTCTGCCGGCCGACTTCCGTCCGGCGAACTCGTTCCTATCCATCACGCGAACCTCCGGCTTCATCCGCGGCATCGACCGCTCCGGCCTCCTCCGCGTCGCTGTGCGGGACGACGTCGTGATCGAAGAGCAATTCCCGGTCGGGCACAACATGGTGGCCCACACGCCGGTGGCCAGGTGGTGGCCCAGGGATGTACTGCGCCACCCCGGCGCCGATGAAGCGGAAGCCATCGGCGGCGGGATCGCCGAGGCGTTCGATCTGGCGTACGAGCGCACGTCGAGCCAGGACATCGGGTTCGGGATTCGGCTACTCGCGGACATTGTCGTGAAAGCACTGTCGCCCGGCATCAACGACCCGACGACGGCGGTGGGTGGAATCGGGCACCTCTCGGCGATCATCGGCGAAATCGCGAGCCTGCCGGAGCAACCCGTCGCGCTCACCGACGACGATGATCTGATCAGGGTGGTGCTGCGTACGCACGTGCTAGAAGATCTTCTGGAGACGGCGCTCCAGCAGCCCCGGCGCTACGGAGCAGGGGATCCGGATGTCGCGGCCCGCCTGTTCCAGTTGATTCGGGAGGTAGCGTTCCTCACTTCCGATCCGCGATACCGGGACGCGCTAAGCGCGCAGCTTGAGCGCCTCGAAGCCTCGGTCGCGGCGCACGACTATGACGTGACCGAGCGGGACCGGTTCGCCGCCCTCGGCGCCAGTTGTCGGGCGGCCGTGCAGGGTGAGTGGGCCTGAGTGCCGAACTGACGGCACCGATAGGATCGAGGCATCCCAGCCACCCCCTCTCCTGGAGCGTCGTGACCACCACGTCCCCCGTCGTCGACACCGTCACGAACGCCGAAGCAACGCCGGAGAAGCAGCAGCCGTATGCCGCCCTCGGCCTGAAGCCTGACGAGTACGCGCGCCTTCGCGAGATTCTCGGCCGCCGCCCGACGAGCGGAGAGCTCGCGATGTACTCGGTCATGTGGAGTGAACACTGCTCGTACAAGAGCTCGAAGATCTACCTGAAACAGTTCGGCCAGAAGGTCAGCCCGGCAATGAAGAAGAACCTCATGGTGGGCATCGGCGAGAACGCCGGGGTGGTGGATGTCGGGGGCGGCTGGGCCGTGACCTTCAAGATCGAGAGCCACAACCACCCGAGCTTCATCGAGCCGTTTCAAGGGGCTGCGACCGGCGTCGGCGGCATTGTGCGTGACATCATCTCGATGGGCGCCCGCCCGGTCGCCGTGATGGACGCGCTGCGCTTTGGTGCGATCGAGCACCCAGATACCGCCCGTGTCGTGCACGGCGTCGTCGCTGGCATCTCGTTCTACGGCAATTGCCTCGGCCTGCCGAACATCGGCGGCGAAACCTACTTCGACGCGGTCTACCAAGCCAACCCCCTCGTCAACGCGCTCGCGGTCGGGGTGCTGCGGCACGAAGACCTTCATCTGGCCAACGCTCGCGGAGTCGGCAACAAG
>JBGSTT010000043.1:0-20538 GCA_041736385.1 Rhodoglobus sp. | reverse complement strand
TGGCGAGCACGAGCGTTACTCGAGAGGCCCGTTCGCCCGTGCGGGCGCCACCGCGACCGCGACCGACGAGTCCGGTTGAAGCGCTCACAACTGCTCCACCAATTCCGTCTGAAGTCGACCGGCCTGCATCGTGATCGTGCGGCTCGCGTAGCGTGCGGCAAAGGCATGATCGTGGGTTGCAATCAACACGGCTGAGCCTGCGTTGGCAGCCTCGACGATGGCGCGGCCGACGATCGCGCGAGCCGCGGCATCCAGCCCTCGACTTGGCTCATCGATCAGCAGCACCTGCGGCCTGACCGCGAGTTGGATGGCGATCACCAGGCAAAGCCGCTGTCCGACCGAGAGGTCGCGAGGGTGGCGCTGCAGCAGGCTGTGCTCAGGTTCATCAAGCAGTCGTGCAAGCAACTGCGCAGTGCCTGTAGTGCGTGCGCGCCGGTCGGCCAGGCGGCACTCCGCTTCAACGGTCGTCGCGAACAGCAGATCGTCGAAGGCCTCTGGCACGAGGGTGATGGCGTTTCGCCGCGGTTGCCGCCGGAGCTCACTCACATCACGCCCGCCGACCACAACAGTGGCCGGTTCGCTTGGGCGCGCCATGGCGTGCAGAAGGCTGCTTTTGCCTGCGCCGTTCGGGCCGCGGAGTGCGACGATCTCGCCAGCCTGCAATTCGAAACTGACATCGTGCACGGCGTCGAGTTGGCCGTGCCGTACCGAGAGGTTGTGGATGCTCGCGATCACCGCTTCGGTCGGGTCGATGCTGGGCAGCCGAAGGGATGGTGGCGCGGGCGCCGGGTTGAAGGAGACGGCCGACGGGATATCATCCAAGATCTCGGAGATGGTCCGGTCGCGAATCTCGAGTCGAACGTCCGAAACCCCGCCCCAGTCATCCAGCGCGTGCTCGGCGACCACAACAGCTATCCCTGCTTGGTGCGCGAGGTCGTCGAGAATGTGGATCACTCTGGCTCGCGCTTCCTCGTCGAGTTCAGCGAGCGGCTCGTCGAGAATGAGCACCACCGGGTGCTCGACGATGGCTGCGGCGATGGCAACCAGGCATGCTTCCCCGGCCGACAGTGCAACAGCCTCGCGATCGAGAAGATGCGTGATCGCAAGCCGCGCAGAGATCTCCTCGACGCGGGAGGTAATGATGAGCGGTGCAACATCTCGAATCGCCAAGGAGAAGCCGATCTCCTCCCTCACGGTCGCCGCAACGAAAGAGAGTCGCACCGATTGCGAAACGACCCCGACGAAACCTGCGGTTTCCCGTGGAGGAACGCTGAGCCGGTCAACTCCGGCGACCTCGATGGTGCCGAGTTGCACACCGTGAGCGACGTGTTGAAACAGTCCACTGATTGAGCTCAACACGGTCGACTTACCCGAGCCGGTCGCACCGCTCAGAACGGTGAGCGTTCCTGGTGCAATCTCCACGTCAATCTGGTGAAGCAGCCAGTTGCCTGCAGCGCTTCCGTCGCCGGCTGCATAGCCGAGCGAGAGACCCACAATGCTGACTGGTCGAGCGCAGTTCGGCTGGACCCTCCCGGTTGCGGCGAAACCGCGCACTTCCATCGAGGCGCCAAGGGCGATGGCTCGCTCGACGGTCTGTTCCAGCACTGGCACGACCAACGATGCCGATCCGCGTTCCCCGCGCAACTGACGCCCTACGTGCACGCGCCGCACGGCCTGAGCCATCGCCGGAAAGGTCGCCCAAGCCACGACGAGTGCGCGCGAGATGGTGCGCACCGGCCCGCGAACCGAGCCTCTCGTTAGCAGTGCGCGAAGGTTCACGACGGCCGCGGCAACACCGATCACAAGCACGAGCATCGCGAACGGAACAGCGCTCAGTGCCGCGTTCAGCACACCATCGCTCGTCACCTGACCGAACAACACAATGTGCTCAAACGGGCCAGCCAGTCGGATCCTCGGCAGCTCGATAAGCACAACTCCGCCCCCGCCGGCACCGCCGAAGACGATGCGATACACGACCCGCAAGCCAACGAAGCCGACTGCGAGCAGTGCCGCAGTCTTGAGCGCTGTGCGTCGTGTCACGTGCATCAGACCAAGGCCCTCTAGCCCTGAGGCTCGACAGTCTCAGTGCCCGGCGTGTAGACGAGACCGACCGATTGGCCGTCAGTGAGCTGCAGGGTCGTGACGCCCTCTTGCGCATACTCCCACTCGGCGTCCGGCGCCGTCTTGACCCAGAGCGCCCAGTAGGCAACCGAGCTGAGCGTCTGGCAGGTCTCGATGTACGGCGCCTCTCCCTCGATCAGCACCTCTTCATCGGCCGATGGCAGGTTATTAACGCGGCAGACCACCTGATCGCCGTAGTCGACCGTGCCCTCCGTAACGACACTCGCCTCCTGAAGAACGTCGCTGGCAACTCCCGCGGCAACGCAGCCTGCGATTGGTGCTTCGTCGATCGGACCGAACTCGACCGTCACCGTGACGAGGTCGCAGGTGTCGCCCGATGTTCCCTGCGTCTCGGCGCTGGAGCTCGGGGCCGGTGTCGACGTTTCAGTAATAGTCGGAGTGGCGCAGGCCGAGAGGGCGAGCGCAGCGATCGCAACAAGTGCGGACGCGGTGGATCGGGTCAAGCGGGTCAAGTGGGTCGAGCGCGTCATGAATGTCCTAGCTTTCTGGTCTGCTGTGGTTTGGATGGTCTGCTTGTGTTGGGAAAGGGGGCGAAGGAGTCTCTGGCGACGATTCGAGCGTCGTCGCTCAGACGTGCTGGGGTACCCCGTCGAGGAGTCCCACGCCACGGAGCACAGCGAGCGGTGCCTCCGAGCGATTGAAGGTGTACAAGTGCAGCCCGTCAACGCCACCGTCAAGCAGATCCTGTGCAAGCTGGATGCACGCGTCGGTGCCGATCTGCGACGCAGCTTCTGCATCGGGCGATGCCGCCAGCGCTGCGTTGAGTTCGACCGGCATGGCTTCACCAGATAGTTCGATGATTCGCTTGAGGCGGGCAACACTCAGCACCGGCATGATCCCGGGCAGGATGCGCATCGTTACCCCTGCAACGCGCGCTTCGTCCACGAAGCTGAGGTACTCATCCGCGGAGAAGAACAGCTGCGTGATGGCAAGATTCGCACCGGCCGCCTCCTTTGCAAGCAGAGTGTCGATGTCTTGCGATCGCGAGCGCGAGTTCGGATGCCCGTTTGGGAAAGTTGCGACCGCGATAGTGACTTTCTCACCTCGACCGAGCTTCTTGGCTGCCGGGAACCCGGGAATCTCCCGGTAACTAAATGGACTGCGCTCGGCCTGCACCCGGTGAATGAGCTGCACCAGTTCGCCAGCCGACTTGAAGTCGCCGAGAAAATCATCGCCCTCGTTCGACCCATCCGGCGGATCGCCACGGAGCGCAAGGAAACTCGTAACCCCGGCATCAAGAAACTCTCGGATGACACGGCTGGCCTCGTCGAAGGAGTAGCCGACACAGGTCAAATGGGCCATCGCGTGCACGCGGTGCTCACGAATCAGCTTGTCGAGCACCGCAATCGACGCTTCGCGGTCTGGCCCGGTCGGGCGGTAGGTCACAGAGATGAACTCCGGTTCAACCGCGGTGAGTCGTTCGAGCGCCTCGAACAAACTCGCCTCTGCTTTCGGAGTGCGCGGCGGGTACAACTCAAACGAGAAGGAGCGGCGTTGCTGAACGCCGCCGAACGCTAGTTGGCCTGTCACCTCTGCTCCTCCCGGCGACCCAGAACGGGACTCACTCCGAGTGGGCGGGTGCCGGGCTCGGCTGTCGCTCCATGTCGGCACTGATCGCCGACCACAACAGTGTACGACAGCGCGGCAGCCGGACCGCAGTCGAGCGCGGTTAGGCCGTCATGTACGGACGCAGTTCGTTGAGCCGTTGAGGATGAACGAGCGCGGTCACGCGAGTGCCATCTTCGACATAGTCAGTGCTGATGACGCGACCATGCACGTGTAGGCGTGAGATGACCTCGCCGTGGTCGTAGGGCACGAGCAACGAGACTTCCACTTCTGGCGATGGCAGCAACTCGGCAATGCGTTCGAGCAGTTCATCAACGCCCTCTCCGGTGCGAGCCGAGGCGAAAATGCCGCGCGGCTCAAGCCCGCGCAGCAACAACTTTTGATCCTCGTCAGCGAGGTCGCTCTTGTTGAAGACGACGATCTCGGGAATGTGGCGCGCATCCAGCTCGCCAATCACGTTGCGCACGGTCGCCAACTGGGCTGCGGGGTCTGGGTGCGAAGCATCAACGACGTGCACGATCACGTCAGACTTGCCGACCTCTTCGAGAGTCGACCGGAACGCTTCTACCAACTGGTGCGGCAGATTACGCACAAAACCTACGGTGTCACTCAACGTAAACAGGCGACCATCGGCCGTCGTTGAGCGCCGCACTCTCGCATCCAAGGTTGCAAACAACGCGTTCTCGACCAGCACACCGGCCTTCGTGATGCGGTTCAGCAGGCTCGACTTGCCGGCGTTCGTGTAGCCAGCGATGGCGACACTCGGTACAGCAAAGCGATCACGATTGGCTCGCTTCGCTTCACGTGCCGGACCAAAGCCCTTGATCTGCTTGCGCAAGCGCGACATGCGAGTGTGGATGCGACGGCGGTCGAGCTCAATCTTGGTTTCACCGGGTCCACGGCTTCCCATCCCATTTCCTGCCCCGACCTGACCACCGGCCTGCCTGGACATCGACTCGCCCCAACCGCGCAGCCGCGGCAAGAGATACTCGAGCTGTGCGAGTTCGACTTGGGCCTTGCCTTCTCGACTCGTCGCGTGCTGACTGAAGATATCGAGAATGACAGCAGTGCGGTCGATGACCTTCACCCCGACGATGTCTTCGAGTGCCCGGCGCTGGCTGGGCGCCAGCTCGGTATCGGCAATCACGGTGTCGGCACCGGTTGCCGCGACCACTCCCTTGAGTTCCTGCGCCTTCCCTTTGCCGAAATAGGTACTCGGGTCTGGGTGCGGGCGGCGTTGCAGCAGGCCGTCGAGCACGACGGCTCCCGCCGTTTCGGCGAGCGCGGACAACTCGCGCAACGAGTTCTCGGCGTCGCCTACGGTGCCCTGGGAATAGATGCCGATGAGCACAACGTTCTCAAGGCGAAGCTGGCGGTATTCAACCTCGGTGACGTCTTCGAGTTCGGTCGACAAACCGGCAACACGTCGCAAGGCCTGCCGGTCGTCGCGATCGAACTGGTCGCCATCGCGATCACCGTCGTAGTGCGCGTCGGTTTGTAGCGCCTGTGCACCGCTGCCAGCCGATTTCGTCGACTCTGCGCCGAAAACGGTATAGCCGGATGCTCGGCGCGCGTCTGTCGCAAGCACGCGACCCACAACATCCTGCTCGTCGACGGTGTCTAGGTCGGAGTTACTTGTGTCAGGTTGAGTCATTGGGTTAACCCTAGTTCTCTCGTGTTCGGTAAGTTCTCTGCATGGCCAATGAGCATTACTTCTCATCGACTCCCTCTGGTGAGCTCAAGCGCCGCACAATCACGGCAAAGATTGCGGGTTTCGATCGGGAGCTCGTGACGTCAAACGGCGTATTCAGTCCCGAACGCATCGACACCGGGACTTCCATCTTGCTCGGCAATGTTCCTGCGCCGCCGCCCGGCGGGAACTTGCTCGACTTGGGCTGCGGGTGGGGGCCGATCGCTCTCACGCTGGGGCTCGAATCTCCCAGAGCGACGGTGTGGGCGGTCGACGTCAACGAGCGCGCACTTGAGCTCGTGCGCGAAAATGCTCAGAGAATGTCCATAGACAACATTAAAGCAGTAACGCCTGACGAAGTCCCGGACGGGCTCTCGTTCATGACGATGTGGTCGAACCCCCCGATCCGAGTGGGTAAGAACGAACTGCACGCCATGCTCGAGCGGTGGCTGCCCCGCCTCGACCTCGGATGCGACGGCTGGCTCGTCGTACAGCGCAACCTCGGCTCTGACTCCCTGCACCGCTGGTTGCAGTCAAGCTTTCCGAACGACTTCAGCGTGACTCGGACCGCGACAAGCAAAGGCTACCGAGTGCTCCGTGCGCGCCGGCGCAGTGGGGCGACAGAACCGGTGCGTATTGTCACCAGCACATAGCTAGCGCGGCGCGCCTACGACAACTCCAGCGCGCCGGTGAACACGAAGTCCGCTGGTCCGCTGAGCGAGACGTGCTCGCCATCTTCGGCCGGAAACATCCGAACGCCCACCGTGCCACCCGCAACGTCAACGCGCCACTGGTGCGGGGCCCCTGCACCGGCATAGTGCCTCACCGCAAGCGCAGCTGCCGCCGCGCCCGTGCCGCATGAGAGAGTCTCGCCGCTGCCACGTTCGTGCACGCGCATCCGGAAGCGACCAACCCCGTCGCGAACGAGCGGATCCTCGACGACCACGAACTCGATGTTGGCGCCATCGGGCTGGCCTGGGTCAATGACCGGAATGTAGCTGAGATCGATGCCATCGAGTTCCTCGACCGTTGCCAGTGCCACAACCACATGCGGGTTGCCAATATCGATACCCAGTCCTGGTCGGGCCACAGCAAGACCCTTGGCTCGAACGAGCGTCTCGTCGGTGCCGAGCGACCACCGCCCAAGATCGACTTGGTAGCCGGTCGCGTTGCGCTGGAGGTCGCGCACACCACCGCGGGTTCCGATCGGCAGAGTACCCCCCGGTTCGAGCGTTGCGAGACCCTGTTCGACCAAGAACTTTCCAAACACGCGGATTCCGTTGCCACACATCTCTGCGGCCGAGCCGTCGGCATTGTGGTAGTCCATGAACCACTGCGCGTGCTGATCCTCCTCAAGCGCGCTTGCACCCTCCGGGATCTTGGCAGATAGCACAGCACGCATCAATCCGTCGGCACCAACCCCGAAATGGCGATCGCAGATCGCGGCAATCTGTGCCGGGCCCAGGTCAATCTCCCCGTTGGGGTCAGCGAAGAGCACGAAATCGTTGCCGGTTCCGTGACCTTTGGTGAACTCGATCGTTGCCATTGCTCAATCCTCCTGCACTGCAGCCGGCAGAGCCATTCGAAGTGCTGATTCCCGACGGAACGGATCGTCAAAATCGATCCAGCGGGCATCCCGGTACCGGGAGAACCAGCTCACTTGCCGGCGAGCGTAGCGACTGGTCAGTGCCACGGTCTCGGCGATTGCGGCATCCTGATCGATTCGACCGTCGAGCTGTGCAATCGCTTGGGCATAGCCAATCGCGCGGGCTGCCGTGATCCCAAGACCGGCAGTCGCGAGTCTACGAACCTCATCGAGCAACCCGCCTTGCCACATGCTGTTCACTCGCTCCGCGAGTCGTGGCAGCAACACGTCTCTGGGTGCCCTGGTGGCGATGATCGTCGCAATGCGCCACGGCTCTCGGTGCTCTGGCAGGCCGGCCGTGAAGGGTGCACCAGTAAGCTCAACCACTTCGAGCGCACGAACAATGCGACGACCATTGTGCTGGCCGATCGCTTCTGCCGACACCGGGTCGACTTCGGCGAGGCGTTCATGCAGGACAAAGGGCCCAAGTTCGTAGAGCTCGGCCTCAAGTCGATCACGAATGACGGGATCGGTTCCCGGGAACACAAAATCTTGAATGACGCTAGAGACGTAGAGTCCTGAACCGCCGACCAAGATGGGTACCGACTGCCGCCCCTCGATCTCCTCGATCGCTTGGCGCGCGCGAGCTTGGTAGTCCGCAACATTGGCTTCGTCCCGCGGCTCAAGGACGTCAAGAAGATGATGGTGGATGCCACGGCGCTCCCCCAGCGGAACCTTCGCCGTGCCAATATCCATTCCCCGGTACAACTGCATCGCGTCGGCGTTAACAATCTCGGCACCGGAACCACGCGCAATGAGGTCATCGGCAAGATCGAGGGCGAGCTTCGATTTGCCAGTGCCGGTCGCACCGACAATGACGACGAGCCGCGCGCCTTGACTCGCTCCGCTGGGCGTTTCGGCGACCACTGCTCAGCGCAGTTCGTCGCTCGGGTCGTAGATCGGGGCCGTGACGGCGCGAATCGTCGGAAGCCCGAGTGAGACCTGCGGCCTACCATTACCGGCGATCCCAAGTCCCGGGCTCGCCGGAACCGCGCACGACTCTGCCTCCGCTCGATCCCACGCGTCACCGGCTCGGGTTCGACGAACCGCAAGCGACTGGCCGGGTGCCGCGTCGGCGATGAGGTGGAACGGTGCCGCTTGTGTAATCTCGACGCTGACAACGTCACCCGGCCGCGGGGTTGCGCTGCTGTCGGGAACGTCGAAGTGCACGAGCCGACTGTCTTCCGCGCGACCGCTCAAGCGCTGGGTTTTTGCGGCCTTGCGGCCGTCACTTGCCGTGACAAGCACGTTGACGGTGCGGCCGACCAGCGCCAGGTTCTCGTCCCACGAGATCTGATCCTGCAGGGCGGTGAGCCGCTCGTATCGCTCCTGCACGATTGCCTTTGGCACCTGATCAGCCATGGTCGCTGCGGGAGTCCCCTCCCGAATCGAGTACTGGAAGGTGAAGGCTGTTGCAAAGCGAGCCTCCTCGACGACGCGCATCGTCTCGAGAAAGTCTTCTTCGGTCTCGCCAGGGAATCCGACGATGATGTCTGTGCTTATCGCGGCGTGCGGAATCGCCGCACGAACGCGGTCGAGGATCCCGAGGAACTTATCGGAGCGGTAGCTGCGGCGCATCGACTTGAGGATGCGATCCGAGCCGGATTGCAGCGGCATGTGCAGTTGTGGCATGACGTTGTGGGTCTCAGCCATCGCCTCGATGACATCGTCGGTGAAGGCGGCAGGATGAGGGCTCGTGAACCGCACGCGCTCTAGGCCTGCAATCGAGCCCGTCGCACGAAGCAACTTGCCAAAGGCGTTGCGATCGCCGAACTCGACACCGTAGGAGTTGACGTTCTGACCGAGCAGCGTGACTTCGATCGCACCATCGTCGACGATTGCTTGAATCTCAGCGAGGATGTCACCCGGCCGACGGTCCTTCTCCTTGCCGCGAAGTGCTGGCACGATGCAGAACGTGCAGGTGTTGTTGCAGCCGACCGATATCGACACCCAAGCGCTGTGGGTCGACTCGCGGCGCGCGGGGAGCGTAGACGGAAACACGTCGAGGGATTCCAGAATCTCGATTTGCGCTTCGTCGTTGTGGCGAGCGCGGGCCAGCAGCGCAGGAAGCGACCCCATGTTGTGCGTACCAAAAACGACGTCTACCCACGGCGCCTTCTCCAGAATCTTTGCCTTGTCCTTCTGGGCGAGGCAGCCACCGACGGCGATCTGCAGGTCGGACTTGGTCTTCTTGACCGCGGCAAGCATGCCGAGATTGCCGTACAGCTTATTGTCCGCGTTCTCACGGACTGCGCAGGTGTTGATGACCACAACATCAGGTGTGGCGCCGTTTGCCTTGACGTATCCGGCCGCTTCGAGCGAGCCACTCAGACGCTCGGAATCGTGCACATTCATCTGACAGCCATAGGTGCGCACCTCGTAGGTGCGTGGGGCGGTCACGACGGCTGAACTCACGCGTACCAGCTTAAGCCTTGGGATACCTCGCTTCAGCGAACGGGCTGCTTGGCTTCGAAAGTGCCGCTCTCATTGACGGTGCTGGTCCACGTGCCGGTAAGCAACTGGGTCTCGGCATCGAAGACGGCAACGTTCGTTGTGACACCGAACCGAGCACCGTAGGTGATCTGAAACGTAACCGTATCGCCGTCGACGGTCCAGATATCTTCTGGGTAGTCGAAGGATTGCCCGTACGAGGTGTAGCTGACAGTGCCGTCCGCATTGAAACGGACCGTTGTTCTGTCGCCCTGCGAGTCGTCCACGAGCCAACGGGTGTCGCCGAGATCGGCAAGACTTTGCAAAGCGGGTACGGTGCTCTGCACTTCGACGGGCGGTGAGGACGTCGCGGCCAAAGGGGCCGCGGGAGCTGAGCATCCGGCCAGCAGAAGCGCAATGGTCACAAATGGTGGCGCCAATCGGTTCAATGACTGCATGCCGCACAGGTTAGTACCTCGTGCGTCTCAACTCCACAGATTCGTTGCGCCCGCTTTCAGTGGTGGGTTTTGCCGCCAACACTTGGGACTCAACGTCGAACATCGCTGTACCGGCTGGGCTCCCCAGAGCGGCGCCGTATGGGCACTCGAAATACTCGCTGCTACGGGGTGGGTCAGCGAAACACAGGACCGGACGGCTCAAGCGCCCGGGCCACCGCGGTCGAGATCACTGAGCCCGAGTAGCCCTTGCGCTGGAGAAATGCGCCAAGTCGACGTTTCGCGGTTGTCGCGTCGAGCGAGCGCAATTGCGGTGCTCGCTTCTGGGCGATTGCGATAGCTCGCGCCAGTTCGTCATCGGTCTCGAGATCTTCGAGAGCTTCTTCGATTGCCGAGGAATCGATCTTTCGGCGGCGAAGTTCGGCGACGATCGAGCCGCGGCCGAGTCCCTTGCGGTCCGTGAGGGTACGCACAAGGGTCTGGGCAAGGGCGAGGTCGTCGAGCAATCCGACGCGCAAGAGCCGCTCACACTCAAGTTCGACCTCGCCGTCCTCGAAATCACGGCTGAGCAAGTAGGCGAACATTTCCTCTGCGGACATCCCGCGTCTCGCGAGTGCATACATACTGATGTTGCTGATCGACTTAAACCCGCTGCTGCGCGAAGGTGGTGAATCGCCCCTGACGTCCGGCACCGCCCCATCCGGCACCGCCCCAGCGTGCGCTGACGCCGGGGCGGTGCCGAACAGGTAGGTCACGGGAGCGATGTGGTCGCTCTCCGACGCTGGCACGACTATTCGCCGACGGCTTGCAACTGGAGCTCCGGCCGCAACTCGGCCTCCAACGCAGGCTCCAACTCTGCCTGCGCGGTCGAGGCCACCGCCAGCACAGGCGCCGCAGACTTTGCCGCCGCCTTGGCTTGCTTTACCTCGGCTGCAAGTTCAGCGTCAGCTGCCGCCTTGAGCTCACGGACCTGAGCGGCCTTAGCCTCGGCACCGACGCCGAGCTTGAACATGATCTTCTGTTCGATCTCGTCGGCGATCTTGGGATTCTGCAGCAGGAAGTTGCGCGAGTTTTCCTTGCCCTGACCGAGCTGGTCGCCATCGTAGGTATACCACGCGCCGGACTTGCGCACGATCTCGTGTTCGACACCGAAGTCGATGAGACTGCCCTCCCGGGAAATTCCGACACCGAAGAGGATGTCGAACTCGGCCTGCTTGAACGGCGGCGCCATCTTGTTCTTGACGACCTTGACCCGCGTGCGGTTACCGACAGCATCGGTGCCGTCCTTGAGGGTCTCGATGCGGCGGATGTCGAGACGCACTGAAGCGTAGAACTTGAGCGCCTTACCGCCGGCAGTCGTCTCAGGGCTACCGAAGAATACGCCGATCTTTTCGCGAAGCTGGTTGATGAAGATCATCGTCGTGTTGGTCTGGCTGAGTCCACCGGTGAGCTTGCGGAGTGCCTGCGACATGAGTCGGGCTTGGAGACCGACGTGCGAGTCACCCATCTCACCTTCAATCTCGGCTCGAGGCACGAGAGCAGCAACAGAGTCGATGACAATGAGGTCGATCGAACCGGAGCGCACGAGCATGTCTGCGATCTCGAGAGCCTGCTCCCCCGTGTCTGGTTGCGAAACGAGAAGGGAGTCGATGTCCACCCCGAGCTTGGCTGCGTACTCAGGATCGAGAGCGTGCTCGGCATCGATGAACGCGGCGATGCCACCGGCACGCTGAGCGTTCGCGATCGCGTGGAGGGTAAGCGTCGTCTTTCCGGATGATTCCGGGCCGTAGATCTCGACGATGCGGCCGCGAGGCAAACCTCCAATGCCGAGCGCGACATCCAGAGCGATTGAACCGGTGGGGATCACCTCGACCGGAGCGCGCTCGTCACTACCGAGGCGCATGACTGAGCCTTTGCCGAACTGGCGATCGATCTGGGCGAGAGCGGTCTCGAGTGACTTCTCGCGGTCTGCTGCTGATGGCATGTGCTTGTCTCCGTTTGTCGTAGGTGGCTGCCCATAGGCTGTCGATCTTCTGCTGGTCGATGCTGCAAGACCCTCAGCCTCCCGACAAAGGCTGGCGTTCATATCGAACGATGTGATTGCCACGCTACGCCCGCCGACCGACATTGCTGCTGATCGCCGTGCCCGTTGTGTCAATAACCGTCTTCGATAAGACGTTAGGGAGAAGCTAGCACCGATCGAATAGATGTTCGATACGAACGGCGGCGTGTCTCAACCATCCGCGCGCTCAACCATCCGCGCGCTCAACCGCCTGGAGTCTTGCGCGGCTCGCGCTGACCGACTCCGTACCACCGCTCGCCCGGCACGTCGGTAGCCCGACATAACGCCAACCAAATGTCTCGGGCGTCACGCCCATCGACAATCGCCTCGGCCGCGGTAAGTCCATCCAGTTCGGCTAGCGCGAGATCCTGCGTCAGCACACGGCCGTACGCCTCACCGAATTCATCGGATACAGCCAGCCGGAACTCACTCAGGCGCATGGCTCAACGACCACCACGGGTGCCGCGAGCGGACAAGTTAGCGGGAAACAAGCCCAGAATCGAACTCCGCAAAAAGGTCATCCGGAAGCGTGTCTGGGACAGCGTTCAGGCCTTCAATGATGGCCAGGCGATCTCCGACTTCGCGCATGATGACGGAGATAGGAACGTCGAGCGCGTCGGCGACCGACGCGAGAATCTCTGAGCTGGCCTCTTTTTGGCCTCGCTCTACCTCACTGAGGTATCCGAGTGCAACGCTCGCCCTGCTCGCAACCTGGCGGAGCGTGCGCCCCTTTTGAAGACGGAAGTCACGGAGAACGTCACCGATTTCCTGACGAACTAGAACCATTGGACTTTCCCTCTCTTGCAGTCTGTGTTGAAGAACTCTACCCAGTTGTAACTGTGGAGCACTTGTGAGCTCGTCAGTTGTAACGAGATAGAAACGAGGGGTATTCCCTCGATTCAAGAAATCAGTCGAGCGAGCTCATGAAGTGATTCGGAGACGACGGCCAGGCGGATGTCTTCGCGGCTACCGCCAAGTTTCAGGCGGGTTGAATGCACCGCTGTTCCAACGGCGAAGCCGACGAAGACGGTGCCGACCGACTGCCCATCCTGCGCGTCCGGGCCAGCAACACCGGTTGTTGCGATGCCAATGTCTGCTGGATGCCCATCGACCGCCAACGCGAGGCGCACGCCAGTCGCCATTGCACAAGCGACATCCGGATGCACCGCGCCAACCCGATCGAGCAGTCCGCGATCAACACCAAGGAGGGTGTGCTTGAGCTGGGTGTTGTACGCAACGATTCCGCCGAGCACTGCCGCAGAAGCACCGGGAGTGCGGATGAGTTCAGCCACCAGAAGTCCTCCGGTCAAGGATTCTGCGACGGCAATCGTTCGCCCACTCGCGATCAGAGCCGCAATGATGCCCGCACTCAGGTCGGCGCTGCGCTCAGGGCTCGCGATGATCTCGACCACGAGTCTCGCTGCGATTCTGGCGCCACGCCTGCCACAGGTAGTCGAAGCCGGTGACGACCGTAAGCGCGAGGGCGACTGCCATCACTGTCCAGTTGAGCCAGAGAATCCACTCACCGAAGACCGTATACAGCGGAACGAGGAACAACGAGATCGCGACGGATTGCACGACGGTCTTGAGTTTGCCCCCGCGCGACGCCGGAATCACGCGCGAACGCAACACCGCGAACCGGAACACAGTGATGCCGAGCTCGCGCACAAGAATGACAATCGTCACCCACCACCAGAGTTCACCGAGCACCGAGAGCATGATGAGCGCAGCGCCGATGAGTACCTTATCTGCGATCGGATCGAGGATGATGCCAACATTGGTGATCAGGTTGCGGCTTCGCGCGAGCGAGCCGTCAACGCCGTCCGTCGCGATCGCGAGAATGAAGAGTCCAGCGGCGACCCAACGCAGCACACCGTTCTCGCCATTATCAGCAACCAGCAGCCACACGAAAATTGGGGCCAGCAGAATTCGAACAACCGTGATGATATTGGCCACATTGCCGCTACTCGCCTTGGTGTCGCCACGGCTGGTAACGCGGCCCTTCATGGACTCTTTGACGACATCCGCTCGTTGCGCATACTGCGAACGCTTGGCCGGCTGACTGTCCTTCTCTGACGGCGTCTCGCTGGCTGGCTGCCTGTCCCTGTCTGGGTGCGAGTCGCTGGCTGGCTCCGTATTGCTGTCTGGCTCAGAAGTCACGCCGTCACTCCCGATCAGTCAGACCCCAGGCATCCTCATCTGAAGCGCCATCAACGACATCGTATCCGCTGATCGCATCGCCGCCTCCGCGCAAGCGTTCGAGTACGGCAGCGAGCTGCTCGACGGTGACAAGCACGTCGCGCGCCTTGGAGCCCTCTGATGGGCCAACGATTTCGCGTGACTCAAGCAGATCCATCAGGCGGCCGGCTTTGGCAAAGCCGACCCGCAGCTTTCGCTGCAGCATCGAGGTAGAGCCGAATTGGGTGCTAACAACAAGCTCGGCAGCAGCGAGCAAGAGCTCGAGGTCGTCGCCGATATCGGCGTCTATCGCTTTGCGCTGCGCGATCACCGCGACATCCTCGCGGTACTCGGGTTTGGCCTGTGCGATGACGTGCTGAACGACCGCATGGACTTCACTTTCGGTCACCCAAGCGCCCTGTACTCGAATCGATTTGGATGTCCCCATCGGCAAGAACAGCGCGTCGCCTTGACCGATGAGCTTGTCTGCACCCGGCTGATCCAGGATGACGCGACTGTCGGTCATGCTCGAGACCGCGAACGCAAGCCGCGATGGCACGTTGGCCTTGATGAGGCCAGTGACAACATCCACTGATGGCCGCTGCGTCGCGAGCACGAGATGAATCCCGGAGGCTCGCGCGAGTTGTGTGATGCGCACGATCGAGTCCTCGACGTCGCGGGGAGCAACCATCATGAGGTCGGCGAGCTCGTCGACGACCACCAAGAGGTACGGGTATGGGCTCAACTTGCGCTCGCTGCCGACCGGCAACACGATCTCGCCGGCAACCACGGCCCGGTTGAAGTCGTCGATATGGCGGAAGCCGAACGACGCGAGGTCGTCGTAGCGCATGTCCATCTCTTTGACGACCCAAGCGAGCGCCTCCGCGGCCTTCTTCGGGTTCGTGATAATCGGCGTGATGAGGTGCGGAACACCGGCGTAGATGGAGAGCTCAACCCGCTTCGGGTCGATGAGCACCATGCGAACTTCCGCCGGCTTTGCGCGCATCAAGATCGACGTGATCATCGAGTTGACGAAACTCGACTTGCCAGAACCTGTCGAGCCGGCAACCAGCAGGTGAGGCATCTTCGCGAGGTTCGCAACGACGAACCCGCCCTCGACATCCTTGCCAAGCCCGATCGTCATCGGATGCTCGGAGCGGGTCGACGCGCTCGAACGCAGGACATCGCCTAGCGTGACGATCTCGCGATCCTTGTTCGGGATCTCGACCCCGATCGCGCTCTTGCCGGGGATCGGAGAGAGGATGTTCACTTCGTTGCTCGCCACGGCGTAGCTGATGTTCCGAGCCAGGGCGGTGACGCGCTCGACCTTGATACCCGGGCCGAGTTCCAGCTCGTAGCGCGTGACGGACGGTCCTCGGCTGAAGCCGGTGACCGTGGCATCCACCTGGAACTGCTTCAGCACCTCGGTGATGGCCGCAATCACCTCGTCGGTCGCTGCGCTGTGTGTCTTCGGCGGCGTGCCGTGGGTCAGCAGCGACACGGTTGGTAGGCGATACGCCGTCGACGATTTGCCTGACGGCTTCGGAGCGTCGAACTCGCCGGCGGTGCCGCGCTCGCTTGCGGTCACCGGGAACCCCGGCAATACTCCAGCGCCATCATCGCGAAGCCCGGTTGCGCCGGTCTCAACTTCGCCCGTGAAGCGCTTGACGGCGTCTTCGGCTCGCAAGAGGTCTTCGAGCAACTCGATTCCGAAGGCACCCTCGGTAGAACCGTCGGTTGACGAGCTAGCGGCGATGACCTCGGTAACGTCGACCGGTCCGGTCGGCACGTCACGCGCGACCACCGGACTGTCGAATGCTGCGTCGCCAGATTGCGCGACTTTGTTGCGTCGCCACCATGGCATCGAGGCTGGATCCTCATCCAAACCGAGATCACTCAGCGAGCCGAACTCCAGCGAATCGCCGGCGGCGGCGCGACTTGCCAATCGCTCCTCGTCGGAAGGCAGGTGGGCCCCGAACAGGTAGGAATACAGCTCACGCAAACGGGAGCCGAGCCGGTTCGGCGGAGTCTTGGTGATGATGAAGAGAGAGAGCACCGACAGCAGAATAATTACGGGCGTCGCCAGCGCTGTCGTGCCGACGTAGATGAGCGGTCCAGCGAGGACCCAACCGACGATGCCTCCGGCGAGGGCGAGCGCCTCCACGCCATCGGTTGGAGACGGTTCGCCGCCGAAAATGTGGCACAAGCCGCTAATCGTGGCGATCAACAGGGTGACGCCGATGCCGATGCGAGTGTTGTCATGCACGCTCGACGGATGCCGGAACAGCCAGATCGCAAACAACAGCATGATGACGGGTAATGCGAACGCAACGCGACCGAAGAGTCCGCCAAACGTGTAGGCATCGAGTGCGATGGCGACGGGGTCTGCCGGGTTGAACCACTCGACCACAGCGCCAATCACCGCGAGGATGAAGATCAGGAAGGGAACCCCGTCACGCCGCTGGGCCTTCTCAAGGGTCTCCTTGCCAAGAACCCGGAAGGCACCGCCGGTTGCATGGGCGAGGCCCATCCAAGCCTTCGTGAACAGCCCAGGCTCCTCGATGACCACTTGCTTGGCACGCGGCATGCGTTTCGTGGGCTGGTTACCACGACCGCGAGCAGTGGACGTGCGGGCGCGCGACGTCGACCGTGAACTCGTAGCCATGCGCTCAAATTTACCTGCGGGGCGCCTCGCCGCTCAGGAGCGACACAGGAGCAATGAATTGCCAAGACGCGCCACCCTCGACGCCGCGCTCTAGCCGCAGGAACTCGGAGTCCCGAACCCGGGGGTACCGCGGGCAGGGTCCTGCTGTGTAATGCGGATGCCGTTGATCTCATCGACGTCCACGAAGCCGCTTCCTTCGGGTCCCAGAACATCGAAGGCCAAGTTGGCTGGCGAACCGTAGATCGCATACGTTTCTTGTCGCGTGATCGAGGCTACGCCTCAATCAATCCGACACAGCCGGATCGACGAATCGATGTGCTTGTCAGGTGATCGAGGCTACGCCTCGATCACGACCGGCACGATCATCGGGCGGCGGCGGTGCTGGGTGTTCACCCAGCGGCCCACGGTGCGACGAACGATCTGCGCGAAGGCGTGGGTATCGCGGGTGCCGTTCGCTGCGGCATCCGCCAGTGCCTTGATGATTTGCGGCTTGACGGCGTCGAAGACCTTCTCGTCCTCGGCAAAACCGCGCGACTGAATCTCGGGCCCGACAATGACCTTTCCGGTTTGCGGGTCCATCGCGATGAAGATCGAGATGAAACCTTCCTCGGCGAGAATGCGCCGGTCCTTGAGATCTGCATCGGTGATCTCGCCGACACTCGATCCGTCGACATAGACGTAGCCGAGGTCCAGCTGCCCGACGACCCGAACCTCACCGTCGCGTAGATCGATGACCGTGCCATCTTCGGCGATGATCGTGCGCTCCTCTGGCACCCCGGACTGGATCGCGAGGTTCGCATTGGCGACGAGGTGGCGTTGCTCACCGTGCACCGGAAGCACGTTCTTCGGCTTCAGGATGTTGTAGCAGTAGAGCAGTTCGCCAGCGGACGCATGCCCAGAGACGTGAACCTTCGCATTCGCCTTGTGCACAACGTTCGCGCCGAGCTTCATGAGCCCGTTGATGACTCGGTACACCGCGTTCTCGTTGCCGGGAATGAGACTCGAGGCAAGAATCACGGTGTCGCCCTTTCCGACCTCAATCTGATGCTCGAGGTTGGCCATGCGCGCAAGTACCGCCATCGGTTCGCCCTGGCTCCCGGTCGACATGTACACAAGCTGGTTGTCTGGGAGGTCGGCTGCTTTCTTGGCGTCGAGCAACACACCATCCGGAACTTTGAGGTAGCCGAGGTCGGCGGCGATTCCCATGTTGCGCACCATCGATCGGCCCATGAGCACGACCTTGCGCTTGTTCGCGACAGCCGCATCGAGCACCTGTTGCACGCGATGAACATGACTCGAGAAGCTCGCCACGATCACACGGCGCGGTGCCTTGGCGATGACGGCCTGGAGCACGGGCCCGATGTCTCGCTCGTTTGCGGTAAAGCCAGGAACATCCGCGTTGGTCGAATCGACGAGAAAAAGGTCGACACCCTTCTCGCCGAGTCGAGCAAAAGCCCGCAGGTCTGTGATGCGATCGTCGAGCGGAAGCTGGTCCATTTTGAAGTCGCCGGTGTGCAGCACGACCCCCGCTGGCGTCGTGATCGCGACCGCGAGCGCATCCGGAATCGAATGATTGACCGCGACAAACTCGAGCTCGAACGGTCCAAGCTTCTCGTGCTGCCCCTCGGCGACCGTCAGCGTGTACGGCGTGATCCGGTGTTCCTTGAGCTTGGCCTCGATGAAGGCGAGCGTGAGCTTCGATCCAAGTAGCGGGATGTCCTGCCGCAGCTTGAGCAGGTACGGCACCGCACCGATGTGGTCTTCGTGGCCGTGCGTCAGCACGATTCCGAGGATGTCGTCAAGCCGGTCACGAATGGAACTGAAGTCCGGCAGGATCAAGTCGACGCCAGGCTGGTTCTCTTCCGGGAACAGCACCCCGCAGTCGACGATCAGAATCTTGCCCTCGTATTCGAAGGTTGTCATGTTGCGGCCGATCTCGCCGAGCCCGCCAATGGGCGTGACGCGAAGAGTGCCGTTGGCAAGGGCGGGCGGATCGTAAACGGAGACTGGCATCGGTTCCTTGAGGGTCGTGCGGTGGGGCCGTCAGCCCCTGAGCTACAGCAGCGCTAGATCAGCGGGTCGTGCCGGCGACTTTGGGCAATGCGCCACCGGCGGCAGCATTGCGATCTGGGCGGAAATTCTCGAGATTCAATCCTGCGATGCTGCCAACGAGCGCGAGGTCGTCCTCGATGAGCGCCGCCTCGCCGTCCTCTGGTCCCACGAGTGGAAGGCGAACGCGCGGGCTGGAGATCCGCCCGAGGCCGTGCAAGATGTACTTCGCTGCGACCGTGCCTGGAACATGCGTCATGGTCGCACGCACCAGCGGCTCGAGAGCCTTATGCGCAGCGGTCGCCGTTGCGAGGTCACCAGCGTTGACGGCATCCACCATCTGGCGGTATGGCGCAGCCGCAATGTTTGCGGTGACCCCGATGAGTCCTGTCGCACCGATCGAGAGGTGCGGCAGCACGTTCGCGTCGTCGCCGGAGAAGTACATGAGGTCGGTCTGATTCAGTACGCGACTGACTTCACTGAAGTCGCCCTTGGCATCCTTAATGGCAAGGATGTTCGGGTGCTTGGCGGCACGCAGGATCGTTTCGTACTTGATCGGGATGCCGGTGCGTCCCGGAATGTCGTAGAGGATGACCGGCAAGTCCGTCGCATCTGCGATGAGTCTGAAGTGGGTGAGCACCCCGGCCTGGGTGGGCTTGTTGTAGTACGGGGTAACAATCATGACCCCGTCTGCACCGGCCTTCTCGCTCGCCCGGTACAACTCGATCGCGTGCGCCGTCTCGTTGGAACCGCCGCCGGTGATGATCGTCGCTCGGGACCCGGCGACACTCTTGCCAACCTCGACGAGTCGAAGCTTTTCACCGTCGGTCAGGGTGGATGTCTCACCGGTCGTTCCCGTGACGACAATGCCGTCTGCACCCGCTGTAATGACATCGTCAATGTGCTTTTCGACGCCAGCCCAATCGACCTCGCCCTCCGCGGTGAACGGCGTGATGAGCGCGACAAGCACTTGGCCGAAAGGATTGGTCTTCGAGGTCACGCTTTACAGGCTACCGGGTGCCCGTAGGACCGCGGCCATCGACCACCCGGGGCCTCATGCTCAGCCGAGATGGTGCCGGCGTCAAGGAGCGACTTGGCTTGAGCGATCTCCGGGGAGCCGAGTTCCACGCCATGCTGCCGCTCCGCCCGTTCTGCGGCCAGTGGCGACGCCCCGACCCCCGCAATCACCGCAAACCACCGCAAACTCGTCGTCGTCGATGGCCGGATCGGGTTCACCGGCTCGCGCAACCTCATCGACTCGACGTACGTCAAGAAAAAGAACATCGCCCGCGGTGTGCACTGGCACGAACTCATGGTGCGGTTGACCGGACCCGTCGTTCGCGAACTCGATGCGGTCTTCATTACCGACTCGTGCAGCGAGACTGAGGTGCTGCTGCCGCTCGACACTACGCCGGTCACGATCGGCGATGACGATCGGCTGCTCGACGCTCAAGTGCTGCCGAGTGGGCCAAGCTTCGACAACGACAACAACCTCAAGCTGTTCGTCTACCTCATTCACAGCGCTCAGCAGCGACTGAGTATCACGAGCCCCTACTTCGTGCCGGATGAAGCGACACTCATGGCGATCATCTCCGCTGCCGCCCGTGGCGTGGCGGTCGAACTGTTCGTCTCGGCAATCGGTGACCAAGTGCTCGT
>JBGSTT010000256.1:0-5339 GCA_041736385.1 Rhodoglobus sp. | reverse complement strand
ACCGGCGCAAAGGCAAAAGGGATGATCGCCCTCCAGTTCGCCATCTCGGTAATGCTCGCGGTCTGGACGATCGGGGATGTGACGGATCCGTTACTAGTGTGGCTCGCACTCGGCACTCTCGCTGTCGTGTCTGTTGTCATGGTTCTGGGACGCGGGGAACGGATGCCCCTCGGGGCGTCGATCGTCATCCTCGCTGGCGGACCGACGATGGCGCTCTTGCTCTACGGGAGTACCAGCCCCGGCTACACCCAGTGGTTCATTGGCTCTGCGACTCTGACGCTGTTCTACCTCTCGCTGCGAGGCCGAATTCTGCTCTCGTGGCTCGGTTTCGCGATCCTGTCTGGCGTCATTATTGGCGTCGATCTGGCCGTCTTCGACGAATTCATGCCAGCGGTTGGCGCGCTCGGTCGGCAGGCGGCTGTGCTACTGGTCGGCACGTTATTCTCCTTCGGTCTTCGCCGAACCGGCGACCGACTTGAACAACTCACCGCGCAGACCACGGTGAGGATTTCGACGGAGGCCGCCAATCGTGCCGCGGCGAACGAGCGCAAAAGACGGCTCGTTCAACTCGAAGAATTTGCCGCCCCCCTACTGCGGCGCTTGGTTGACGGTGAAATTCTGAACAGCGACGACCGTCGTGAGTTCGCCGTTGCCGAAGCCGCGCTCCGTGACGGCGTGCGGGCTTCCAAACTCGCGCGGGATGACGTGATCACGGCAGCGCGGGCCGCACGGCTTCGAGGAGTTGAGGTCGTGCTTCTCGATGACAGCGGTGACGCTGTTCTCGACGAATCTGAATTGGAACGAGCATCCGCCGCAATCGTCGACGTGCTGAATTCGTCGCTCGATGGACGTGTAACCGCGAGAGTCCTGCCGAGTGGGCGTGAGATCTTGGCGACGATCGTGGCCGACGGCACCGAGTATGTAAAGCGCGAAGTGCCGAGAGCCCCCGCCGAATTCACGGCGGGGGCTCTCGATGACGGGATCTGAACGCTAGTTGTAGGTTCCCGGGGTGTAGTCATCCGAACTGAAGCTGTCGAAATCGACGAAGCTCAAATCGGCCTCCGAGAACTTCGCGTCATCCGTGAAGATGCGGTTCGGGTACCGTTCAGCCTTCGCTTCCTCAGTCGCCTCGACCGACACATCGCGGTAACGCGGAAGACCCGTACCTGCCGGGATGAGCTTTCCGATGATGACGTTCTCCTTGAGCCCGAGCAGCGGGTCGGACCGACCCTCCATCGCGGCCTGCGTTAGCACCCGCGTGGTCTCCTGGAACGAGGCAGCCGACAGCCAAGACTCGGTCGCGAGCGAAGCCTTGGTGATACCCATGACCTCTTGGCGAGCAGAAGCCGTGGCCTTGCCCTCCGTGAGCGCAGCACGATTCAAGTCGTTGTACTTCAACCGGTCAACGAGCTCACCCGGCAGAAGCCCGGTGTCACCGTGATCGACGACAGTCACCTTGCGAAGCATCTGACGAACGATGACCTCGATGTGCTTATCGTGAATCGGCACCCCCTGCGAGCGGTAAACCCCCTGAACACCATCGACCAAGTGCAACTGCACCGCGCGAACACCCTTGACGCGAAGAACTTCCTTCGGGTCCAGGTTTCCGACGTGCAACTGCTGCCCGAGATCGACGTGCTGACCGTCTTCGATCAGCAGGCTCGCGCGGCGCAACACCGGGTTAGCGATGGGCTCGTCACCATTGTCCGGCGTCAGGATCAGGCGACGAGCGCGATCCGTGTCCTCGATGGTGATGCGCCCGGCAGCTTCTGCGATCGGGCTGGCACCCTTCGGCGTGCGCGCCTCGAACAGCTCGGTGACACGCGGCAGACCCTGCGTGATGTCATCAGCGGATGCCACACCACCGGTGTGGAAGGTACGAATCTTGAGCTGGGTTCCCGGCTCGCCTATGGACTGCGCCGCTATAATGCCGACGGCTTCTCCGATGTCTACGAGCAGACCGGTGGCGAGCGAGCGACCGTAGCAAGCCGCACACACACCAACAGCTGACTCACAGGTCAGCACCGAGCGCACCTTGACCTGCTCAACACCAGCGGCCATGAGCGTCTCAATGAGCACGTCACCGATGTCGCTACCGGCGGCGGCAACCACCTTGCCCTTGGCGTCGACCGCGTCCTCAGCGAGACTGCGAGCATAGACCGAGTTCTCGACGTTCACGTCACGCACGAGCGTTCCGTCAGCGCCGGGAGCAGCGATCGTGAGATCGAGACCCTTGGACGTGCCGCAGTCGTCTTCACGGATGATGACGTCCTGCGAAACATCCACCAGACGACGGGTGAGGTACCCGGAGTCTGCGGTGCGAAGCGCCGTGTCAGCAAGCCCCTTACGGGCACCGTGGGTCGAGATGAAGTACTCGGCAACGGTCAGGCCCTCCTTGTAGGAGTGCACGATCGGACGAGGAATGATCTCACCCTTAGGGTTCGACACCAAGCCGCGCATACCGGCGATCTGACGTACCTGCATCCAGTTACCGCGGGCACCTGACGACACCATGCGGTTGATGTTGTTATCGGATGCGAAGTTGTCTTGCATCGCGGTCGCAACCTCAGCCGTGGCCTTGTTCCAGATCTCGATGAGCTCTTGACGACGCTCGGCGTCGGTCGTGAGTCCCTTGTCGAACTGGTCCTGCACCTTAGCGGCCTGCTTCTCGTAGCGACCGATGATCTCGGGCTTCGATGGCGGCGTCACGATGTCGCTCAGGGCGACGGTCACACCGGAGCGAGTAGCCCAGTGGAAGCCGGCATCCTTGATGCGGTCAAGAGCGGCAGCAACGTCAACCTTCACGTAGCGCTCGGCAAGATCGTTGACAATCGAGGAAATCATGCCCTTGTCGGCGACTGCCTCGATGTACGGGTAGTCCTCCGGGAGCGTCTCATTGAACAGCGCGCGGCCGAGGCTCGTGGGCATGAGCACGGTGTTGCCTTGAACGAAGCCCTCAGGAGCCTCGCCCTCGGCAAAGTAGACGTTCTCAAGTCGGATACGAGCCATCGCGTTCAGGTCGAGCGTGTGCTCGTCGAACGCCAGGATCGCCTCTGCCACCGAGGAGAACGCACGGCCTTCTCCCTTGGCCCCCTCCTTGACGGTTGTCAGGTGGTGAAGCCCGATGATCATGTCCTGCGTCGGCAGGGTGACCGGGCGGCCATCAGACGGCTTCAGGATGTTGTTGCTCGCGAGCATGAGCACGCGCGCTTCAGCCTGCGCCTCGACCGACAGCGGAAGATGGACCGCCATCTGGTCGCCGTCGAAGTCGGCGTTGAAGGCCGCACAAACGAGCGGGTGCAGCTGAATGGCCTTGCCCTCAACCAACTGAGGTTCGAACGCCTGAATGCCCAACCGGTGCAGCGTTGGCGCCCGGTTCAGTAGAACCGGACGCTCGCGGATGATCTCCTCGAGCACATCCCACACCTGCGGACGGCTGCGCTCGACCATGCGCTTGGCGCTCTTGATGTTTTGAGCGTGGCTGAGGTCGATGAGGCGCTTGATAACAAACGGCTTGAACAGCTCGAGTGCCATTTGCTTCGGCAGGCCGCACTGGTGCAGCTTGAGCTGCGGACCGACGATGATGACAGAACGACCGGAGTAGTCGACGCGCTTTCCGAGCAGGTTCTGGCGGAACCGTCCCTGCTTGCCCTTGAGCATGTCGCTCAGTGATTTCAGGGCACGGTTGCCGGTACCCGTGACGGGGCGGCCACGACGGCCGTTGTCAAAGAGCGCGTCAACGGCCTCCTGCAGCATGCGCTTCTCGTTGTTGACGATGATCTCGGGAGCCCCGAGGTCGAGCAAGCGACGCAGGCGGTTGTTGCGGTTTATCACACGACGGTAGAGGTCGTTGAGGTCAGAGGTCGCGAATCGGCCACCGTCAAGCTGCACCATCGGGCGAAGCTCTGGCGGGATGACCGGGACGACCTCCAGCACCATGGCGGCCGGCGAGTTGCCGGTCTGCAGGAACGAGTTGACGACGCGCAGTCGCTTGATTGCGCGGATCTTCTTCTGGCCCTTGCCGTTGGCGATCTGGTCGTGGAGGTCGATGCTCTCGGCCTCGAGGTCGAATGCCTGAAGCCGCTTCTGGATCGCCTCAGCACCCATGAAGGCCTCGAAGTACATTCCGAAACGGTCCTGAAGTTCCTGGAAGACCGAGTCCTCCGGCTTGAGGTCACCGACCTTGAGGCTGCGGAAGTCGTCCCAGACGCGCTCGAGCTGGGAGATCTGCTCATCGAAGCTCTTGCGAGCCTGACCCATCTCCTTCTCAGCGCCATCCTTGACACGCCGCTTCTGGTCGCTCTTGGCGCCTTCCGCCTCAAGGGCGGCAAGGTCTTCCTCCAGCTTGGTGAGGCGCTCAGCGATTCGAGCATCCCGTTGACCCTCTAGGGTCTTGATCTCGAGACGAATCTCGTTCTCCAGCCCCGGCAAGTCATTGTGACGACCATCCTCGTCGACCGAGATGATCATGTATGCCGCGAAGTAGATGACCTTCTCGAGGTCCTTCGGTGCCATGTCGAGCAAGTACCCCAAGCGTGATGGAACGCCCTTGAAGTACCAAATGTGCGTGACCGGTGCGGCGAGCTCGATGTGGCCCATGCGCTCGCGGCGCACCGAGGACTTGGTGACCTCGACGCCACAGCGCTCGCACACGATGCCCTTGAAGCGCACGCGCTTGTACTTGCCGCACGAGCACTCCCAGTCACGGCTCGGCCCGAAGATCTGCTCTCCGAAGAGGCCGTCCTTCTCGGGCTTGAGCGTGCGGTAGTTGATGGTTTCTGGCTTCTTAACCTCGCCATGTGACCAGCGACGGATGTCGTCTGCCGTCGCAAGGCCGATTCGGATCTCGTCAAACGCGTGAACGTCGAGCACAGTTGTCTTCTCTCTTCGAAACTCTGAAATCGTGGGTGATGATCGGGGGAGATGGCGCCGCAGCGCCTAGATCTCGCTGGGCTTGCTAAATCTCATCGATCGACGAGGACTCGAACCGTGCCGAGATGTTGATGCCGAGTTCTTCAGCTGCGCGGAAGACTTCATCATCCGTGTCGCGAAGATTCACCGTCGAGCCGTCGGCCGAGAGCACCTCGACGTTTAGGCAGAGCGACTGCATCTCTTTGATGAGCACCTTGAAGCTCTCGGGAATACCCGGCTCCTGAATGTTCTCGCCCTTGACGATCGCCTCATAGACCTTGACGCGGCCGAGGATGTCATCGCTCTTGATCGTCAGCAACTCCTGCAGCGCGTACGCGGCACCGTATGCCTCGAGCGCCCACACTTCCATCTCGCCGAAGCGCTGCCCACCGAACTGCGCTTTACCACCGAGCGGCTGCTGGGTGATC
>JBGSTT010000222.1:0-5307 GCA_041736385.1 Rhodoglobus sp. | reverse complement strand
GACCGGCTGCGGCGCGGCGATCGGAGGAGCCGCGGTGGCGGCTGCCGACGACGACGGGTTCGGGATGCTCGCCCGTTGATGTGGCATCAACTCAAGTCGAGCGGCAACCGTCGGGTCGGCCTCGCGCACCGTCTTCGCGATGAGCTGGAGGTACTCGACGTAGACGTAGTGGCCGGTCATCTCACGAGGGCCGATCGGAATCATGCTCCACAGCATCCATCGCGTGGTCATGTAGTCGTTGATCGTCGTGAGGAGCTGACGGCGGCCGTTCTTCTCCGAGATCGCCACCGAGAAGATCATGCGCTTGATCGACTTGATGAGCGCGGGCATCTCGAACACCAGCAGGGTGTCGGTCTGGCGCACGAGCGTGATGCGCTCTTGGCCCTTCCAGATCGTGCCGGTGGCCTGCGGGGCTGCCGCCAGGCAAATGCTGACGAGGTCGGTTGCGCTCAAAGCGGTATCGAGCCCGAGGCCGGTGCCCTCGAGCTTGTGCGACCTAGCCACTCGACATTCTCCTGACGCTCACATCGAGCACACTGAGAGAGGGATCGGCCGCATGATCATTACACCGCGAGGTGCACATCGAACTCGATCATTGACGAGGACTTAACGTTCTCTCCACATAAGAAGTTGGCGTTGAGCTTCTGCCAGGCTTCGCCAGAGTTGTCTCCGCCTTCCCAGCCTCGAATCATGACCTCGTACACGTCAAGGTCGTGAAACTTAAGCATTGTCGCCGCTAAGGCTAGCTTGGCCACGGGACTCAAGAACGGGTTGAGAAGTGCACTGAAGGCCAAGCCGAACCCGCCCGGGACGCCGCCAACCTCTTTACGAAAGAAGTTTGGCCGCCCCTCCATTCGATTGGCCCCTCCCCCGATCTTGCTCGCCTCGACCACGGGGTCGTAAGGATTGGCAATCTCTAGAACGCTGATGGGGGGCGGAATATCGCGCCCGCTGATCGTTGCACCCGCCGCGACCACCGATTGGACGTTGTACGAGTTCCTGAACTCGTGGTCCGCGGCGAGATCGGCAGCGGTGAGCGCGCCGAGACTGTGGCCCACTAGCATCACGGGATCGTCCGGACCGATACCCGCGAGGCGCATTGCCTCGAGAACCGCAAGCGTCACGTCAGTCCGCCCTTGGAGTCCGGCAGCAACCGCCGATTCACTGTCGAACGGGTTAGCCGTGCCTGCATACACCTCTTGCGTTCCCACAATGTAGACGGTGTAGCTGATGGTGCCGTCCCGAAGCTCGGTCTTTCGGATGTTTATCTGGCCCAACTTGTGCCCACCCCCCCGAGGTGCGACTCGACACTGCACGGTTGCTCGTTCTCGTGCCAGGGCGAACGCTCGATGATCCGCAAGTTGCTCGGGGAAGGATAAGGGGCGTGTGTCGCCTTGCGGCCACCAATACTGCCCGAGACCTCTCGTTGCTCGCGCGCATGCCGCTCAAGCTCTCCTGCAAGTCTCTCCAACTCATTCGCTGCAACCGTGAGGGCCGGCTTCGACTCTTGTCGCCAGCGATCTCGTAGTTGCTGAACACGGTTGCCGGTCCACTGAGCAACCATCAGTGCCAAGGTGGAGCTTGATGCAACTTCCCTCAAATCATTCGCCTCCTGCCGAAACGCGGCAGCGAGTCCATCCAGGCGTTCCGGGTCTGCGCCAACAAAGCCACTACTTCTGGTCATGAGCGAGAAACACCTTCCTGATCCTGCGCGCCCTGACTGGCCTGCCGAGAGGCCTCATCGAGTAGTTCCGAGGCCCGACGCAACCGAGGCACAAGGTCAACATTCCATGAGTGAAGGAACCGATCTCGATCGTTGCCAGCCCACGGCACGTCGTCGATGAGTTTCGACACACGCGCGATGCTGCTTCTCACCTCACCTGACTGAGTGTTGAGCTGACGAGCGAGATGACGAATGGACAATACGTCGAGACCAAGGAACCCCATTGACTAAACTCCATCCGGTCGTAAGTCTCTGTCGCCAGCATCTGATGTGAGCCGTTTAATAAGCTCACCCTGGCGAAATCCTGTCCATGACTGTGCGGAGTCTGAGTTGAACTGGCCCTGGTCACCTTTCAAGGTCGCCGTCCGAGCAATCAAGTCGATGACGACTACATCCTCGTCACGCTCACCAATAACAAGGACTGCTGTTGGGGTCGCTGTGCCGCCGAAGCTGGACGCCGCGACTAGTTCGTCTAGGAGACGCGCGTACTCCTCCGTGACGTCAACTGAGCGGCCGGTCGACATTCGATGCTGGCCCGAGCGAGAAACAAGTTCACTGATTGCAACGCCGGAAACGTCCTTATGCAGCACGATCCATCCGGTGACTTCCCCGTCTATTCCGAGTGGGTAGACCGCAGCTTGCGGCCGCGAGTCAATGATTGCAACGAGAGTGCGCGCGAGTTGTTTCGCCAAAGCGGATTTCGCGTCCACTCCGCGTTCTAGCCCGAGCTCGCGGGCAGCCTCGTCGACACGACTCGCCTCAACCAAGACATTTCCCACAATGGTGGGCAACGGGAAAGGCCACTTCAGGTCGAGCCAAGCGCAAATGGCAAGTACCTCTGCGTCAGTTGCGATGATCTCTTCGAGAGCACCTGAGTTCGCTTGCATGCTCAGTTCACGCAGCCAGATGCGTCTCTAGGGCATCCCGATCCCAGCCCCCCGCTGGCACAGAACTGGGTACGAATAGGCCACGTGAGTCAACGGCACCGACGGTCACCAAACCCCGCGCCACGGCAAGAGCTCGACCCCCGTCGCCGGCCTTGAGAACCAGCAATCGCGCGGATTCAATCGCAGCGATCCCCGCGATCAAGGCATTGTCGACAATCGCGAGGAAAGCGTCTAGCGCGTCTTCATGGGTACAGATGGCGAGAGCGTGAATGCCTGTGGCCGTGGTGGTGGCCAAAATCGCGCTATCTGCGTTGCCATGAACGATGTAGGCCGCAGAGCCGGAAGCCTGGAGCGCGCCCTCCGCATCGAGCAGTCCGCTAACGAACGCAGGCACGCCGGACGCGACCGCTTTGACCGTCTCGGCAACTTCAAGGTCTATCCCTGGCACTTGCTCATTGTCTTCGAATCCAAGAAGCCCGCGAACGGTGAGCGAACGAATTCCGCGAACCGAGGCCGCCTCGAGCTCCTCGTTTCCCGAATCAACAGTGGGCAAGGGATAAGGCCAAGCAACCTCGAGCAAACCGCAGACGGCGACGAGCTCATCGTCGGTGAGATGAACAGTCATAACGACTCCTCCTACTTTCAGTTACAGGAAGTTCTTCACAAGACTCGGAAGAAATGAGACAACTGCTTCGGACGCAGCAGACGCCGCCCCCCAAGGATCTTGAGAGACGTATGACGCGACCGTCGCCCGGGTTCGTGAGCTGAAGTCGGCCTTCCCGAATTCTTCGAATGCGCTGTTCCAGGTACCAAGTGCCACGCCTGGCAAGTAGGTCTGAGGCGCCTTGCGTAGCGCGCCCGCAGCCGTATCGACCATCCCGTGAACTGGCAATTGTCCCTGCGACATCTGATCGGCCATGTCACGCACAGCCAGCACTTCAGCGGCGCCAGGCACCAGCCCGCCCACGTCTCCCCAGCTCCAGAGGGTGCCAGGGATACGACTCTCGAGCGCATCACGGGTCGGCGCGAAGAGGTCACTGGGCTTGATGACTCCTGGGGAACCCCAGCCGGGGGCGAGATCGCCGTCTCGGGGCACGACGGCAAACGGCAGGCGTTCGGCTTTGGGAACCTCTCCCCAGTCCGACGGCGCAGGCCCGCCGAAGCCAAATCCCGGAAAGTTCGGCAATTCAGGCACCAAGAGAGGGGATCTCTCGGCAGGCGGCCAAGGCATCGGAATCGGCATGAATGGCCGTTGAGGCAGTGAGCCGATACCGGAGGGGAGCCCACCGCTCGCACCCCGCTGCGCCAATGCGTTCCCTCTCACCACGGTGGCGATTTCAGTCAAGCCCTCGGCGGCCTGGAGGCACCGGGGGAAAACAGAGGTCGCCCACTCGTTTCGGGAGCGATCCGCATCAGGGCCCTGCCAATGAGCCGACTTTAGCCGGGCGTCCAAACGACGAAGCAACGCCTCGAGCGCACGCCCCTCGCTCTCGAGAGCACGAGAAAGAAGGTCGAGTTGCTCGACATCGGCACCGTAGAACGTCGCCATCAGGAGCCTTTCCCCAGCAGACCTATCAGAATTGGGATGAGCCGATCAAACGCAGAACCTTCAGTGCCGGGGCTACAAACAAGGCCCCGGCACTGAAGGGCTACTGGTTGGATGCCGACTCTTGGGCAGCTGCGTTGTTGCGCGCGGCACCAGCAGTCTCCTCGAGCGCCGCTTTTGCCCGCATCAAGGACTGTGCGTGCGTGCTCTGCCAGTCGTTGCGAAATCGCTCAGCGTCTGGCCCGCTCCACTGGGTATTGCCAAGAATGTTCGTGAGCTTCGTGATGATGTTCTGAAGGTCTCCGGACGCGATGTCCATCTCACGCGCGAGACCGCGAACTTGTTCGACATCAAGACCCCATACCTGTGCCATGAGGATCCCCTTTCGTTGGTGTGCTGGTTCTGGACTGATGTTGCTGGACAATGGTGATGATCACCGGCACTGCAGTTGAACATTTCCCACGATATTGAACAGTAGACGTCAAGAGAATGGGTAGGTCTGCCCATCACGACCCGCCCTCCTCGGCGATCGCGACCTGCAGCTTTCGCGCTCGACCGCGCTCTACGAGGAAACCCCGACCCGGAGGCAGGGTGCCACGGCGGATGCGCCCCAGCGACGTGTTCAGCAGGGTGTCGCCATCGCTGTCATCCGGCTGCACGAGCAGCCCCCGACGACCGGCACGCAACGGTTGCCCGAGCGTGTAGGCCTGCGACCAGGTGGAGGTCTCGGCCTCACCGACAACGAGCGATTCGGCTTTGATGTGGGCCTTGATGACACGCTCGAGGTCGTATTCGACCGGGTTGCCCGAGAAGTCGGCCAGGTTCTCGATGAACATCGCCGTCGGCGGAATGGCGCCCTTGTCAACCTCGGCGAGTAACTGGCGCACGGCCTTCTCGAGCGCTTCGGGGGTGTCGGCGACAGTGTTCCAGTGCCCCCGGCGCGTCAACGGAGAGCGTCGCGCACTCAGCAGAATCATGCGGCGCCCTCTGCCCGCGGCAACTGCGGTCGCGATCGTATCGAGGGCGGTGGTGCGGCCACTGCCCGGAGGGCCGGATATGACGAAGGCACCGCGGGGCTCGATCGTGACCGGCTGCAGGTCATCGTCGGCGATACCGATCACCGCGCGCTCAGTCGTGCTCGGTGTGAGATC
>JBGSTT010000210.1:0-32081 GCA_041736385.1 Rhodoglobus sp. | reverse complement strand
TACCGACTCATCTCGGTGGAGTACCTCGACAGTTCGGATGCGACACTAGAGAGTTCCGAAGAAGCCGCTCTCTCCCCTCGTTCTTAGAGTCGAGTGCAGCACCGAACATGGGAGCATCAGGGTGAGCGAGGCAAAGAAGACCGGCACGGGGTTCACTGCGGCCGAGAAAGCTGCGATGAAGGAACGCGCCAAGGAACTCAAGGCCCAGCAAACTCGAGAAGAGTCGACGAAGGCGCAGCTCGATAAGATCGCCGAGTTTCCGCAGCCGGACCGAGGTCTTGCGCAGCGCATCCACGCCATCGTTACGACGACGGCACCGTCGCTGGCGCCCAAACTCTGGTACGGGATGCCCGGCTACGCGAAAGACGGCAAGATCCTGTGCTTCTTCCAACCGGCATCCAAATTCGATGCGCGCTACGCGACCTTCGGTTTCAACGACGTCGCCGCGCTCGACGATGGCGCCGCCTGGCCGACCTCGTTCGCGATCGTGGAGCTGACCGCGGCGGTCGAGAAGCAAATCGCCGCCCTCGTCACGAAGGCCGTCGGCTGACCGCGCGCCGCCCCCAGCTGCGAGCCACGACTCACCGCACCCGTTAGACTCGGTGAAGCAAGGGGAGTATTCCTTCGAAGCCGACTCGTCAATACGAACACCCAAGTGTGTTCCGGGCGGCTTGCCTCGTTCCGTTGGGGTGGAAGAGACCTTGGTCTGATCAGTAACCGACCACGGAGCACGCCCATGAATGTCACGCCACTGATCTGGCTCATCACGATCGCCGTGACGATCGCGTTTTTCGTGTACGAGTTTTTCGCGCACGTGCGCACGCCGCACGCGCCCACGATTGGCGAGTCAGCTCGCTGGTCGGCGTTCTACATCGGCCTCGCACTGCTCTTCGGTGTCGGTGTCGGTATGGTCTCCGGCTGGCAGTTCGGCGGCGAGTACTTCGCTGGCTATCTGACCGAGAAGGCGTTGTCGGTCGACAACCTCTTCGTGTTTCTGCTCGTCATGACCGGGTTCGCGGTGCCGAAAATCTACCAGCAGAAGGTGCTGATGATCGGCATCGCCATTGCCCTCATCATGCGCGGCGGGTTCATTGCCGTTGGTGCAGCGCTCATCGAGAACTTCTCTTGGATCTTCTATATCTTCGGTGCCCTGTTGCTCGTGCTGGCCTATCGTCAGGCGTTCGGATCTCACGACAACGATCCGACTCAAGGGCGCATCGTCAAGTTCGCCCGCCGTATCTTGCCGTTCACAGATGACTACCACGGTGATCGCCTCTCGGTGAAGATCGACGGCAAGAGGTTCTTCACCCCCATGCTGCTCACGATCGTCGCCATTGGATTTGTGGACCTGATCTTCGCGGTCGACTCGATACCCGCGATCTACGGGCTAACCGACGAGGCGTACATCGTGTTTACCGCAAACGCGTTCGCGCTCATGGGTCTGCGACAGTTGTACTTCCTGATCGGTGGGCTCCTCGAGCGTCTGGTTTACCTCGCCCAAGGCTTGGCCGTCATTCTGGCGTTTATTGGCGTCAAGCTCGTGTCGCATGCACTCAAGGTCAACGAGTTGCCGTTCATCAACGCAGGTGAACCGGTCAAGTGGGTCCCTGACATCCCGATTTGGTTCTCGCTCACGTTCATCGCACTCACGATCACGGTTGCGACAGTGCTGAGCCTTCTCAAGACGCGCAAGACCGGGAAGACGGAAGCCGCGAATATGAAGGAAGACACGACGGCCGAGCTCCACTAAGCGGAGCCAAACGGGCCGGGCTGGCAGTTGGCAGCTACTCGATATATAGCTTGCGAATGAGCGAGGTGATCTCCCATTCGATCGTGACGTCGGGGGTGACCCGCACCAGAACGCCGGGCTTGAGTTCTACGACGGTGCCGGTCTCCACGAAGGTGAGTGTGCCAGCGCCGCTCAAGACCACGAACGCCTCGTCGAGGTCCTTGCTCGAGAACGAGCCTTCGGTGACTTGCCAGACCCCGAGGGTCGTTTCACCCACCGTTGCGACATCGACATAGTGCGATTGCGGATCGCCTTCGAAGACGTTGCTGAGCTCGTATGGCTCGGTGGCCGGAATGCTCGTCAGGTCGACCGACCCGAAGCCGCGCGCGATAACAGGGGTGCTCGACATCGGTGTCTCCCATCGATTGGCGGCGCGGTGGGTGGGGCTCCGCGTCCAAGTGTCAGCTTAGAGTCCGGCCCCACCCTGGCAGTGCCATGCACGTCAGCGTGGGGGAACGGTGAGGCGAAGCATCCGTTCCGCCGCGCGTTCGCGCACGAAGATCGCAAGCTGCTGCTCAGCGCGATTCGCCCGTCGTTCACGCGACTCAAGCGCGCGCGAGCGTCTGCTCCACGTGATGAGGGCGAGGCCGAAGTGCAATGCAAGCCGGTCGAGAACCCGGAGCCGTGCCCGCGTCCGAACCGCGGGTGGCGGTTCGTGCGTCGGGGACGGTGGGCCGTCGAGGCGACCTGGTGTGGTCGTCAACACGGTATTCATGGTGGTGGTTCCTCACAATGAGCGGTGAGTGCGATGTGCGCGACTCAGCCTGAAGGTGCCGTTTGTGACGGCGGAAAGGGTGGCGGTGCGGATAACCGGACCGGCGAGGTGGGCTTCCCGGCATGAGAAAAGGATCGAAGCCGGGTGGGCTTCGTAGCCATCGCCACCGTCGGAGTCGGTAGCGACAGTCGCGCCGACTAGGCGGTGAGGACGCCGACGAAGCCGGCGGTGGTGGGAATGATCATTCCCGTGAATCCAGTAATCATCACGCTCGGCTCCTTTCGTGAATTGGCGCGGGTTTACCGTAGCGGGTCGCGGGCGCGGCTGGCAAGGCGCGGCGCGCACACTGGCGGTATCCGTTGTGAAGCTGTTATCTGGGGCTTCGATGCCGCGAAGTGCGGCAGTCTGTTGTACTCCGCGTGGTCGGTCAGCGAGTCGAGTCTCAGCATCGCAACCGTCACCGTCACCGTCACCGTCACCGTTTGGGCCGAAGATCACGATTGGCAGCCCGGTGTTCGAGAGAATCTGCCCCAACGGGCCGGTGTCGTTGCTGTGTCGTATTGTGATCGCATGGCTCGGCCCCACCCGATTCTTGTTGAACCCGGGCATTCGCTCGTTTAGCGGGTGCGGGACGTAGGCCTGGAGTTTCCCGAAGCGGTCGAGGTCGAGGCGCGGGGTCGACCGACCTTCCGCGCAGGATCGACGCTTCTCCGATCCGCCGGCTTGGGGCGGCTCGAACGGATGGCTCGGCATCGACATCGATCCACCGGACACCGACTGGACTGAACTGACAGGGCTGATCGACTCTGCGTATCGTCAGGTCGCGCTGAAGCGCCAACTTACAGCCCTCGACGCGCGCGGCACTACGGTATAGTTTTCAGGTTGGGTTCGCCCCAACTTAGGGTTTGCGCCCGTAGCTCAGCGGATAGAGCAATTGACTACGGATCAATAGGCCGGGGGTTCAAATCCCTCCGGGCGCACCAAAAATAATGGGTCTGACCAGCATTTCTTTCGGAATGCGGTCGGGCCCGTTGTTGTTTCTGCCCACATCCTGCCCACACTTGAAAACATTTGGGGCAGGTTCTGGGCCGAAAATTGACCAGTCCGACGCTTCTGAGCCCAGTGTTTGTCTAGGTTCTGGTCCAGCCGGCGTAGTTGACCAATTGACCCGCAATCACTTGCCCACTCCCCAGCTTCGCGGTAGTCGGAATGCCTCTGGGTGTCAGAACGGTTGACCCTTACGTGCCTATAACGCCAGGAACACCCCCGCCTCGTCTGTCCCTTCCGCTCACGACCGGAGGGTCCACCGATGATCTCTACCTCGGAACCGGCGACGGCGGGCGCTTCACGCTCGTCGTGTTCTATCGCGGACTGCACTGCCCCGTATGTCGCCGCCAACTGAGCGAGTTGGACAAACGCCTCGACGAGCTCTCGGATGTAGGTGTGGGCAGAGTTGTCGCCGTCAGCATGGAATCCGCCCAACGTAGTGCCGAAGTCGTGGAGAGGTGGCGGCTTTCACGCTTGCCTGTGGCCTACGGGCTTAGTGAGGACGACGCGCGCGAGTGGGGACTCTTCATCTCGACGGCTATCAAAGAGGGTGAGCCCGCGCGCTTCAGCGAACCTCGGATCTTCATTCTCGACTCCGACGGCACCGTGTACTGGAGCAGTGTCGCGAGCATGCCGTTCGGTCGCCCTCCCTTGGACGAGATCATCGCCGGAATTGTCTACGCCAACGAACACAACTACCCCGCCCGGGGAGCTGCTTAAGCAGGTACAGGAAACCGGCCGAAACCTCGCACCCTTTCAGGGTGGGAGACCTGTTTCCTGCGCTGGAACTTGCGGGCGCAATCGGCGGTGATGTCGCGATTCCACCGGCACAGGGCTACGTCCATCTGCAATTGCGGCGGTTCGCCGTCTGCATGGTCTGCAACGTGCACCTGCGGCAGGTCGGGCGGCGCTTGCCGGAGATTGAGGCGGCTGGTGTGAAGGAAGTCATCGTGTTCCACTCAACCCGAGAGGAAGTGGTCCGACACGAGGGCCACCTTCCTATGGTGGGGGTGGCCGACCCGAAAAAGGATCTCTATCGTCGGTTCGGGGTGGAGCGGTCGACCGTGGCGCTATTGGGCGCGTGGCGCACGCTACCGAGAGCTTTGGCTGGTGCTGCGCTGACAGCATTGCGCACTCGCAGTTGCCTCCGCTGTCGCCGACCGGCGGTGAGCTCGGTCGCCCAGCGGACATCCTCATCGCCAGTACCGGCAGGGTGGTATCGGTCCACTACGGAACCCATGCCGCGGATCAGTGGTCAGTCGATGAACTTCTACGGATCGTTGCTTCGGACTCAGCCGCATCCTAGGAGAGTCCTAGTCGGCTCTGTGCGGGACGAATGCGACAATCGCTCCGAGAGTCGTACCGATGGCGATCGCGCCGAGTAGTTCTTCCAGCGGCGTCACCCCTGAGTTGAAGGTCGGGCCGTGCGCCCACCCCGCAGCCATGATGACCGCGGCGGCGATGCCCGTGGTGGCGACCCCGATGGCGACGGTGGTGGCTGCCAGCGCTGCAGGCAACCGGGCTGAGTGAGCCATGCGGGCGACTGCCGGCGCTGCCAGTACCGCGATCAGCGGTGACAGATGGTAGTTGGTCGTCGGGTTCAGCGCCGCGAGCCCCGTCCACAGCAAGGCCACGGTGATCGAGCCGAACGCTCCAGCCAGCAGACTGTGCCACGGCGGCTTAGGCATGAGGCTCACCGGCGACGATCTGGGTCGAAACATCGACATCAGCATGAAGTGTCCGGTGTACCGGGCATTTGTCGGCGATCGCGAGGAGCGAGGTGCGCTGCTCGTCCGTCAGGTCTCCGAATACGACAATGCTGCGTTCGATTCTCTCGACCACGGTGGGCGCAGTGTCGCAGGTCGCGCAGTCGTCGGCGTGCACGCGGCTGTGCTTCAGGGTTACCTCAACCTTGTCGAGCGGCCACTTCTTGCGTTGTGCGTACATCCGCAATGTCATTGACGTGCATGCGCCCAGGCCCGCGAGCAACAGGTCGTAGGGTGACATCCCCGTGCCGGCTCCGATCGGTTCGGGTTCGTCGGCCACGATCGTGTGCTCCGCGGTCGTGATCGTCTGACCGTAGGGGCCGGAGCCATTTTCGGTCACTCGGACCATCCCCGATTCCAACTCGGGCGAACCTGTGTCGGCAGGAATCACTGTGTGCAGAGATGGCACGTAGCGTGCGACCCATGCGGCGATGATGTCGGCGGCAAACTGGGCATCCGTGGCCGTGGTCAGCAGATGATCGGCACCGTCGAGGGCGACGAATGACTTGGGGTGATGTGCGGCGTCGAATAACTCACGGGCATTGTCGATCGACACGGTCTGATCGGTGGGTGAATGCAGAACCAATAGGGCGGCAGAGAGATGCGCGACCCGCGCGTGCTGGCTGTGGGAATCAAGATCATCCAGGAACTGCCGACCTACCCTGAAAGGCCGCCCACCGAGACTGATCTCCACGCTTTCAGAACTGCTGAGTCCTCCAAGTTGGTCGCCAATGACGCCCAGAACGTGCCGAGGATCGGCGGGAGCGCCGATCGTGACAACTGCGCGGACCTCGGGAATGCTGCCCGCGGCGGCGAGCACGGCCGCCCCGCCGAGGGAGTGTCCGATGAGGATGCTCGGAGCCTGGCGGGTGGTGCGCAGGAAAGTCGCGGCGCGAATCAGGTCCTCCACGTTGGATGTGAAGTTGGAGTTGGCGAAGTCTCCCCCTGACTGCCCGAGGCCCGTGAAGTCGAAACGGAGGACCGCGATGCCGCCCGAAGTGAGGGCACGCGAGATCCGGGTGGCGGCGACGGCATCCTTGCCGCAGGTGAAGCAGTGCGCGAACAGCGCGTAGGCGAGGGGATCCCCGTCGGGTAGCTCGAGTCGACCGGCCAGAGGCTCCCCCTGAGAACCAGGAAACTCAACCCGCTCCGGTGCGCGACTGGGAGACATGCTTCTACCCCATCCGTTTTGACAGGATGGCGAGACCGTCAAGGTCGATCAGAACGATCCGACCGCGGGCCTGACGGATCAGGCCTCGGGATGCGAGATCGGCCATTGTCTTGCTGGTCGACTCGCGGGTGGCACCGAGCAGCCCGGCTAGCTGGTCGTGGGTGAGCCGAATGGTCACATGACCCAGCCTTGAGACGCGCTGCGATCCCGCCAGACGCACGAGGGTGCTTGAGGTGCGGGCGATTAGCGGCCGCAACGCCAAGTCGGTGAGTCGCTCCTCAAGTCGAGCGACCTGTTCGCCCAGATAGCGAGAAACGCGGATAGCGATGCGAGGGTCGGACAGCATGTGCCGTTCCACATCCTGCACGCTCAGCTGGCAGATCTGTGTGTCCTCGATCGCCTCGGCGTAGTTGTCATACATGCGTTGGCCGATGAGCATCATCTCGCCGAAGACCGCACCGGGTTCGAGGATGGCCATCGTGAGCGCTTTGCCGTCTTCGGTGACGCGGAAGATCCGCACCCGGCCCTTCTTGAGGATGAATAGTGCAGTGATGGGTTGGCTCTGGCTGAAGACTATCTCGCCGTTGCGGAAAGCACGGGCCGGTGCCATCCGGTCGAACGCGGCGATCTCGTCCGCTGACAGGTCAGCGAACAGATCGACCTCGCTGAGGCAACTGAACGGCTCGGGATTGTTTGCCTGCAATGGATTGGTCTCCCGCCCGTCCGGCGACCACGGGCGTCGGTCACCGGTCGGTGCCGACGCCACATCCATGGCGCACTCGTCAATCATCGACGGTGCTTGAGGATTCTCACAGCGACGGCACCAAGAATCGCGCCGTAGATGAGGTGGCCCATCAGCGAGAACAGCGCAGTGGTGTCGATGGTGAACAGCGGCATCCGGAACATTATCGGCATGACCATCAAGGGTCCGAGAACCCACCAGATCGCGCCGTAGACCATGCCGACCACGATTGCGCGTGGGTAGCTGGTGAGCAGCAAATTGCCGAAGATCACGGTGAGGCCGAGGCCGATCATGATGGACATGACGATGTGAATGAGGAAGCCGACCACTGGTGAGGCGGAGCCCACCATGGAGGCGATCATCGGGAGCATGCCCATCATTGCCATGAGGACGCCGAACATGATGCCGCCGGCGATGCCGCCGATGAGTCCAGCGAGAGCTCGGCGGCCGATGGTCGCCCCTGCTCGGGCTTGCGTTGCGACGTGAGTGGAAGTTGTCATTGGGAAGTTTCCTTTCGAGTGAAGTGGTGCGATGCTCGACGGTATTGCCGCCCGTCACGAAGCGTCTGCGACCTGGGACACACAGCCGGCACCGGTCCCCGAGCAGAATGGTGTGATGAACATCGAAGTGCTGCACATCGACGAATGCCCCAATTGGGAAGACGCAGGAAAGCTTCTCTCTGAAGTGATCGACGAGCTCGGGATCTCCGAGACGTCAATGACCTTCACCCTGATCCGCACCCCGGAGGAAGCTGCGGCCCGCCAGTTCGCCGGTTCTCCCACCATCCTGATCGACGGGGTGGATGCTGTCCCGGGTGCTGATCCGAGCACCGACGTGGCGTGCCGCATCTACCGCGACGGGCCGCGTACTGCCGGCATTCCGTCCAAAGAGACGCTGCGTCAGGCTGTCCTCAGCCATCTGGGCGCGGCCGCAAGTTAGGAAATGGTTGCCGCGGCGGCCACGACGTGACCACCGCGCAGCGTCACCTCAGAGTATTTGCGACCGGATGCCCGGAGTGCGGTCCACGGGTGGGCGTGAATGTCCGAACCGCCAATTGCGCACGCCAATCGCGCTAGCGGTCCGAAGAAGGCCGCCGGCCCGGTGGGCAGTTGCATGTCGACAATGCCGGCACGGCCCCCCGGGTGAAGCAGTTCCGCCATGCACCCCCACGCTGCTGGCCAATCACGGATGACGCTCAGAGAGTATGTGGCGATCACCGCATCCACTCGATCCACTCCCACGTCGAGGGCAGAGAAGTCCGTGGCGTCCGCGTGCACCGTGGTCACGTTCGACCATGTGTTGTCGGTAATCCGGCGACTGGCCATGGTCAGCATCGCAGAGCTGCGGTCGAGGCCGATCACCCTTCCGGTGGGCCCGACTGCCTCTGCCAACAGCGGGAAGTTCAGCCCGGTACCACATCCGACATCGAGCACCTTGTCGCCTTCGCGCAGGCCGAGGAGGTCGATCCCAGCGATTCGCCCACGGCGGTACACCAGCCGCTCTCCGGAGAGCGCGTCATAAACACGGGCTCCCCAGTCGTAGGTCCAACTCATCGGTACTCAGGGTTGGTGTCGAATCCGAACCGTTCGCCCGCGTTCCACTCCTGGCGAAGGTTGCCCTGAGCGGGGATCCCGCCCGCGTCCTTGAGCATTCTGGCCATATGCAACAAGTTCCACGTCATGAACGTGGTGTGGCGGTTCGTGAAGTCGTTCTCCGGCCCGCCCGAGCCTGGATCCAGGTAGCTGGGGCCAGGACCCACTTCACCAATCCATCCCGCATCAGCTGCGGGCGGGATCACGAAGCCGATGTGCTGCAGGCTGTACAGCAGCGACATCGCACCATGTTTGACACCGTCCTCATTGCCGGTGATCAGCACCCCGGCAGTCTTGCCGTAGTAGATGTACTGGCCGCGATCGTTGAACAGACCACTCATCGCGTAGAGCCGCTCGATGAGCTGACGGGCGATCGAGGAGTTATCTCCGAGCCAGAGGGGCCCGCCGATGACCAGCACATCGGCATCCAGGATCTTCGGCCATATCTCATCCGGCCAGGCATCCTGTAGCCAGCCATGCTCCCGCATATCGGGGTAAACACCGGTCGCAACGGGATGGTCGATGAGCCGCACATTCTCGACGGTCACACCCAATTGCCGCATCAGCGCAATGCTGCGATCCATCAGACCCTGTGTGTGGCTGAGCTCGGGGCTCTTCTTCAGCGTGCAGTTGATGTACACAGCGCGCAGGTCGGAGAAGTGTGGGGTCATTGAGGTCATGGTCGAACACTATGTCTCTAGCCATGTTGGTTCTGTATGTTCGCTCACCGAGCAGCGATTCCCCAAAAATGGTCAGATCTGTTCGGCCTGGTGGATCGTCCACGCCGCATTGATCAACCCGACGTGGCTGAACGCCTGAGGGAAGTTGCCGAGTTGTTCTCCTGTCGCGGAGTCGATCTCCTCGGCAAGTAGTCCGACGTCGTTGACGTGCCTGACCGCGTTCTCGAATACCTCCCGTGCCCGCTGGGACTGGCCGGCATCGGCGAGAACCTGGGCAAGCCAGAAGGTGCACAGCAGAAAGGTTCCCTCGCCCCCGGTGAGGCCGTCAACCCCAGCATCTGTGTCGTAACGATTGACCAAGCCTCGGGGATCGGTGAGTCGCTCGATGATGGCCTCGACTGTGGACAGGACTCGCGGGTCCGATGCGGGCAGGAAGCCGACGATGGACATCATGAGGGATGACGCGTCGAGCTCCGTCGAGCCGAAGGACTGGGTGTAGGCGCCGGCTTCATCGTTCCAGCCGTGTTCCAGGATGGTGGTGCGGATTCGGTCGGCCGCCGCTGACCATTCCGCGGCTCGGTCGGTGGCGTGCAACTGGTCGGCCATGGCCAGCGCTCGGTCGAGCGCTACCCAGCACATGAGTTTCGAGTAGAGGAAGTGTCGGGGTGCGCCGCGCACCTCCCAGATGCCGTTGTCGGGCTGCTCCCATTGGCTTGCGGCGGCATCGGCAACGGCGATGAGGAACGTTCGTGCCTCAGGCTCGATGTCTCCGAGTTGGTCGCGGAGCCGGAACGCCGCGTCGAGAAGCTCGCCGTACACGTCGAGTTGCGGCTGATTCCAGGCCCCGTTTCCGACTCGAACGGGGGCGCTTCCCCGCCACCCACGAAGGTGTGGGAGAACACGTTCGGACAGATCGTGTTCTCCGCCGATACCGAACATGATCTGCAGATGCTGTTCGGGTCGGGAGTGCGCGGCGGCGGCGGTCATGAAGCCGAAGAATTCGTGAGCTTCATCCGGGCAAGCGGCCACCCACAGTGCCTGCATTGTGAAGCTGGCGTCACGCACCCACGCGTAGCGGTAGTCCCAGTTGCGTTCGCCGCCGACATCCTCGGGCAAGGACGTGGTCGCGGCGGCCACGATCGCGCCCGTCGGTTGGTAGCTCAACGCCTGCAGAACACGGCCGGAATGATGCACAAGCTCACGCCAAGGCCCGTCGTAGCTTTGGTGGATCGACGACCAACCTCGCCAACTCTCGGTGGTGGCCGCCAGGGCGGCTGCGATTTCGTGTTGGGCGTAAGCGCCGGGAAGCGGCTGACCCAGAGGCGTACGCTGCAGGGAAAAATACTGGTGCTCCCCGGCGTTCAGCGTCAATCTCAGCCGGATCTCCCCTTGCGCAAGACTCGCTGGACCAGGCAGTGACACGGTGAGTCTGCCGGAGCCGCCGGTAGCGACGACTCCGGATTCGATCCGAGTCAGCACGGGAACGACCAGACCGTATTCTGGGCGCGGTCGGCACACCATCTCGATGGTGACCCGTCCGCTGGTGCAGTGCACACCCCGGAGCAGGCTGTGTGGGGCAGATTCGCCCAGGCGGTGTGGATCGGTTGAGGCACCCAACTCCAGGGCATCGAGGATTTCAATGGTGCCGTCCGGGGTTTGGAAGGTGGTCTGCAGAGCCATCGAACCATCCAGATACGCGCGAGTTGACGTGGCCGGGCCTAGTGGGCGGATCGACCAGTGCCCAGCATCATCGTCCAGGATTGAGGCGAACACGGATTCGCTGTCAAACCGGGGGAAACACAGCCAGACGATCGAACCGCCTCGAGTTACCAGAGCAGCGGAGTGCCGATCCGAAAGTAGTGCGTGGTCGGCGATCGGGATATCACTCACCGTCATTCACTCACCTTCACGGGAAACTGCTGCGGCGTCGGCACGATCCACACTCTGTAGCCGCTGTGGAATAGCGTCCTGGGTGGATGAATTCCGACCCGGTCGAACACGTCGTGCGGAATTCCGATATCCGCTACGCACAGTTGGCCGGCGGCATCAGAGTCCAGCCCGGTCTTCGGAAGCGCTAACGTCATCGTCACTGTTGCCCGCACATGATCGCCTGCCGCCCCACCAGTCGTGGCATCAATTCCTGAGGGGACATCGAGCGAAATCACCGGCGAGCCATGCCCCGTGGCCCACCTAATGATGTCGGCGGCGCTGCCACGGGGCGCACCATCGAGGCTGTACCCGAGCACGGCATCCACCACGAGATCAGCATGTAGACCCTCGATCTCGTGCGGGTCCCCGACCCGGCCAGCGGCCGAGCGGTACAAACCAAACTGGCTCGCAGGGACCCCCTGCAATCGCTCGCGGTCTGCGGGTACGAGTGTGACAGCACCACCGTGATTGACCAAGTGGCGGGCAGCACACATGCCACCACCTCCATTGCCGCCACTGCCGGCTAAAACGACAATGTGCGCCTCGCTCCACCGATCGCCGAGGTACTCCATACATAGTTCGGCGAGATCGCGGCCGGCGTTCTCCATCATCTGGTAAAGGTTCAGGCCGACTTCTTCAACGGCAACTCGATCGATCTCCCGCATTTCGGCTGTGGTGACGGCGGGCACGGTGAGTCCTCCGACCGTGGCGAAGGACCGTGCGGAGGGTGTCATGGTCGAACACTACGGCGAAGGACTTGGCGGTTCTGTGTGATCGCTCACCAAGTACCCTCGCGAACCGCTGGTAGACATGCTGGGCGCAGATACCGGTTCCGCGCTATGGGAGAGGCACGAATGGTCAAGTCGACGATGTGGGATCTGGTTGTCATCGGAGGAGGAAGCTCGGGGCTTGTTGCTAGCAAGACTGCAGCCGGCTTCGGTGCCCGGGTGCTGCTCATCGAGAAAGACCGGCTCGGGGGCGACTGCCTGTGGACCGGATGCGTGCCCTCGAAAGCACTCATCTCCGCAGCGCATCAGGCCTCCATCAACCGAACTGACAGCGCCGACTTCGCTGCGACGATGCACGGGGTGGAACGCGCCATCCAGACGATCGCTCCGGTCGATTCCCGCGAAGCTCTCGAGGCGTACGGCGTGTCAGTCGCACACGGCACCGCACGGTTCCTTTCACCCCGCACCCTGTCGTTGAACGGGGTCGAAACCCATTTCAAGCAGGCAGTGATCGCCACAGGCACCAGCCCGACCGTGCCGCAGCTGCCCGGTTCCACCGGGTTACACGTCTTGACGAGCGAATCGTTCTGGGAACTACGCGAGCTCCCCGCCGAACTGGTCATCCTCGGCGGCGGGGCGATCGGCTGCGAACTCGGGCAGGCGATGGCGCGCCTCGGCTCCCGAGTGACGATTGTGCAGCGCGGCCCCCACATCCTTCCCAAGGAGGAGGCGGAGGCAGCTCGAATCGTTCACGACGCTCTTCTGGCCGACGGAGTGACGATCCTGACCGGCCGCACTGCTGTCACCGCGACGTCCAAGGACCAACTCTCTGGAACGGTCATGCTCGACGATGGGGAGGTGGTGCACTTTGACCGGCTCCTGGCTGCACTAGGGCGCCATCCCGCAGCGGGCGAATTGAATCTTTCGGCTGCAGGAGTCGTCACTGATGAGTTTGGATTCGTGCGCGTGGACGGTGCGCTCAGGACCAGCAACAAGAGAATCTGGGCGGCCGGGGATATCACCGGGATGCCCCAGTTCACTCACACGGCCGGGGTCAACGGCAGCGTCGCAGCGACCAACGCGATTCTGGGCTTGCGCCGTCACGCAGAGACTCGCGTGATTCCTCGCGTCACCTTCACCTCCCCGGAGGTCGCCGCCGTCGGCGCGCAGGCTTCCGCTGCCGACCCCCAGCGCCACCGCGTCATCACCCAGCACCACGAACATTCCGACCGGGCGATCACCGAATCGACCACATCAGGTTTCACCCAGATTGTTGTCGATCAGCGCGGACACATTCTCGGCGGCACTATTGTCGGCCCCCGGGCCGGCGAGACGGTTGGGGAGCTGTCCTTGGCGGTGCATGCAAGGCTCACGACCAGCTCGTTGGCGAGCACCATCCACCCGTACCCGACCTACAACGACCCCCTATGGAATGCTGCCGTCGTCGATGTTCGCTATCGTCTCGGCCGAGGAATGATCGCCCCGGCCATCGGGTTGCTTCGGCGCCTCCGGTCGATGGTCATGGCATGAGCTGCGGTCAGCGCAGCAGGCGATAGCCGGCAACCATCCGCTGCGTTGCGCTGAGCGCGACCACCGCGGCCCAACCGATTGCGATCTGCCCGGCGAACGCGGGCAGGATCAGCCACATCGAGTGCACAATGATCGTCTCCGTGCCCTCGGCGACCTTGCCAAGGAACGACAGGGATCGCCCATCATCTAAACGGCGACCAGTCCTCTCCGCGATAGAAGAGAACGCCAGAAACGTCGCCCCGTTGAGGTAATACGCCAACAGCACCGCAAGGAAGGGCCACCAGGGCGCCCCGAACTCGATGGTGACGCCGATCGCAACTCCGAGGACGGCGGTGCCGTAGACGACGAAGTCCGCCGTGATATCCAGGAATCCGCCCGCCTCGCTGGTCGGGGCGTGGGTATTCCGGGAGCGACGCCGACGGGCCAATGCCCCGTCGAGACCGTCGAGAATTCGGGAGACAAGCCAGGCCGCCAGTGCCGCCGGCCACCACTGGATGGCGGCGAGCCCGGCACTGCCCACACCGACCACGAGCCCCGCCATGGTGATCCGGTCCGGGGTGACCCACGGCACATCGATCGCTCGAGCCAGGATTGATAGCGGCCGGTTCAGAATCCGACGCAGCGGTGCGTCGATCACTCGGGAGTCTCACCTTCGGTGCGGCGGTTGCGCCGCCGACGCAGGAGCACGCTGTAGATCACGCCGGCGATCGTCAGGGCCCCTAAGCCGCCAGCGGCGACGTAGAACGGCCACCCGAGGGTGGTCCCGTAGGCACCGACGGCAACATACGCGATGGTGCCCGGCAGAATGCCCACCATTGTGCCGATCGCGTAGTCACGACGACGCACGCCGGTCAGGGCTGCCGTGTAGTTGATGACCGTGAAGGGCAGCACCGGAACCAACCGCACCCCGATCAACGCGACGAGGCCCCTCCGACGAAGCACTTCGTCGACTCGGGCTACGCGTGCGCCCGTGAACCGTTCCACCGCTTCACGCCCCAACGCTCGGCCGATGATGAACGCCAGACCGGCCCCGATGAGTGCGCCGACATAGACGAGCAGAACGCCGACACCGAGCCCCCAGGTGAGTCCAGCAGCGATGCTCACGACGTTCTTGGGGATCGGCGTGAGAGTCACGAGACCGTAGCCGACGACGAACACTGCAGCACCCCACCAGCCGGCCTCGGAGGCCGCGGCTCGAATCTGCTCGACGCTGGGGAGTGGCACGGTGACGCCCACGACGATGACGGCGATCACGAATGCAACGAAGATCGCGGCCCTCCAGATCACGGCGCGATTCGATAGCTGCATTTGCCCAATGGTAGGGACGCGACCGTCATTGCTTGTGTGACCTGGGGTACCGAGCGACAGCGAGAGCGGCTTATAGCGTCGGATTGTTCACTTGGCCGCCTTCGACAGGAATCACTCTCCATGCACCTCACTCATCCGAATCGCCGCCCGTGGCGAACCCTCGCATCAGCGACCATTGCTCTGGCAGGTCTGGTCGGTCTGGCTGGGTGCGCGGCACCATCTGCAGGAACCGCCCCAACTCTCTCCAACTGGGACAGCGTCCTCACCGCAGCAAAGGGCCAGACGGTCAACTTGTGGATGTACGGCGGCGACGAGCAAGGCAACAGCTACATTGACGATATTCTCGCGCCCGCAGCCGCGAAGGAGGGCGTCACCCTCAACCGGATCCCCGTGACGGACACCAAGGATGCCCTCAATCGGGTTCTGACCGAGCTGCAAGCCGGCAGAACCAACGACGGGTCAGTGGACCTGGTGTGGGTCAACGGTGACAACTTCCGCACCGGCAAGGAAGCCGGCGCGTGGTTGTGTGACTGGACCGCGCTGCTGCCCAATATGGCCAACGTCTCTTCCGCCGATCCGCTGTTGACGAGCGATTTCGGCACTCCTGTCGGTGGGTGTGAAGCACCGTGGAGCAAAGCGCAGTTCAGCATCGCCTATAACGCCGCTGCCGTCACCGCCCCGCCGACGACGGTCGCCGGAGTTCTGGAGTGGGCCACGGCACACCCGGGACGTTTCACCTACCCTGCGCCGCCAGATTTCACCGGCTCCGCCTTCATCCGGCAGGTTCTCTACAGCGTGTCCGGCGGCTACCAGAACGTGCCCGCCCAGTACTCTTCGGACACATTTGACACACTGAGCCCGGCGCTTTACAAGACCCTTTCGGATCTCGCGCCGTCGTTGTGGCGAGGCGGGGACACGTACCCGGCCGATTCCGATCAGCTGAACAAGCTCTACGCGGATGGCCAGATCGACATGACGATGACCTATGGTCCGGCCACTCTCACCAAGCTTGTCGCGGATGGCACCTACCCCGCTGACACCCGTGTGCTGGCGTTGTCTGACGGCACCCTCGGTAACGCCAGCTTCCTCGGCATCCCTTCCAACGCCGCCCACCAAGCGGGGGCAATGGTGGTTGCCAACTTGGCCTTGTCCGTGGAACAGCAGGTCGCCAAGGCAAACCCAGCCACGTGGGGCCAGTTCACCGTGCTCGACGTCAGCAAGCTCACGTCCGCTGAACAGCAGGCGTTCGCCGCCCTTCCCCAGTCTGACGTCGTGCCCGCGTTCGACGTCTTGTCCCGCAACGCAAACCCCGAACTGTCCGCTGCGTGGGTTCCTGCCCTCGATGAAGGATGGCGGACCCGGGTTCCCAGCCGATGAGGCGCACACGAGGCGCGCGTGTGTTACTCGCCGTGGCCCTCCTGCCGGTGATCGTGGTGGTCATCGGGGGGCTCGGGTCAGCCGTGCTGCAAAGCCTGGGGCTGATGCCCCTCGTCGGGCCGGTGCGCTTCTCCTTCGATGCGTATGTTGCAACGGCGCCCGACCTAGCGTCGGCATTAGGGGTCTCACTTGCCATTGCTGCAACCTCGACGACGATTGCCGCGGTAGTGGGGTCGGTTGCGGCGTTGGTGGTCGTTTCCGGGGGCCGCGCGGGGCGACTGGTGGGTGTTGCTGGTGCTGTCACGATCAGCATCCCTCACCTCATCGGCGCCGCCACCATGGGTTTGCTTCTGGCCGACTCCGGGGTTCTCCCGCGACTTCTCGGCATCGGCGCTGACGCGTGGCCACCCCTGGTGGGTGGCCCCTGGTGGGTGGCTGTCATCGCGGAGTACGCCTGGAAGGAGTCGGCTTTCGTTGCGCTCGTTGTGGCAGGGACACTGTTGACCCGGGTCGCCCAGTTCGATGAGCCCGCGGCACTGCTAGGTGCTGGCCGGATCGCACGAATCCGAATGATCTTCCTGCCTCTGGCGGCACCGTCACTGATCGTCGCCTCTACCATCGTGTTCATATACACCCTCGGATCCTACGAAGTCGCTTGGTTGCTTGGCCGCATCTACCCGGAGCCCCTCGCGGTGATGGCGATTCGACTGTTCAATGATGTCAACCTCACCTCGAGAACCGAGTCGGCGGCGATCGCCGTCGTGACTGTAGTGGCAGCACTGGCCACGGTCGCCATCGCGTCCCTTGCGCTGAGACGAGCGGCGGTGTGGCGGTGACGATCTCCACCCGTGAGCTGATCACCCCGCCACAAGCCAGTTCGGCACGGCGGCTGCCCGGTGATCCGGGGCGTCCCCTCACGACATCTCGGACAGGATCCCGGCTGGGTCGGGTGGTGACTGTCGTGCTCCTCACCGTGTGGTTCACGTTGCCGCTGCTGCCGCTGGCGCTGTGGGCATTCGCCAACCGGTGGCCCTACCCGGCGACGGTACCCACCGTGTGGGGACTCGACGGTGTCAACTCGGCGATCGCGACCGGAGGGCTCGCCGCGTTCGGTCGCTCCGCGCTGCTGGGCATCGCCGTTGCTGCGATCGCTACCCCCATCGGCGCGGTTGCCGCTCGGGCACTGGTCGCCGGTTGGGCGCCATTCCCGAAAGTTGTCACCGCACTGCTCTTTGCACCTGTCGCCATCCCACCGTTCGCCGCGATCCTCGGAACGAACGTGATCCTGCTCCGTGCCCACATCCCGCCCCTCCTTGGGCTCGTTCTGGTTCTCGTGGTCGTCGCACTGCCCTACACAACCTTCACTCTCCGCACCGCGTACGCCGCACACGACATCGGCTACGAAGAACAGGCCCGCACATTAGGGGCATCCCCGTCCCACGTCCTGCGGAATGTTCAGATACCCCTCCTGGCACCCGCACTGGCACGTGCAGCCTTTCTTGCCTTTCTTGTCGGGTGGAGCGACTACATCGTCACCCTCATCGTCGGTGGCGGACAGCTGGTGACCCTGCCCATGATCACCGCGTCACTCGCCTCAGGAATCGGCAACGACTCCGTCGTCGCAGTCCTAGCCCTCGCCGCCGTGATTCCGCCGCTTGCCCTCTTGCTCGTCCTCGCCCGAACCGGAATCGGAGCCCGCTCATGACCTCCGCGATCGCTCTTCGTCAGGTCACGAAACAGTTCGTCGACCGACAGCCAGCTGCCCTCTTGGGCGTGAACTTGGATGTGCTCCCGGGCACCTGCACCGCCCTCCTCGGACCCAGCGGCTCTGGCAAGAGCACCATCCTTCGCATCATCGCGGGCCTCGAGAATCCCAGCGGCGGCCACATCCTGCTCAACGGTCGTGACATCACCCGGGTTCTGCCCGAGAAACGAAATGTGGGCCTCGTCTTCCAACGACCGCTCCTCTTTCCACACCTGTCGATCATCGACAACATCGCATTTGCAGACCGGGCCGCCGGCCGATCCTGGCGCACTGCACGCGAGCGGGCACTCCCGTATCTGGAGATGGTGCAGCTCGCAGACTTGGGACGCCGACGAGTGGGATCCCTCTCCGGCGGTCAAGAACAACGGGTCGCCCTGGCCCGCGCCCTCGCCGCGCAACCTGCCATCCTGCTGCTCGACGAGCCGTTCAGCGCCCTCGACGCGGAACTTCGGCACGAGATGCACGAACTGCTCGGCGACATTCGACGCCAGCTCGCCCCGACCGTCCTGTTGGTCACCCACGACCGCGACGAAGCCGCAACAGTCGCAGACCGTATCGCCGTCCTCGAGAACGGTCAGCTACTCCAACACGACACCGTGGACCGTGTCTATCACCGCCCCGCATCCCTCGCCGTGGCCCGGCTAATGGGGGGAGAGAACTTCATCAGCGGAGCCGTTGTGGATGGCATCCACCACTCGGCTCTCGGATCGGTGCCCATCGACGACAGCACTCCCGAGGGGCCGGGGGTGCTGGTGTTCCGGCAGGAAGCGGTCGGGGTGTCTCTCGACCGTTCACTCCCGGGCACCCCCACCCGCCTGCACGGGACCATCAGCGCCATCACCCGTACAGGACTTCGACGGCATGCCACGGCACTCATCAACTCTGCAGCAATTCAGACCGAGCTCTCGCCCACCCTCGGCGTAAGCGTTGGGGACCCGGTGACTATTGAGCTGAGGCCCGAGATCCTGTCCGTCGTACCGGTCCCAACCCGATAGGCCGCCGGCTCGCTTCCACTGGGCTCAGTGGCAGAAGAGTGCGTAGTTGTCGGGTTTCTGCAGGATCCAGGATCGAATGCTGCATGCAGGCCGGCACCAGTCGCCCATCGTCGGGATGACTCATCGCGTATGAGCAGGACTGCAGGCGAAGTTGGGTCTCCCGCACCCCGGCATCGTCGCTCATCGCCCCGTCCTGCAGCAGAGCCCACGCGGGCGCAACCTGCGCGGCGTCCATGAAGCTGTGGACCACGAATGTGCGAACAGACACGCGCCGTCGGGCAGCGGCACGGATCACTCGACGAAGCCCGCCAGCCCGCGAGACGATGCGGCGGAGTTGACCGATTGCGACGCCCACATCACCCGGATGGCGCAGGGCCGCGCGAACGAGCTTCGCCAGCAGCACCGGCCATGCTGTACCCCCGAACACCATTCCGCCGACGTGGGCCAGAAGGGTGTCGCGTGCCGCGATGTCGCGGGGGTCATCAGGGTCCAACGCGACCGTGAACTCACCCTCCACCAAAACGCCGGTTGTGTACCGGTTACACGAGGGATGCCCGAACTGCGTGGCCTGCCACGGGAGCGATTGGCCCGCACCCGCCTCCACCTGCTCCCACACCGCGTCGATCGACACGTCGGAAAAGTATTCCTTCCATCGACGATCGTCACCGATATACGCGGCCGGCTGAAATGACATCATGTCGAACGGCATCCCCAAGACCGCCCGCACCGTATCGGCGACCTCCGGCAGATTCGAGGGGGTCACTGTCATGTTGTGGGCCAGGTAGGACCGCACCCCGTGATCGCGTTTCAGATCAGCGAACATCTGGGCGAACTGGGCCCGGAACGGGTCGAGTTCCGCTTCGCTATGCGGCCGCACCGCACCGCGACGGCCCCGCATCAAGTAGTCGAAATGCGCGGCGAAAGACACGCGATCAAACCGGCGGCGACCCTTCTCGTCGAGCACAACGTCCAGAAGGTAGTCGTAGTCAAAATCGCCATGCGTCATCGACATCGGTTCGCGCCCATACCGTCGCATGATTGCCAAGGCGGCAGCATGATCTGCGGCGGGAAGGAGACTAACCTCGCCCCCGATCAGTTGAGCGTGTGCTCGCGGGCCACGCACAGCGCGGGCATACGCGATCTGCCGGTCGACCTGCTCGAGCGTGTGGTTCCCATCAACACTGACCTTGTTCGCGTCCGCGGAGTGGTAGCACGGCGAGCAGGTCAAGTTGCATTTCGGGAAAACCCCATGCGTTCCCTCGCAACCTATCGCGCTACGCCCCAAAAGCTGATTGTCGGTCTGCACCTCCGGCGGCAGCTCGGCCCATCGCCGCTGCATCGCCCGGAGACTTTCCGGATGGATAGGACGGGTAGCCAGCTCCCACCGTTCCAGAAATTGCAATACCGTCACACCAGTACTTCTCTCTCGGGCCGTGGGCACACCGCCCGCGGTCTCTAGTTCACCACTCCTGCCCATCTCTCTTCTGTGTCCCACATCACGGTGACCCGAACTGAGCACGGCCTAGTGTTCGAACCGCGCCACATCGAGATCGCCAACCCGCGGAGGAAAAAATGAAGGCATTGCTAGGTGACACCGTCATCGCCGAGGCACCCACAGAAGAGCTCATCAAAATCGAAGGGAACTGGTACTTTCCGCCCGACAGCGTGACACCAGGCGCCCTCACCACCAGCCCGACCCCCTACACCTGCCCTTGGAAGGGTGAGTGCCAATACTTCTCAGTCAACGACGGCCCGACGACGCTGCAAGACCGCGCCTGGAGCTACCCCACCCCCTACCCGAGCGCCTTCGATCGCGTTGGCAAGGACTTCTCGAACTACGTCGCATTCTGGAAAGAAGTCCGCGTCGTCGAGTAGCTACGGAAGCCTCCTAGAGGCACGGGCGCACTGCGTGCCGTGCCCACATTTCACCCACACGCGGGGAACATCGAGGTCAGCTCGAGTCAACAACGTCGCGCTCAGTCACCAGTGTTTTGAAGGGATTGCGACCACTCCCGCATAGTTTCGGCGACACGACCTTCGACTACGGATCAATAGGCCGGGGGTTCAAATCCCTCCGGGCGCACCAATCATTCTCAGCAATATGAGATTCAAAACCCCCGGTCAGTCGGGGGTTTTTGGTTTCCCGCATCAGAAGGCTCTTGGCCTGCCGCTTGCTCAAGACTCACTTCTGCCGGTCGCGACTGCTCCTCGCGAGCCCTCTCCAAACCGTCGAGCAGGATGTCGAGGCCGAACAGAAACTCGTCGCCGTAGAAGTAGCCTGGCTTGAGCACATGCTTCGCGGTGAGTTCGGCCAAGTACGGGAACTCCGCTGTCGGCAGCTGGGCGAGCATGATCGCAGCCATGGCCGCTGTCTCCTCTTCCGTCGTGAAGGGCAGACTCTTCTCCTGCATCGCGAAGCCATAGATGTAGCTGTCGAGAGCCGAGATGGCGTGGGCGGTGAGCTCAAGAGAGAAGCCGCCGTTTCGGAGCGTCCCCAGCACCCGATCGTGGTGTCGCAGCGTCGCGGGCCCCGGGTTGGTGCCGGAGTCCTTCAGTGACACCGCCCAAGGGTGCCGGCTCATCGCGTCGCGGAACGAGATCGATCGCTTGCGAAGTGCCTCTCGCCAGTGGTCGTTGTGTGACGGCAGTTCGATTTCGGCGAAAACGGCGTCCACCATGCCATTGAGAAGGTCCTCCTTGTTCGAGACGTGGCCGTAGATCGACATGGCTTCGACCCCGAGCTCTTCGCCCAGCCGCCGCATGGTCAGGGCATCCAGACCCACCCTGTCGGCAAGGTCAATCGCGCAGGCAAGCACCCTTGAGCGGTTGAGCGTTTCCCTCGCTCCTGACGCCGGCTTTCGCGATTCTTCGGTACCCATGTTGACAACCTTACTGCGTAGCGATATTGTCCTTACAACGTAAGCTTACAACGTAAGGATAGAAGCATGAACACCGCAGTACAAAACCCGACCACGACAATTCGGTTTGACTTTCGCCGCTGGTCACAGCGCAGCGCCAGTTTGATCTCCGGCATCGCGCTGGCTGCCATGGCCGTGCTGATGCCCCTCGGTTACTACGGCGGCATCGTGCCGCTCATCACCGCTGGAGATCCTGCACAGACCGCCACGACGATCGCGGCCGCGCCGCTGCCCTACTGGGGTGGCATTATCGCAATCGCGATCGTGATTCTTCTCGACCTGATCGTTTCCGCCGCCTGGTACGCCTTGTTCAGATCGGTGAGCACGACCGTTTCGGCCATCGCGGCCTGGATTCGAGTCGTCTACACGGCGCTGTTCGCCGTTGCGACCGCCCAGCTGGTCAATGCCTTCCTGATTCTGGATGACCCGGCTCGCGCCCTCGATTCGCTCGAGTCCTTCAACACGCTCTGGATTTCGAGCCTCGGCCTCTTCGGCATCCACCTGCTCGTGATCGGCTACCTGATCGTGCGCGCCACGTTCATCTCGCCGGTCTTCGGAGCCCTCCTGATGATCGCGGGCGTCGGCTACATTTTGGACGCTGTCGGCGTGATCTTCTCGCTCGGGTTCCCCGTCACCTTCGGTTCCTTCGCATTCGTCGGCGAGGTAGTGATTATCTTCTGGCTCCTCATCAGGGGCCGCCGGCTCACGAACTGAGGCTCCGATCGCGCGTGATTGGCCCGTGCATCCGGAACATCGGATGGCACGGGGCCAGACACCTTTCTCGCCCTAGGCGACCAGCGGTTCCTGCTTCTCAGCACGGAGGTCGAGAAGCGTCTCCCGATCCGCATCACCCCCGCACCACCGGCTGCGACCTTCGACTACGGATCAAACGGAAGTCGATGCGTGCTGCACGTGCGCGACGAGGCGCGCGAGCATCGTCGCGCTGGCTGCCATTCGCGCCCGAGTGGTTGCAACCGGATCTTCATGCAGGACGCGGTGAGCAGCAAGGAGTTCGACGTCAGCGCTCGCTTCAGAAAGTTTCAAGTAGGCCGTCAGTGGGCACTTTTTGGCAGCAGTGGGGTGGTCAGGCCATGTCCCGCCCCCGTGCGACCAGTGGTACGCGAGCGCGCCGAGTGCCGTCGTCAACTCTCCCTCTCGGTAGGGCATCGAGAACTGCTTGAGCCACGTGCTGATCTCCTCCGGGGGCATCGGGCGGGCGAACAAGAAGCCCTGCCCTGCTTGGGCTCCCAACACCGCGCTCAGCTCCAGCCGTTCTCGATCTTCTATACCTTCGACGACGGTCCCGTATCCCAGGTCGGCGCCGAGCTTGGTGATAGCCGCCAACACGGTGAGCACATGGAGCGCGCGCGTGTGTGCCTGATCAAAGATGCGGCGGTCGATCTTGATGACATCGAACGGCATGTCGGTGAGGCGTTTCAAGGTGCTGAACCCCGAACTCAGGTCATCGAGATGCATCTTCACGCCGAGGCGCACCAGCTCGCCGACGGTTTTGTCGCTGGCCGCGAGGTCGACCTCTTGAGTCTCAAGCACTTCGAGACTGAGCCGATGCGGTTCGACACCATGTCGGGCAAGCGCGTTCCTGACCCAGTCCGCACTCTCCGGGTCGTTCAGAAGTTCAGGCGGAACATTCACTGAAACGTTCATAGCGATGCCATCACCATCCCATCGCGACGCCCATCCGAGAGCCTGGTCGAGGCCCTCTTTGAAGACCTCGACGAGCTGCTGTTGGGAATAGTGGGGCAGAAAACGATCGGGGCTCACGAGATCCCCGGCCGGCGTGCGGATGCGTGCCAGGGCCTCAACCTGGGTGACCTGACCGGATCGAAGATCGACGATCGGCTGCATGAACATCACCAGTGTGCCGGTCGGGACGTGGCTTGCGGTCGGGTCCACCTCGCCGACATCACGAAGTGCCTCCTCCGCAACTTCCCACCACCGCGTAGGGCTTTTCTCAGCCTTGACCCGGTACAGGGCGGTATCCGCGATCCGCAGCAAGTCGCGCCACGTTACGCCGTCGCGAGGAAAGAGAGCCACTCCCATGCTCATGCCGATCGACGCGACGCGGTTGTCGCCGATCGGAAAAGCCGACTCGACAACCTCGTGGAGGCGGCTTGCGATCGTCGCGAAATCGGCGAGGGGATCCGCTGGCGACAGTTCGGAGACGACAAGGACAAACTCATCGCCGCCCAAGCGCGCTAAATAGTCAGTGTTACGCAATCGCTGGTTCATCCGCGCGGCGAACTCGCTCAATACGGCGTCGCCCGCGAGGTGGCCGAATTGATCGTTCACGAGCTTGAAGTCATCGAGGTCGATCATCGCAACGGCAACGGTCGAGCCATCTTCGCTGGCTTCGGCAAGCTCCTTGCGGATGTGGCGACGCAGTGCTACCCGATTGGGCAGTCCGGTGAGTTGGTCGTGGGCGGCCTGGTGCGAGAGAGCGTCCCGTTCCTCGACCTGTTCGGTAACATCGCGCTGCACGCTGACGAAGTGGGTAATCCGGCCGCTGGAATCCTTCAACGGGGTGATCGTGAGGTGATTCCAGAAGGTTGTTCGGTCTCTTCGGTAGTTGAGCAGGTTGCCCTCAAACCCCTCGCCCTGATCGAGCGCATCCCGCATGCGCTGCAATTCGAGTCGGGAAGTGTCTGGACCCTGTAGAAAACGGCAGTTCTCGCCCAGGATCTCCGACTGCTCGTATCCGGTGATCTGCGTGAACGCAAGATTCGCGTAGATGGTCTTGCGGTCGGCATCCGTGATGAGTGATCCCTCCGACACGGTGGCCAGCGCCAGCGCGAGCAGTTCCTGATCTACCTCATTGGCGCTCATGGGCGGGCGCTCCATTCGGGTGGAGCACTGAGTTGTAGTCCCGCCACATAGCGACCGGCGCTACGGTTCACCCATCTCACCTCGGCCGTGAATTGACTACCTTGTGCCTCACCGAAGTCGAGTAGATACTGCTCGCCCAAAGTGAGCCGTTGACGAGATCGAACCCGGCATCCACCGAAGCTCAGATCCTCCAAATGCACTGAGAACTCAGGGTCTTGGCCACCGCCAGACAGCTGGAGGCGATGTAGATTGGCGACACCGCGGGTCGCCAGCCGCAATTCGGACCGCAAGCTCGGGGTCACCCGGCGAGTCGCCCCGATGAGCGTGCGAAGTGCTGCACCGCCCAGCCGTGCATTTTCTTCTCGATCGTGTCGCACCCAGTCGTCGGAGGCGGTGATCGCTTGCATCACTGAGACCGAGTGCGCCGGATCGAGGCCGTCGAACTCGAAACCCACCAGTAACCCGTCGGGCGTCTCGCTCACCCACCGACAGCTCCCCGTCACCGTGCCAACGCCGTCGATCAGCAGGAGCGCGGTGTCCCGGAGTCCCTGGCTTGCCTGCTTAGGGCCGAAATCGTTGGTCCAGGGCAACGCGATCCGAGCGCCATGGAAGCTCAGATCTAGGATGCGACCGGCAACCGGTGGACCAGACCACAGTCGGGCATTAACCGGGGTATCGACTTCGGTGCGTTCAGTGCGGCGTTGCCTCGGGCGCTCGAGGCAGACCAGAATCGCCATGACCAGCCCGATGATGTTGTAGCCCGTCCAGAAGGACGTTATTACTAGGGAGTCGGGACGGAAACTACCCGCCGAGAAGACGAACGCATTCAACAACGCGGCGACGGATAGAGCCAAGAGAATCAGTGGAGGGATGGCAATGCTCCATCGGAAGTTGAGTTTGTGCGTGGACACCCCTTTCGGGGTCACCGCGAACACTTTGGTGCTGAAGCCCACCCATTCCCCGATGACGGCGATCGCGATCGTTGGTGCCATTGCAAGCTCGTAGACGTGGGTCCAGGTGAAGCTTCTGCGGTTCTGCGACAGCGCGCTGATACTCACAAACGATGCCACGAAGTAGGGCAACCAGAACACCAGGATTGACGGGACATTTGCGTTCACCACCGGTATTCCGCCGAGCAAATAGACGAGGGGCGCTAGCACGAACACGAATTTGAAGATCCCGAAGTGCCAGTAAAGGATGCCGTCTGCATAGAGCCAACGCTGCATCCAACTGAGACCGGGCAAGGTGAACGGGTTCCAGCGGCGGGCCGTCTGGATGTTGCCGCGCGCCCAACGGGTGCGCTGTGTAAGGAGGTCTCCGAAGCTCTCCGGGGCTAAGCCCGCTGCGATGATGTCGGGCACGAAGCGGCCGCGGTAGCCGGCCGCTTGCAGAAGCATCCCGGTGGCCATGTCTTCGGTGATCACCCCGGTGGCAAAGCCGCCGATGGCGGCGAGAGCCGACCGACGAAACACGGTGTTGCTGCCGACGTACATCACCGCGTTGAAGGGCTCTTTGCCGGGCTGCAAGGAGCGCATGAAGTAGTCCTGCTCGTTCGGCAGTACCTTGCCCGAGAACAGGTTGTATTGAAACGCGTCTTGGTTGTGAAACGCTTGCGGGGCTTGAACGAAGGCCAGTTCGTGCTCGGTAAAGTAACCGACTGTCTTCTCGAGAAAGTCTGCGGTCGGGATCATGTCAGCGTCAAGCGTCGCCACGAGGTCACCTGAGGTGTGACGCAGCGCGTTGTTGAGGTTGCCAGCTTTTGCGTGCTGGTGTTCGGTTCGGTCGATGTAATGCGCACCATAGCGGTGGGCCAGCTCGCGGATCTCCGGCCGGCTGCCGTCGTCGCAGACATGGACCTCGACGGTGCCACCGTAGATGATTCCCATTGCGCCAGCCAAAGTCGGCTCAAGCACGGTGGCTGACTCGCTGTAGGTGCAGATGAAGATGTCCACCGAGGGCAATCCGGCTTCGGATGCCGTCGCCCTTCGTCGAAGGGAAGGGGTCTGCCAGCCGATGACCGTTGACGCCAACAACTGGATGAGACCGAGAATCTCGACCGCGACGAGAATGATTCCGGCGATTCTGGCAGCGAGGTTGTCATTCGGAACCGTGAACACCACGCGCCACGTCATGTAGACGAGGGCCGTGAACATCGTGATCGCTAGAGCCGCGCGCCGCTCGGACCCCGGCCGTCGGCGCCCGACAATGGCGACGACCGTCAGCGTCAGGAGGGCTAGCCCCGCGTACACCCCCGACCATGGCCAGAACAATGCGTCATTCATGACAGCTCCCGCGCCGTTAGTACTGCGGGCGCAGGACCACTCTACGTCGGGGCTTCCGATTCTGGGCGAAGATTGAGCCGTGAGGTCGGCTCAGAGGCCATCTCGCGCCAAACCTATCGCGGGTGTGAGGTCGAAATCGTGGCCGTAGGACTCGAGGGTCACGCCGCATCCCCTCGCGGCGCTCACGAGGAGTGAGCCGGTTCGGTGATATTCTCTCAATGTCGGCGGGATGAAGCCCGTCGAAGAGCGCAAGCCGAGGAGAAGACAAAGTCGCGAGGTGTACCGTAAGGCATGGATGTTGAAGAAGTTCGGCTTCTGCTGCGTCGCGAGGGGTTCTCCCCACTCTTCGCCGGGCATCCGGACGGTATCTTCGTTTTCACCCTGGATGGTCGATTCGTTACCGGGAATCCGGCATTCAGTTCAGGTCAGGACGACGACCCTGGTCGGCTGGCTGGGCTGCATTTTCGTGATCTGTTTTCCACCACTGATGTCGAGCGGGCGGTTGCGGAGTTTGAGGCAGCTGCTGGAGGGCAGCGGCGAGAGTATTTCGTTGCCCGCGTTCTAGCCAACGGCACTGTCGTTCCCAGCCAAATCACCCAAGTGCCCTTCGTTCATGATGGGGAAACCGTCGCTGTCTTTGGTTTCGCAAAGGACGTCGGCGAGTTGGAGCGGACTGTTGCCGACAACGCCGCACAACAAAGACTGCTGTCCGCCGCGGGTCGGCTTGTGCGGTTTGCCGGCTGGCGGGTCGACCTGATCACCTCCACACTGTCATGGTCCGATGAGATGTTTGCGATGCTCGGGTATCCACCGCAGTTGTCGGCACTTCCAAGAGCCGAAGTTCTCGACGGGGCCTCGATCGATGGGGTTCGGCTTGCTGAAGCGATCGACCGGTGCGCGCGGATGGGAAAGCCCTTTGAACTAGACATTGACGTGATCGACGCGATTGGCGCGACAGTGAAAGTCAATATGCTCGGTAAGCCGGTTCGCGATGCGTCGGGGGCGATCGTGTCTATCGAGGGTTCCGCAGTTGATGTGACGGAACGCGATCTCGGTCGTCAGGCGGAGTTGCTTCTGTCGAGGGTTCTCGACTCGATCACCGATGCGTTCTTCTTTTTGGATCGGGACTGGGTCGTGACCTACCTGAACCCGCGCGCGCAAGAAATCGTTGAGGGTCATGGTGAGACGGCTCTTGGGAGGGTGCTCTGGGACATCTTCCCCAATGGCGGGGCCAGCGAGTTTGCCCTCCTGTACCGCCAAGCGGTCAGTGAGAACCGGGTCATGACGGTGCGAGACTTCTACCCACCTTTGCAGATGTGGCTTGAAGCGACCGCTTACCCCACCGCAACTGGAGTGGCCGTTTACCTTCGCGACGTGACCGAAGCTGAGTTGCTCCGTCAGGAACTCGTCGACAAGACCGCGGAATTGGCGGCGCAGGACTCGATGTTCGAGGAAGCGAACGCCGCGATGATCATGCGCGACCTCGATGGCACTATCCGCTCTTGGAATGCGGCGGCAATGCATCTCTACGGGTGGACCCGTGAAGAAGCGGTCGGGCGAGGCGCGCGCGAGCTGCTCTACGCAGCCCCGGCTCAGTACGACAGGGCCCTTGACGTGGCTCTACGCGATGGCGGATGGTCTGGCGAACTTCAGCAGATCAATAAGTCTGGGGCGCTCCTCAATGTCCGAAGCACGTGGACTGTGGTGCGAGATAAACAAGGCCAGCCCGAGTCGATATCCACCATCAACAGCGACATTACGGAGCAGAGGCGTCACGATGAATTGGAGTCTCGCGCCGAACGAATGGATAGTCTTGGGACACTCGCCAGCGGCATCGCGCACGACCTGAACAATGTGCTCGCACCCGTCTTGATGGCTGTGCAGCTCCTGACCCCCGATGAGACCGACCCTGCGCGATTGCAGATTCTGAAGTCAACCGAATTGGCCGTGAAACGCGGAGCAGACATGGTCCGCCAAGTGCTCTCCTTCGCGCGAGGAACCTCCGGGCAGAGCTTGGAGATCGATTTCGCCGATGTTCTCGCCGAACTCGAATCGATCGAATCTTCGGGGAATGGTTCGCGCATCCGGTTCGATGTTGCGCAGGAATTGTGGCCTGTTACCGGAGACCCGACTCAGTTGCTGCAGGTGCTGATGAACTTGGTGACCAACGCACGTGACGCCTCCCCGGACGGCGGCACCGTGAGCGTCCGTGTCCGTAACCTGACGCTGGCCGACGAGTATTCCACGGTGAGCCACATTGCACCGCCCGGTGATTACGTGCAGATCGAAGTTGAGGACGATGGTGAGGGAATGTCTCCTGCTGTGCTTCGCAGAATATTCGAACCCTTTTATACGACCAAGCTTGCAGGTTCAGGAACAGGACTCGGCCTGTCTACCTCCCTCGCCATCGTCCGCGGGCACGGAGGTTACATGCAGGCATACAGCGAGCCGGGTCAGGGGTCCATCTTCCGCGTGCACCTGCCGGCTCTTCGGAATCGCCCGAGGGCGAAAGTGTCGAGCAGTACCGTTGGGGTTGAGCCTGAGCCGCGCGGCGATAACCAACTGGTGTTGATTGTTGATGACGAACCGGCAATGCGCATGATGGCGCGCCTGGTCTTGGAAGCTCACGGCTACCGGACAGCCGTCGCGGGCAACGGCGCCGAAGCACTCGAGTTCATCGAGTCCGGCCGGGAAGACATCGATGTCGTGCTCACAGACATCGCAATGCCTGTCATGGACGGCGCTGCAATGGCGGCTTACCTCAAAGGCAACCACCCGTCGATTCCGGTCATCGGCATGAGTGGTCTCACCGCAAACAGCGACGTCGCACGCGAGACCGGATCCGGCGTCGACTACTTTGTCGCGAAGCCGTTCACGTCGTCGCAAATCCTGCGCACAGTTTTCGAGGCGCTCAATCCCGAGCAGAAGCCCGAGCGATGACCGATCCACCGACTCGCACAAGCGCGCCGAAACTGAAAGTTGTTGTCGCCGACGACGACGTCTTCATCAGTTCCTTGGTCAGCGAAGGGTTGCGGTCCCAAGGGTTTGCGGTCGCGACGGCTCTCACAACGGCGGAGGCGTGGGAGCTCGTGACACGCGAGGAACCTCACGCTCTGGTGAGCGACCTCAACTTCGGTGCCGGCGAATCTGCCGCTGCCCTGCTGACCCGAGTGCATGAGGAGCGCCCCTGGATCGGACTAGTGGTGTTGACGTCGCACCTGTCACCCGAGCTCGCGATCAGAGATGCGGGCTCGCTCCCGGCCGGCACTGTTTACCTGGTGAAGACGCAGCTCAACCGCCTCGAAGACCTCAAGGATGCGGTGATGAAAGCAATTTCCGGCACAAACGTGTCGGCGAACGAGGTTGGCACAGACACCATCCGGCTGACTCATAGCCAAGCGGAAGCTTTGCGGATGCTCGCAGAGGGGGCATCCACGCGGTCCATCGCCGAGCAGCGGGGTACGAGCGTTCGTGCCGCCGAGATGATGCTGTCTCGGCTGTATGCGGTACTCGGCCTCGCGAGCGACGATGCGTCAAACAACCGTGTCGCTGCAGTGCAACTCTGGCAACAGGGCCGGGTAGCCCTCCAGTCACCGAGTCGAGCCGAGGCTCCGGGCTAACGCGCAGTCAGGGGGAATCCGATCCAGAGATATGGACGAGGTTTGATTCCTTCCCGTTCTTTCTTGGGGGTCGAACGGCAAGGGTGCCAATCCCGAAGCGGTCTTCGCTTTCCGAACGTCGATCAGTTCTGATAATCGGGCCAAACGCAGACGTCTGCTTACCATGTGAGGGCGGACCGCTTGGTTCATGTCGAGATCGGGGGTGGTACTGCAATGAGTGCCGCCATCCCTCTGATGTTGCGCCCCCTGTTGTCGATGGCTCGGGTAGTCCTCGAAGGGGCAAGTCTGCGGATACCGAATCCGACCGGACCTCCACGCGCCCACGCGCCAGGAAGAGATAGCTCCCGTATCCTCATTGTCGGTAGTGGGATCGCGCTCGGCGCAGGGGTCGGCAGCCATGACCTCGCTCTTCCCGGAACACTGGCGAGGGCATTGTCGGCACGCACTGGCCGAGGCGTCGACGTCGAGCTCGTTGCTCACCGTCGGCTTTCGATGTCGCGGGTTGCCGACGCGGTCCGTGCGGGTCATCCCGAGCGCTACGACTGCATCGTTGTGGTCAGCGGTGGCGACGAGTCTTTCGAACTCGTACCTCTCGACAGGTGGCGACGTGGGCTGGTCGAGCTGTTAGCGCACATTGAAGGGATGGTCAGGCCGAACGTCCCGGTGATTATCACGGGCGTGCCGTCGAGCGATCGGCTCTCCGCCTTGCCGCCTGTGCTTGCTCGATCCGTTGATCGGCACTCAGCCGAACTTGATCGCATCAGTCGAGACGTATGTGCAACCTCGCGCAACGCACGGTACGTCGCCCTCAAGTCGGCAGGCAAAAGACCCACAGTTCCAACAAGCGAGCGGGAAGCTTTCGTGAGGTGGGCCAGTCTCATCGCCGACGAACTGACAGTCGATCAGTCCGTACTCCCGGCCGTGGACGCGGCATGGGAGATTGATGAACGTGAGCGTCAATCCTCCGTTGATCATCTCGCACTGGCCGAGGCCGCAGATGATCGGCAGTTGCAACGAATCGTCACGATGGCGCGTCGCGCCTTTATGGCGGAAGCGGCGCTCTTCACTGTTCTCGATCGCGATTATCAGCACAATGTCGTCCGATCGGGCTCCCACCTCACAGGACACTCGCGGGACGAGTCGTTCTGCCACTACACGATCTTGGAACGCGGCGGCATGATCGTCGAGGACGCACGCACCGACGAACGATTCCGGGACAACCCGCTGGTAACCGGTGATCCGCATATCCGTTTCTACGCTGGATTTCCGGTGGACTCCCCAGA
>JBGSTT010000032.1:0-2726 GCA_041736385.1 Rhodoglobus sp. | reverse complement strand
TGTGCTGATCGCCAGAGTCACACTCTGGATGGGCCACCGTCAAATGGTCGACCGCTTCGGCGAGGCCGAACCAGTGCTGCCACTCATCGACCTCTCGGGCATCAGAGCGGCGGATGCGCTCGCCACGGATTGGCCGGAAGTAGAAGTGATCATCGGCAACCCGCCGTTCCTTGGTTCACAACTGCTTCGGGCGAGTCTGGGCAACGAGTATCTGACATGGCTCGGAAAGCGGTTCGGGGTCGGCATCAAGGATCTCTGCGTCTACTGGTTTCGCAAGGCACATGACCAACTCAAGCCTGGGCAACGAGCTGGACTTGTCGGCACCAACTCCATCTCGCAAAATCGCGCTCGCGAAGCATCGCTTGAGTACATCGTGGCAAACCGCGGCGTGATCACCAGCGCGGTCTCGAGTCAGCGTTGGCCCGGGGACGCGAAAGTTCACGTGAGCATTGTGAACTGGGTGAAGGCACCCACGACGCGTCCGACTGTGATGGATCTAGATGGCGCACCGGTGGCAGGCATCACTGCGTCGCTTCGCGAGGGAGGGCTCGACGAGTGGGCTCCGCGCACGCTCCCACAGAACCGCGGCCGAGGTTTTCAAGGGCCGATCCCCGTCGGCAAGGGCTTCATCCTTGAGCGCGACGAGGCCCAGAGACTGCTCGATGATGCAGACGCTGACTACAGCAAAGTCGTTCGGGCGTACCTCGACAGTGACGACATTGCCGAGAATGTGAGACAGGCCCCCGAGCGATGGATCATTGACTTCGACCAACTTCCTCTCGAAGCCGCCAGCCGACTCCCGGCAGCGTTGAAGTTGGTGAGGGAGAGGGTAAAGCCCGAGCGAGACCGGAACAACGATCCACTGTTTCGGTCCAAGTGGTGGCTCTTTGGTCGCCCGAGGGTGCCTATGCGCGCCGCTTTGCGCAGTTTGTCCAAGTACTTCGCAGTGGGGCGACACGGTAAGCGTCTGTTCCTCGCCGTCGTCGACAGGGCCACTATGGCAAGTGACGCAACTGTCGTCTTCGCATTCGACGACGACTACTCGATGGGCATCCTCATGTCACGAGCGCACGATGCGTGGGCTTGGGCACAGTCCTCAACGCTCGAGACACGGCTCAGATATACGCCCACGACGGTCTTCGAGACATTTCCTTGGCCTGACCCCGTGACTGAGGACGCGCGCGCGAAGGTCGCAGCCGCAGCATCCGCCCTCTATGGCCGACGCAGCGAACTCTGCATCGAGCACAACCTGGGCCTCACGAAGCTCTACAACCTCATGGACGAAGGGGCCTTCGCCGACCTCGCGGCACTCCACAAGGTGCTCGACGTTGCCGTCGCGTCGGCATACGGGTGGGCGGCATCCGTCGCGCAGGATCCGGGCGAGCTGGTCAACCGGCTGACCGAGCTCAACCGCCAGATCATCGAAGGAGAACGTCCCTACGACCCGTTCGACACGCAGCAGACCCTCGTATGACCACCTGGAGCGCGAACGGCCCGAACCTCGTTGTGCATGGCGACAACCTCGCGGTGATCGGCGATCTGCCTGGCGCGAGTTTTCGGTTGATCTACCTCGACCCGCCCTTCAACACCGGGCGCACCCAGCAGCGACAGACGATCAGCACGAAGCAAACGGCATCCGGTGCCCGCACGGGCTTCAAGGGCCTCACCTACGAGACCGTCAAGGGCGAACTCTCAAGCTACGACGATCGCTTCACCGACTACTGGGGCTTTCTCGAGCCGCGCCTGACCGAGGCATGGCGATTGCTGGATGACCGCGGCACCCTTTACCTGCACCTCGACTATCGCGAAGCCCACTACGCCAAGGTCGCTCTCGACGCGCTGTTCGGCCGCGAGAGCTTCATCAACGAGATCATTTGGGCATACGACTATGGAGCGCGCACCAACAGTCGCTGGCCAGCCAAGCACGACACGATCCTCGTCTACGTCAAGGACCCTGCCAACTACTACTTCGACAACGCGAGCGTCGACCGTGAACCGTACATGGCCCCGGGCCTTGTCACTGCGGAAAAAGCTGAGCGAGGCAAACTCCCGACGGATGTCTGGTGGCACACGATCGTGTCCCCGACCGGTCGCGAGAAGACCGGCTACCCAAGCCAGAAGCCGGAAGGGATACTTCGGCGCATCGTGCAAGCCTCGACTGCGCCAGGCGACTGGGTGCTCGACTTCTTTGCTGGCAGCGGCACGACTGGAGCCGTGGCATCCGCTCTGGGTCGCCGCTTTGTGCTCGTTGACGAGAGTGCGGCGGCAATCGCCGTGATGCGCGATCGGCTGCCGGGCGACACCGTCTTCCGGTAGCTCGGTACGATGACCCCATGCGCAATCGCGGCGACATCGAGTGCTGGCTCACCGACATGGACGGCGTGCTGGTTCACGAGAACCGTCCAGTCCCCGGCGCCTCGGAGCTTCTGCAGCAGTGGCGCGATGAGGGCAAGCCCTTTCTTGTGCTCACCAATAACTCGATTTTCACACCGCGCGATCTGAGCGCTCGACTCAAGGCTTCTGGACTCGACGTTCCAGAAGAATCGCTTTGGACGTCGGCCTTGGCGACAGCGGACTTTCTCAAATCGCAGATGCCCGGCGGCACGGCGTTCGTCATCGGCGAGGTCGGCATCACGACGGCGCTCCACGAAGCGGGCTTCGTCATGACCGAGAGCGACCCCGATTACGTCGTGATTGGTGAAACCCGCAACTACTCGTTCGAGGCG
>JBGSTT010000166.1:0-9292 GCA_041736385.1 Rhodoglobus sp. | reverse complement strand
GTGGCCATGGCAGGCGAGGTGTTCGCGAAAACCACTGGCGCGCAGGTGCCGATCGACGGGGGCAACGACCGGGTGATCTAGGCCCGGGCTGATCTAGGGCCGGGCCGGGCTGTTCTGGGTCTGGGTGAGCTAGGTCTGGTTGAGCTCGGTCTGGCCCCGCCGAATCGCATAACGGACAGACAGCGTCATGCCCGGTTCGAGCACGCCAAGCGTTGCGACAGCGTGCGTCTGTGGCTCGACCGCGATGGCGGAGAAGGCGGGCAGCGCAGCGAGCACGACGTGGGTGGCATCCGTCGAGAACGTGAAGTCGAACATCAGGTTGTCAGCGAGCCGGTGCATCCGGATGACCCCGGCGCTCAGTGAAGTCCAGCATTCGTCGATACCCGGGTTCGGAACAGTGGCCTGACGCAGGTCGCGATCTCCCGTCACCGGCACCGGGGGTCCCGTCGGAAGGTTCCCCTCTGACGGGTACACCAGTTCAGCAGGGAGGGTCACGGCGAGGCCGCCGTCATCGGCGAACCAAGGGTGGATGCCGAGGCCAGCAGGCATCGGCGTCGCACCGGTGTTCTCAAGCGCATGTTCAAGGGAGATACCGGCGTTGTCGATAGCGAACCGCTGGCGAGCCCGATAACTCCACGGGAAGCCGGTATCGCCCGGATCGCTGAAGGTGAGCTCGTCATCGGCAGCGACCTGCCACGCCGCTGCATAGGCGCGCCCGTGGATTGCGAAGGTATCGAGCGTGATGGCCTGCTGATGCATGGCGCCCTCAAACCAGAGTTGCCCATCAGGGATGCGGTTACACCACGGCACCATCGGGTACGACCCCCACAGCAGCGGCTCGCGCAGGTGTTCGCCGGTGTCGCTTGGGGTCCGCAGCACGTCATGCCCGTCAATCCGCAGGCGGTGGATTCGACCGCCAACCTCTGGCAGCAACTCAAGTTCAACTGAGCCGTCTGGCGACCGCAGTCCGAGCATTAGTCGGCGACGACGGTGTTGCGCAGGATCTCTGGGTCGGTGAACACGTCTCGCTCGTCGGTGCTTCGCGTTGAGAATTCGCTCACCACGGCGCCTGCATCGCCCGCCTGGAACCAGTGCCGGGTTCCTGGCCAAATCGTGTACTGCTCGCCGGGCTTCAGGATGACCTCATGCCAAGCCGTGTACCACTCTGGCCGTGGAGCCGTTGCGCGAGGTTCTGCGGTCGGCTCGCCGTCGACGTAGAGGTAGACCGTCCCCGTGCGAACGCGGAAGGTTTCCTCCTTGCCTTCTTCTTCGCCGTTGCCGACGTGGCGGTGCTCTGGACAGGTTTGACCAGGACTCAGCACGAGCTCCTTCGCACAGACGCGTTCGGTGTTGATGTACACAATCAGCTGCAGACCGGTCTTCTCGAGATTTCCGAGACCAAAGTCTGAGACCTCGATGTTGGAGCGTTCGTCTGGGGTGATTGCGATTCCAGCGTCGGCCAAAGCCTTCGCCGCGTACTCTTGGGCCTCGTCTATCTGCGCGGTAGTCAACATGAGCGCAAGTATTTCACCTCTGCGCCAGCTCAGGAAACATCGGAAGAAGAGACGCGTCCAACGCACAGACAGTGGATGCCGTCGGGCGCTTACCGCTCATGACCACCGCGGAGCAGGCGAGCGCAAGCGCCACGGCCTGCTCGATGGAGGCACCGAGAGTCATGGCGTAGAGCAGCCCGGCCGTGCTCGCATCCCCGGCACCGTTCGTTGTTATCGGATTCTTCACAGACAGCGGACGCAGCGTCAGCGAGCGGTCGGCCCACGATTCGGCGAGCGGGGCGAGTATCGAACCGCCAGCGCGCAGCCTCTCAGTCGACGCCGTGCGCACGTGTAGTCCGTGGCGACCCGCGGAGATCGCGACCACCGCGACGCCGTCTGCGAGCATTCGTTCGGCGAGCCGGTCAACGAGCGCTGGCGAGTACGGCTCGTCAATGCGCAACGCAGAAGTGAGGTCGTCGAGGCTGGGGCTCGCTACATCGCACTCGGCAAAGACTCGCGCCAAGATGCCAGTCCAATCGAGGGCACCAACCGCCGAGTCTGGATCGACGACAGCGAGGTCAAGTGAGGTGGTCGCGCCAGCGGCGCGTGCACGACGAAGGAGGGTGTGAAGTGGATGACCGCCGTCGACGAGCAGGCCGGGAAGCAGCGGAGGGTACCCGACGTGAAGCAGGTCCGTCCCCGTCACGACGACGCGAGTGCCGTCGAACTCGTCGTTGGCTCCGGTGTGATGCCAGAAGGTTCGATCGGTTCCCGGCTTCTCGAAGACGATGCTGTATGACGTGCTTGAGCCAGGGGAGGTCGCCAGTTGCGGCTCAGCGAAGCGCTCATCATGGAGCTTGGAGAGGAGGAGCCGGCCGAACTCATCGTCGCCGATCGAGGCGAAGGGCGTGACACTCGCCCCGAGGTCCACGAGCGCGCGCCCCGTGTTGGCGACGGATCCGCCGAGGGCAATCGCGAGCGGGCCCACTTCGAATAGGCGGCCCGGCTCCAACGCCGGTGTCGATCCGAGACGCGGTGTGATGTCAAGGCAGAGGTGACCGGCAACGGCGATGGAATACACTCTCACGTCCTTCCCGGGCCCTCAAAACCTGTCCGCCACGCAACGATAGGGTACATAACGTCATCCGAGTGCAAGGAGAGCTTTCCGCCATGTCCCAGTTCCGGCTTAACCGGCTATTCAACCCTGGCTCTGGGCGAGCGCTCGACGTTGCCGTCGACCATGGATTCTTCGGGGAGGCATCATTCATCTCTGGCATCGAAGACATGGATCTCGTGATCGCAACCCTCGTTCGCGCCAACCCCGACGCCGTGCAGCTCACGATCGGTCAAGCCCGAATTCTGCAGCGGATCCCTGGCAAGCAGAAACCAGCCCTGGTGTTGCGCACCGACGTGGCCAACGTCTACGGCAACCCGCTGGAGAGTCACATTTTCAGCCACCACGTTCCCAACGCGATCGAAGAGGCGGTGCGGCTCGATGCCGTCGCTGTCTGTGCGAACCTCATGCAGCTGCCGGGGCATCCGGAGATCCGCGAAGCGAACATCCGATCGATCATGGCTTTGCGGGAGGATGCCACCAAGTACGGGATGCCGCTCATGATCGAGCCATTGGTCATGCAGGACAACGCGAAGGCCGGAGGCGGCTACATGGTTGACGGCGACACCGACAAGATTGTCACCCTGGTGCGCCAAGCCAAGGAGCTCGGCGCCGACCTGATCAAGGCGGACCCGACCGACAACATCTCCGACTATGCAAAGGTGATCCGCGTTGCCGGAGATGTGCCCGTGCTCGTGCGCGGCGGCGGGCGCGTCGACGACCGCACCCTGTTGGAGCGCACCGTTGCCGTGCTCGACCAGGGTGCGCGCGGAATTGTCTACGGCCGCAATGTCATCCAACATCCGAAGCCCGCTGGCATCACGGCGGCGCTCATGGCTATCCTCCACGACGGTGCGAGTGTGGACGCCGCGCTGGCGGTACTTGACGGCAGCGCTGCATGACACCGGCAACCGTCAACGTCGCGATTATTGGCGCCGGCCTGATGGGCCGTGAGATTGCGGCCGCGATCCAACGTTGGCCCGCGCTCATCGACCATCCGGTGCGTCCGCGCTTGACCGCGGTCTGTGACATCAATCCGGCCGCGCTCGACTGGTTTGACGAGATCGACACCGTAACGACGAAGGTCACCGACTACCACCAACTCCTCGCCGACCCCACGATCGACGTCTTCTACGTTGCGGTTCGCCATGACCTCCACGAGCAGATCTACACCGACGTGATCAACGCGGGCAAGAGCCTGCTGGCCGAGAAGCCGTTCGGAATCGACGAATCCGCGGCGCAAGTGATTCTTGCTGCGGTTGAGGCGCATCCGGAAAGCTTCGTTCGCTGCTCGAGCGAGCTACCGTTCTTTCCTGGTGCACAAATGGCCATCAACTACGTGCGCAGCGGCGCGCTGGGCACCATCGTTGAGGCCCGCAACAGTTTCTTGCATTCCAGTGATCTGGATGTCACCAAACCGATCGGATGGAAACGCCAGAACAAGTTCTGTGGCGAGGCCGGCGTGCTCAACGATTTGGGGATGCACACGTGGCACGTTCCGCTGAGGCTGGGATGGGCGCCGGAATCCGTCTACGGTGTGCTGCAGAACATCGTGCCGGAGCGGCCGGGCCCCGACGGCGACACGGTCGACTGCGACACCTGGGACAACGCGGTGCTGCACAGCTGGGCACGCCACGATGGCGTGCGGTTCCCGCTAACAACGGAGACCAAGCGCATCGATCCCGGCCAGAAGAACACCTGGGTGTTTGAAGCCATCGGGCTTGACGGCGGTGTGCGCTTCAGCACCAAGAACCCCAAGCTCGTCGAGGTGTTCACCATCGCCAGCGTGCCGGGTGGCGGCAAGGAACAGGTGTGGCAGCAGATCGATGCTGGTAGCCAGTCGGTCTGGCCGACCGTGACCGGTGCGATCTTCGAGTTCGGATTCTCCGACTCGATCCTGCAAATGTGGGCCGTATTTCTCGCGGAGCGCGCTGGCGAGCTCGGCGATCGTTTTGGCTGTGTCACCCCGCACGAGGCCGCTGCCACCCACGGGATCTACCGGGCGGGCATCCGATCAAATGCTGATGGAGCCGCCGTCGCGCCATGACGCGGAATGAATGGCGGGGCCATGGGCGCGCCAGCCAACCGCGACGGCAACCATACCGCGGTGATTGGCGAGCTTACGGTTTCGTACCCAGCTGTTGTTCGCGAACCAGCATAGGGATGCGCTCGCGGAATGAGAAGAAGCCGCGCGAGGCGTGCGGCCAGGCATGGGCATCCCACGAGCGCAGCATTCGAGCGAGCGTGATGCCCTCGGCGGCAAGGTCAACGGCGAGTCGATCGAGCCGGTCGCGCACGGGGCCAACCGGCGCGTATGGGGTGACGAGCGCCGTCACGTCGTGTGCTCGGAGCCATGGCAGAACGCCGGAGGCGCTCAACTCGTTTAGTGGGTTCGTTTCTGCTGCGAAGTGGGCGCCAGCCCGGTCGAGGCCGTCGGCGAGCGCGTCGACGGTGAATGAAGCGACGAGTGGTGATGTTGCTGACAACGTTGACCGCGGTTCGCCGGCGCTCGGAGCTGCGACCGATACCACCTGAGCGCCTGCCGCATCCATCAGCGACGTGAGAGTCTCGGCGTGCAGGTCATCCTCGTGCAGCAACAGCGCTACCCGGCCGGTGGGAAGTGGCTCCGGCTGCGGCGCAGCGATCGGGGTTGGAACTGCGGCGCTGTCTTCGAGTGCGATCGCCTGGGTGGCGAGCCCGCGTGGGCGAAACCGCCCTTCGGTGGCGAACTCGATGTTCTGAGTGGTCGCAAGATAGGTTTTGCCAACCGTCTGCATCCCGCCGACCCAGCGCCAAGACAGCGTGTTCGATGCGGGATCGCCGTCGAGCAGGTGTCGCATGAAGAAGTCGGCGCCCAGTTGCCACGGCAGGCGCAGCGTAAAGATCCAGATGCTCGCAAACCACATTCGCGCGTGGTTGTGCAGGTAGCCGGTCTCCACTAATTCGCGTGCCCAGTCGTCGAAGCCATCGATACCGGTCAACCCGGTCACCGCTGCGTCGTAGCTCGCGCGCTCGGCACCGGTCAGCCCAGCGAACGCTGGCTCGACGGTCGCCGCGTACCGCGCCCAGACGCTCGGCCGCAGCTCCAGCCACCCCTTCCAGTAGGTGCGCCAATAGACCTCTTGCACAAACTTCGATGCCGCATCGAGCGAGTGCCGCTGAAGTACGGCCTCAACGACGTCCCTCTCGGTGACGAGCCGGTGGCGCACCCACGGCGAGAGGGTAGACACGTTCGAGCGATCATTCGGTCCGCGGTCGAGATTGCGTTCCGCGGCATAGGCCCGACCGGCTCGGGGAACAAAGTCACTGAGCTTGGCAAGTCCAGCATCCCGGGTTGCTTCGAGCGTCATCCCTAGACTCCCGCTACTCCCGCTACTCAAGCAACTTGCCGGCCTGCGTAACGTCTTCCATGAGGGCGGCGATCTCGGCGGGTACCGGTGGAATCTGCTCGTGCGCAATCGACCCGTCGGCTGACCACACCAGGTTCACCTGCAGGGCGGGGTCCATGTCGGGGTAATCACTGCGGTTGTGTGCGCCGCGGCTTTCCCGCCGCTCGAGGGCGCAAGCGAGCGTTGCGCGAGCGGCCATGAGGGAGGCGCGAAGGTCGAACGCGTGCGCAAGGCCAGAGAAGCCCGCGACATCCGGATGCACGCCGATCCGGGTCTGACGATCGTCGAGCTCGTCCAGCTGGCGCAGCCCCTCGAGCAGTCCGGCCTCGTCGCGTACCACCCCGCCGAAGTCGGTCATGGTGTTGCGGATGTCGCGCTGCAAGGCCCGCACATTCTCCTCGCCATCCGAGGCCAACGTGTCGGTCACCTCCCGCTGCGCGGCATCAATCGCCTCTTGCGATCGATGCTGCGAGACGACTCCCGCGCTGTAATTGGCCGCCGCCTCCCCGACGATGCGGCCGAAGACGAGGAGCTCGATGAGCGAGTTGCCGCCGAGACGGTTCGCGCCGTGCAGCCCGCTCGATGCTTCGCCGATCGCGTACAGGCCGACGACATCGGTGGAGTGGTCTTCCGGTCGCACCCATACGCCGCCCATCGAATAGTGCGCGGTCGGGGCGATCTCGATGGCCGTGGTTGTGACATCCAGAACCTGCAGTTCGAGCATGGTCTGGTAGACGCGAGGCAGTCGCGTCATGATCGTTTCGCGAGGCAGGTGCGAGATGTCGAGCAGCACGCCGCCCTTCGCAGTGCCGCGCCCCTCCTTGATTTCGGTATAGGCGGCGAGGGCGACGCGGTCACGCGTCGACAATTCCATGCGCTCTGCATCGTAGTTGACCATGAATCGCTCGCCGAGGGCGTTGCGCAGAACCCCGCCCTCGCCTCTGGCGGCCTCGCTGATCAGGGTGCCTGCGGCATTCTCTGGTTCGAGGATGCCGCTCGGGTGGAACTGCACCAACTCGGCGTCCCGCAGCCGACCGCCGGCATCCACCGCCAGCTTGAACGAGTCGCCGGTGTTCTCGTCGCGGCGGCTGGACGTACGTCGCCAGATGCGGTTGTGGCCGCCAGCGGCAATGATCACGGCGTCGGCAATGATCGTCACCCGGCTGCCGTCGCGCAAGTCGAAGCCGTAAGCGCCGAACACTACGTTGTCGCGAACGAGAATGCGGGTGATATATACCGAATCGAGAATAGGCACCTGAAGTTGAGTGGCACGGGCGACCAACGTGCGCTGAATCTCGAGTCCGGTGTAGTCACCAGCGAACGCCGTGCGACGGTACTTGTGGGCGCCGAAGTACCGCTGGCTGATGCGCCCGTCGCTTTCGCGCGCGAAAGGCATGCCCCAGCGCTCCAAATCCTGGATGCCACGGCCAGCGTTCTTCGTCACGATCTCTGCCGTGTGAGGGTTGGCGAGAAAGTAACTCTCTTGAATCGTGTCGGCGGCGTGCTGCTGCCAGCTGTCTTCGGAATCCATCGTGGCAAGGGCCGCGTTGATCCCGCCGGCCGCCAGCGACGTGTGGGCGTCGTTCTTCGGCCGCTTGCCGACGGCGAGCACGTCAACTCCACGCTCCGACAACTCGATCGCTGCCCGCAGGCCGGAACCTCCGGTGCCGATGACCAGCACGGAGGTTGAGATGCGGCGAGAAGCGACGGCGATTTCTGGCATGAACAAGCCTTTCCAAGGAAGTGATTCGGAGCCGATCGAGCGCCGCTCCCGCCGCCACACTAGCTCGGGCTTGCTTGGCATTTGCCCTACGCGATAAGCACGCAACAGACGGCGCGCCCCCGCGCGCGATATCAGCGTCGCAGGGTGCCAAGCAGCTTGGCGACGGAGGTCATAGCCCCGCCGAGCACCGCGGGAATTCCACCACCGGGATGCACCGAAGCACCAACGCGCCAGAGCCAGCGGTGTCGAAGGTCCCGGTACGCCGGCGCGTGGAATGGGCCGCTCTGCCAGAGCGGGCGGGTTGCGCCGTAGAGCGCGCCGCCCGTTGCGCCCCAGCCAGCGAAGTACTCGGGATCGAGAATCTCGTGGGCGCCGAGCAACTCGGTGATGGGCCGATCGAGTCCCATCACTTCGCTGATGCGTGAGATTTCCCGTGTCACAAAGGCGTCGCCAAGGCCGTACTGGTGGCCGTCGGCGGGTGCCGTCAAAAGCACTGCGACGGTTGCCTTATCGTTCGGGTAGATCTCGTGCGGACGGTAATAATTCACGAAGGCCATCGTCTGCTCTGGTGCGAGCCCGGCGGCGAGACTGCGATGCAGGGCGGCGGGATCATCCGGCATGACGACGGAGTGCGTCGCCGTCGCGTCAGGCAGCAGCGTGTTGAGCACACCGTAGATTGCCACGCCGGAACAGGTCAGGCCCCGCTGGCGAGCGGGCTCGCGGCCCATGAGCCCGGCGAGCACGCCGGGATCGATCCCGCTCACGACGAGGTCGGCCTGGTAGTCGGCCGCCACCGTGCGCACGCGCGAACGCTCGACCGACAGGACGCTCTCGCCGGTGTGTACCTTCGCGCCAGCGTGAAGCGCAAGCCGGTGCAGCGCGAGCGGCAATTCATAGACGCCACCCTCTGGCACCCAGACGCCATCCCTTGCCATCACGGCAGGCATGCTCGCGTACAGTGCCAAGCTTTTGGTCGGGGGCACCCCGGCATTGAGGGTGTGAATAGCGATCACCTCGCGTAGTCCCTCCGGCATCCACGTCAGGCCGTCGAGAAAGCGCTGGGTCGTGAGTCTGGCGCCATAGAGGCTGGCCAGGACGCCCACCGCGGGAAGTGCCTGCGGGTCGAGCGGATCCGCGGTGAGCAGCGAGGTGATCTGTGGTCCGAGTCCGCCGTGCTCACGATCGAAGCGCTCCCACGCCGCCCGCCACGGGTGGCCATCCTCGACTGGCAGTGTGACCGTCTGCCCGCCGTAAAAATAGCGCCCGACCTCTGGCAGTCGCCGCAGTTCGATCCGACCGGTCGATGAATCGCCTGCGCCGGCGCCAGCACCAGCCCCAAGCTCGTCGTAACGCCGCATGAATTCATCCAACACCGCCGGGAACGTGACGAGGGAAGGGCCAGTATCGATGCGCTGGCCGCCGACCTCGATCCGCCGGCTCTTGCCACCGACCCAGTCATTGCCCTCGATCACCGTGACGTCGTGCCCAGCCCTCGCCAGCAGCGCGGCAGCCGCGAGCCCTCCGATTCCCGCCCCGATCACGACGATCCGCCGTGGAGTCACGGCGGTCACGG
>JBGSTT010000154.1:0-7868 GCA_041736385.1 Rhodoglobus sp. | reverse complement strand
GTGCTCGGCCGGGGTAGTTGGGTTGCCGTCGTCCAGGACGGCTTGGGTGAGGCGGCCGGCCGCGTCGAAGGTGTAGTCCCAGATTTCGGAGACCGGACCGTCGCTGAGTGTGTTCCGGAGGATCCGACCTGACTGGGAACGGACGACCGTGTCGGTGACTGTGATGGCGGCTTGGGTTGGCGCAGTTGCTGGTTGGGTCCATGCCGCGCCAGTGACCGCAGTGAGGTCAACGACCACCCAGGACTGCCCCGGCGCTGCTGGCGTGTTCGACCTGACGATGAGGTCGTGGCTGGTCGCAGTCGCGGTGAAGGCGTAGTCGCGGTACGACCACGCAAGAGCCTCACCGGACGGCCAGAGGGCCGTGAACGGGCTTTCGCCGATGCCGGCAACGCCAATGGCGACATGAGCGGGCGTATAGGAATAGTCGTCCGCTAGCCAGACCCTCAAGGAGTACGGTCGCCCAACCTGAAGCCCGGTGATCGTTCGGGTCATCACCGCGTCGGCGGTGGAGACTTGCCGCAACGACACTGCGGGGTTCCCGTCCGCGGTGTAATCGGTGTAGGGGGTCAGCGGGGCCGCCCCGCCTGACACCGTCCAGCCATCGAACCCGGTCGCGAAGTCAGTCGTGTAAGCCGTCACCGCCGGGTACTCGACGGGAGGTGCGCCGCCAACCTGCGGGAACGACCACCCCAACCCGGTCGTGGCACCCGTCTCGTAGTTGCGAGTAATCGACGACAGGCTGGTGCCGTTCAGATAGCCGATGGATTGAAGCAGCTGCGTATTGGCGTAAGCGGGGTCGGCGAACAGCTGGCCATCGATGCTGACCGTTTCGACTTTCCCGTCGAGGTCGTAGGTGAACGATTGTGCTGTCGGAGCCGCGCCAGGGATCGCCGTTGACACCGAGTCGACCCTGCCGGTCAACGGCGCGTAGGTGGGCGTCGTGACCGTGCCCCACACATCCGTCGATGACACCGCGCGACCCAGCAGATCACTGGTGGTCGAAATCGTGCCAGCACTGTCGGTGACCGAGGTCACCAATGGGTTGTTGCCGACGGCGAAGTTGGTGGTCACGGTTCTGGCGGGGGTGCCACCAAACGCCGGGAACACCGTGGTGGTGGTTCTGCCGCGCAGATCGAAGGTGCTGCACGTCCACGCTGCATCCCCAGTGCGTTTCGTGCCGACGGTTCGACCGAACACGTCGTAAACGAACTCGGTCACCACGGCGATACCGCTGGCCGGCGCGGGACTGGTAGCGGTTCTGAGGAACCCCGACTGCGGAGTGTTCGCGGGCAGGCCACAGACGACAGCACCGAGTTGCTGTTTGTCGCCCCAATAGGCAAACGTCGACCCCGCGGTCGTTGCTGGGAGGCCTTGGGCGACCGCGGCGGGCATGCGCTTCGTGAGCCTACGCAGCCACTGCGAACCCGGGGCTTCGTAGGTGGTGTCGGTACGCAAGTTCAGACCGGCCGGGTCGATGATCGATGTGGTCGCGGCGCCAAGCCATGGGTGCGTGTACTCCAGGGCCGTGGTAATTGTCGGCGCCTGCGAGTTCGAGAGGCCGGCGACCCCGGTCGGGGCCGAGTCGTAGGTGGTGGAGCCGTTGGCCAGACCGTAGTCGGGTTGCAGGGCGGTGCCGGGGATGATCTGCTCCGCGAGGTTATCCGCCGGGTTCGGGCTCGTCCTCGACCAAAACAGTTGCAGCAATCCGGGGCCGCCGCCCTCAACGAAATGAACGCGAATACGACGAACCTCATCATTGGTCGTGGTCGTAACCGTCTGAAGCACGGGTGACCAGTGCGGCGGCAAGTTCACCCAGTCGTTGACCAATTGCACATCGTCGACCCACAGCTGGCTGCCGTTATCCGCGTACGTTCGCAGGGTGTAGGTCCCGGGTTTGGGGAACGTGATCAGCCCGGTCATTCTCAGCGAGAACACGTCAACACTCGTCATCGAGGGCACCGGACCTGCTGTGCCGAAGTTCTTGTTCACCGAACCATCCGTCACTCCGTCCAGGCCCAAGCCGAACGTCGTCGGTGCACCAGCCAACGAGGGGTTGGCGTAGTAGGCCACGTGCAGCCCCTTCAATCCCTGGTCGTAGCTAGTGGAGGTGCGTGCTGGGGTGAATGGGCAGCCAGGCTCGGGGTCACCATCTGCTTTGAAGCAGGAAGTTGGCGCTAGCCCATATGCGTCGGTCGGCCGATCCTGAGCGCTGTACTTGGTGGTGGACACCAACCCTTGCGGGTCGGTGGCACGAACGATGAGGTCTTTGCCGCCAGCCCACTGCTGGGTCGCGGTCTGCCCCATCGCACTCGTGACGGACAGTTGACGCCACGACGGGTCATACGTAACGGTTTTTGCATGCCCACCTGGCACGATCAACCCGGCAACATTCACATGAGTGATGTTTGTGCCGTAGGTGAACGTCTTCTGCGGGCGCGCAGCGACCGTCACCCCGTCGGGTGCTGGCACGGTCACCGAAGCAACTTTGCCGTCGGTGTAGGCGATCGTGGTCAGCGACGCTTCCGTGGCAGGCGTCGTTGGGTTGGCCGCGAGCCACTCGTTGGCGCGCGAGTCCCGAATCGTCGCCAACCGGCCGCCGGTCTCATAGGCGAAGTCCGTAACCTCCCCACCCGGGTCGATGATGCGAACCAACTGCCCTGCCAGGTTGTAGAGCAGCCGGGTCGTGTCGGGTTGCCCGGCAACATGCCCCGGGTAAACAATCCGGCAAAGCATCCCAGCCGGGGTGGGCGCGAATCCTGCGAGCACCGGGCACGCCGTTCCCGACATGTCACTATCGGCAGCACTGAGCCCAACGGAGGTTGCGCTGTTGCCGGCGTAGGCGAACCGGATCTCGCGGTCAAACGGCCCCACCCCGGGTGTTAACCCGGACAGTGGGTCGGAGATGCGCTCGACCTGTCCCGTCGTCGGATGGTAGGTGACGATCGGGGTCGCCTTCTTCATCGCATCCGCGGGGCTGGTGACACTGGTCACGGCGCCCTGCGCGTTGAAGGTGTACACGGTTCCGTCATCCTCGGTCAACACCGGCAGACCCGCCGCGTCCAGCGACATGATCCCGTACTCGCCCGCGGGGGCCGTGTACCCACCAGTACTGTTCAAGGTCTTCGTGTAGGTGGCCACTGACCCGGTGGCATCCGTGACGGTGATCGCCGACTCGCTGACTCTGGCCGACACGTAAAAGCTGCTGGCCCCGGCGATGGGGGTGGATGAGGCCCACCCGGCTGGCAAAGTTTGCACGCGGGTGCTGAACCAGTCCGGGGGGACGATGAACTCTTGGCCTGCTGGGAACGCTGCCGATGGTGGTGTGCGCACCCACACTTCAATTTTCGCCCCACCCGTTGCCTCGTAGTACTCAAGCTGGAACGGCACCGGTGTGGCAGGCAGTGTTGATGCTGTGCTCCACTGGTTAATGCCCGACCCGGGCCCCCACAGGTTGACGAGCTGCTGGTTGTTCACCCACAGCTTCGCACCATCGTCGCGGGCCACCCCGAAGGTGTAGCTGCCAGCATTCGGGACGGTCAGGAAACCGGACCATCGCGCGAGGAAGTGGTCGTTTGGAACCGACGGTGCGGGCGATCCCGCTCCCCATTGGAATGACACGCTCGGATCCGTACGTACCAACACGGGTGTCTTCCCGGTGAAGCCGTAGGTCGTCGTTGACGACTGCCCGAGTGTGAGCGCATTGAAGTACGAACCGGTCAGGCCCCGCAACAGCGTCGGTGATTGTTGCGAGTTGTACGCGAACGACAAGCCCATCGGCCCGCCCACCGTACTCACAGTCGGGGAACTGAAGCTCAGAGAAGCATTCCCGTTGGCCAGGTTGACGGTGATGGGGCCTGCGCTATCGAACGGCGATGGGCCTGAGGTGCCGAGCCGAAGGTTGATCTTCAGTTTGTTGTTCCAGTTCGGCTCAACGGTGGTGTCGATACCGTCACTGGTCAACACCGTCCACGAGTACGAGCCGCCATCCTGAAGGGTGTCGACAGGGACCGTCCATGAAGTGGAAGTGATCCAGCCCGAGGACACCACCGCACCCGTCTTCCCGTCTGAACCAGACGCCACCCGGAACTGGTACGTGACCGGATCCCCGTTGACATCGGTGACCGCACCGGTTGACAGGGTCGGGGTCAGCGTCGTCTCTGTCGTGCCATCGCTCGGCGCTGACGCTGGTTGCGCGGCGATCGGCGCTGGCGTGTTCGTCGTAAACGACTGCGTGGCAGAGTTCCGCACCGTCGACGTGCCGTACAGGGCGTCGTAGTTGGTGGACTTCACCGACACCCGCCAGTAGTACTGGATCCCCGGGTTCAGTTTGCCCTGAGGCACCTGATGCGCCGCCGTCGATGACCAATCCGACGTGTAAACGGCCGTGGCATCCACATTCGAGGTGGTACCGATCTTGTACTGGTAGCTGAGCCCCAACCCTTGCGCTTGTGATGCGCTTGCGTTCAAGATCGGCATCACCGGCGCCTTCGGCGCCAAATTGGCCGGGGATGGAGCGATGATCGTCGGGGTGGTCGGGTAATCAATCCAGTGCAATAAGAGCTCAGCATGCAACCACTTGTAGCTGTAAACGCCGCCTTCGTTGCCGGTGAACATGACCTGCCTGCCCCACTGGCTGTCACGCGTCCATTGCGCGTACCGGTTCGACAGGCTCGGGTTGGTCAGCCAGTATCCGTTGGTGCTAACCCAATAGTCCGCGAGATACTCGTTGGCGCAACCGTAGGCAAAACAATCAGCCCGGTAGATGCCCCCGCCATACCCGTTGGTGGTGCCGCTGCCGTTGTACGCAACCCACATGTCCGCCTGGATGACTTGCTTACCAGCAACCCCGGTGTAGTCGAAGCCGACAACGGTGCGCCAGTACCGGTTGCCGTTATTGCGGGCATTGCCGACATGGATGCCATCACTGCGGTAGGCGCCATCCGACTTGTACGCGTTCAGCGCGTTCGGGCCGCGCTGCATGGTCGGATCCACGATCACCGGGTACACCCTCGACGGATCGCTCAACCACTTATAGTTCGGGTGGAGTGCGAGCATCCACGAGTCGCCCGACTTCCACACGGATGTCGCCACCGTCGACAATGCGGGCTCCGACACCCCGGGCTTGCCCGATGAGTCCCACATCACTGGAGTTGGAATGTGGAAGATGGTTTCGCCATACCGATTCACGAAATTGATCACGCCAGTATCGGTGACGACCAAATCCAACGCGTTTGCGTCGACACGCCAGACATAGCGTGCGTCCTGCCGATCTGGAAGCGCATCCAGGATCAGTGATTCCTTCACCCCACCGGGTTCGACCACGTACTCAACATCGACCCCCTCAAAGACGTCTCGGTAGAGCACTTCTGTGGACGGACCGACCTGGCGCGGCGCGCGAGGCAGGCTCAACACACTGTCCTCCGCACCGAGCAGTGTGAAGCCGACCCGGTAGCCATCACGCGAAACCTCGAATGCCGACTCCGCATCCGCCGACACCGCGAACGACGGGTCCAACGGATGCGTGTCGCTCGACCAGCGCGCCGACGAGTCCCACACCGACCCCTCCCGCGACAACGACGTCGAGATCGGAGCCCACTCCCCCTCCGCATCGACGGCGTTGATCGGCTCGCGCGCGACTTTCATTGTCATCGTGCCATCCGGATTCTCGTACACGTTGGTGTACTCGGTGCTCTCCACCAACGTCGCGGCAGCCTCATCAAAAGGCTCGCCATCACCGCGCTCTTGGACTGTGCGAGATGCACCGCCGACACCCCGGGTCACCGGCAGAACCGGCGTGGCCGCTTCAGCTTCGCGCACATCCGCCACATCGACCGCGCTCGACGGAATACTCAACTCGGGAAGAACGACCGGCTCAGACACCAATGGCGGCACACTTGTGGCGTCAGGCGGGGTCGCCTCAGCCTCAATCGCCGCGACGGGCGTGACAAGTGTGACAACCAAGACGGCGCTCGTGGCGAGCGAAATGAGCCCACGAACCAGGAAACCCAACGACACCATGACCCCCAAAAGCATTCCCCGAAAAGACCAAACGCGATGTTCGCTGAGCGATCATCACGCTTGAAGTTGGCCCACGTTAGCGAGTAGACAAACCAGCGCGCAATAGGCAACGACAAATGTTCACCTGCGGTTTGCGGCAGTGCAGCCGATTGGGCCAACCAGTAAGTGGTCTCCGAGAAGTGCGCAAGTGCATTCCACGATTTCGAGAGTGATCACTTCGGACGATTGGACCTTGAGCGACGATGGCGCATCACGTGAGCAATGAAGCGGTCAAACCAAGAAGAACGGGATGACCCCGGGGTTGCGGGCGTGGAAGATAACAAGGAACACCACCAAGTCGAACAGCAGGTGCACGGTCAACACATATCCGAGAGACTTCGTAATCGTGAATGTCCAGCCCTGCAGGAGCGCGAACGGGATGGTGAGTAGCGGTCCCCACGATTGGTAGCCGAGTTCCCACAGAAACGACACGAACACGATGGTCTGCAGGATGTTGGCTTGCCACATCGGAAAGTGACGGCGCAATAGCGTGAAGACCGTGCAGATGAAGAACAACTCGTCCCACGTGCCGACCGCGTTGACGCCGACGAAGAGACGAGCGATCTCATCCGGAGTTTGCACAATCGGCCAGTTGAGATAAACGCCGGAGGTGATGAAGTAGAACGGCAGGATCAGCCAGCCGAGAAAGAGAACGACGGCGAAGTAGCTCCACTGCACGCGGGTCCACTTCACGCCGCCGCGCCACGGAAAGCGGATGCGCCGATCCTTGAACACGAAGCGCGAGATGAGGTACGGCACCGCGACGGCGAGCGAGAGCACAATGCCGATGAGAAAGAAGTTGCCCCAGCTGATGTCGGCCTTGACCGAGATGGTCGAGACGATGACCATGCCGATCGCGATGAGCAGCAGGTCTTTGAACAGTTCTTCGCTGCGCTTGGTGCGGTCGAAGTACCACGCCGTCACGAGGGCGACCGCGACCATGATGTAGCCGACGAGCCGGCTCCCGTCGCCGGTATCCCGAAAGGCAAACAGGAACAGTGCTGACGTGCAGAGAGTCGTGGCTGGAATGAGCGACCAACTGAGTGCGTTCTTGGGTGTCGCGGAAACCTCGTCCATGGCGGTTTGGGGCACGAGAATAGCTTAGTTGTGGCGCGTTGCCCGTTGACAACCGAGTTGGATGGCGCTCGACGTGACGGCCGATTGTCTAGCTCCGCGTCTAGCTCTGCGGGTCGCTCTGCGGCTAGCTCAGCGGGTAGCTCAGCTTCACGTCCCGGCCATCTGCTGCGGCCTGAAAGAAGAGCGCCTCGACGGGGCGCAACGCCCACAACTGCCACGCGGCATCCGCCGGACCGCGCGTCGACGTGCCCAATCGCGGCATTTGTTGATCGCAATGCGCGAAATCCAAGTTTTGAAGGGCCGCTCGCTGTCATAGCTTTTGAGCGCAGCAAAGGCAGATACAAATGCTTCTTGGGTTACATCAACCGCAGCATCATCATCGCCAATCGTTGCGCGCACGACGCGGAAAACCGGTTCACGGTAGCGATCCAGCAAAGCCGTATAGGCGGATTGTCTACCCCCCAGTGCCAGCGCCGCCAACTCGGCATCTGAACAGTCGTCCAGCATAAGGCTCATTTTTGGTCGGCAGTCAGTGCCTTGACCACGGCTGCATCAAATTTAGCCACCTGATCGGGTTTCAACAGCGCACGCATTGCAAAAATATGCTCGAGCGTCTCTTTTTGAAGCTCCCCCATTGCCATATGCGACTGGTCAACAGCTGCTGCAACCTCGGTGCCATAACCGTGTTCGTTCTCGATTGCCGCTGCCAGCTTGGCGTTATCGGCGCGCATTTC
>JBGSTT010000044.1:0-1928 GCA_041736385.1 Rhodoglobus sp. | reverse complement strand
CCAGCATCTCTTTCAGCCGCCCGTAGTTCCACTCCCGGCCGCCAGACGTCCTCTCGCCGCGCTCGTTCAGATCCCGCGCGATACCCGCGAGGGTTCGCCCGGCGAGCACCGCCGTCGTAGCCTCGCGGATCACAGCGGCCTCCTTCGGCCTCACCTTCATGCCGCCTTTGTTGTAGCCGTATGGCCTCGGACCGCCACGATATGCGCCCTCCTCAGCCATTGCCTGGCGCTTGCGCCGCATCCGATCGCGGCCATTCTCAACCTCGTACTGCGCAAGGTTCCCAAGGGTGCGGGCGAACATCCGGCCGGCGGGCGTGGATAGGTCGATCTCTCCGGTCCCGCACGTCTGGACGGCGAGATTGTGAGCCTCGGCGAGGTTGACAAACTCCTCCAGCTCTACCGTTCGGCGGTGCAGCCGATCGGTATGCCAAGCCAGCACGCCCCGAACCTCGCCCGCTCTGATCGCGTCAAGCAGGGCGCGATACTGCGGCCTCAGCTTTCCTGATGCGGCGCTGATGTCATTGTCGACGAACACACCTGCGACCTCCCAGCCAAGCCGTTTAGCGAGGGCTCGACAGTCAGCGACTTGCCGATCCACCCCGGCTTCCTTGCCCTCCTTATCGTCCGAGATTCGGGCGTAGATCGCGACCGGCATGGAGGGGGTGCCTGCAGATTTCGTCATATGTCTATTTTACGGTTTCGAGAGGTCGACGCGGCGACCTGAGTGCTGCAGCATCCGCTCGACGAGGTCACGCACATCCGCATCGGTCAGCTTAATGCCGGTGAGCTCTGGGATGCCGTCGCGGGCAATAAAGACCGTATCCGGTGCGTTGATCCAGATTTCTTCGACCTCGGCGTCATCGAAGTATGGCTGCAGTGCGCCGAAGCCGGTAAGGGTTGCGACGATCTGCTGGGCCGCGTTGGCCTCGTCGTCGAGCAGTGGCACAGAGCCGCCGAGAGCCCGCTCGCTGTAGCGCTGCACCTCGTCGTGCACGTAGCGCGCTGCGAGTGCTTCATCCGAGCCGAGATCGATGCCCTCTAGCCTGACGCGCTCGCGCACCCGATCAGCAATGTGGGCCAGGGCGTGGGACATGCGCACATTCTTGTTGTCCCCGTCCGCTCGCGCCGAAGGTTATCCACAGTCGCCGTCGCGGCTACTGTGGTTCGCTTGTGGTGGGTTGCTTCCCAAGACGCAGGTCGCTGGCGCGCTGGGCCCGGCCCGCAAGCACTAATCCGATCACCGGTGCCGAGAGGATGAACATGCCGAGCAACGCGCCGAGAGTCGTGAAGGTGATCGCGAGCACTGCGGTCACGATAATGGCGAGCGCAATGAGTACGAAGTAGACCCGCTTGCCAGTGATGGCGAAGCCGACCAAGCCCAGCGTCAGCACCGCAAATCGCACCAGCGGCTCGGCAACGGTGAATGGCAGCTCGGCGCCGCCAATCGACACGAATGCCGCGACCACCACAACGCTCAACCACGCCGCCATCGCCTGCCACGAGATTCGACGGTGGCGCGGACGCCCCGTGGACTCATGCACTGCTTGGGCTGCAGCCGTCGACGAGTGTCGTGCCTGCAGTAACGTGTCGCGCGCCGCGGTGATCCGAATGAAATCCTCGGCGGAGCGTGCTCCGCGCTCCGGCAAAGGACCGCCAACAAGGTCCGGATGCGAGTCGCGGGCGCGCAACTTGAATGCGCGCTGAATCTCGGAGTCCGTGGCATCCACCGAAATCCCCAAGGCGGCCGCAGCATCCTCGGGGGTCATGGTGCCAGCGTACTGCTGGCCCATCGGCATAGAATCGTGGTCGCCAGCGGGAGTGGTGAAATTGGCAGACACGCAGGATTTAGGTTCCTGTGCTTTCGAGCGTGCGGGTTCAAGTCCCGCCTTCCGCACACGCGAGTTATCGGCAATTTACAGCGGGAGCCA
>JBGSTT010000024.1:0-31325 GCA_041736385.1 Rhodoglobus sp. | reverse complement strand
GCTGGGGCGAGTGCAGTGCACGGCATCACTACAGAACGTGCTCGGGCCGAGGGGCGCCCGGCGGCCGAAGTCATCGCCGAGATCGTAGCGGCCCTGCAGTCAGTGTTTGATCGTGGACTCGCGTTGACCGTATACAACGCGCCATACGACCTGACGTTGCTCAACCGCGAGAGCCTCCGGCATGGCCTGAGTGCACTCATCGAGCCCAAGCCGGTCATCGACCCGCTCGTCATCGACAAGGCTGTTGATCGCTACCGCAAAGGCAAGCGAACGCTTGCGGCCGCAGCACAGGTGTACGCCGTCGACCTCACCGACGCGCACAATGCCGGCGCAGACGCCGTTGCTGCTGGCAGAGTGGCTCAGGCGATAGCGCGCCGATACCCAGCAGAGCTTGGGCTTAGCGCCGCAGAACTGCACCTCAAGCAGATCGCTTGGTCGGCCGAGCAGGATGCGAGTTTCGCCGACTACATGCGTAGGACGCACGATCAGAACTTCGTTTCAACTCACGGCGGTTGGCCGCAGTATTAGGCGCGGGTGCCAGAGCTACCTGGGGGCCCTACTTGAAGAAGTCTCTACTTGAAGAAGCCTCTACTTGGAGAAGCCCTTATAGCGCGTGTTGAACTTCTCGACTCGACCGGCCGAGTCCATGATGCGCTGCTTGCCAGTGTAGAACGGGTGCGACTCCGAGGAGATTTCCACGTCGATGACCGGGTATGAGTTGCCGTCTTCCCACTCGATCGTCTTGTCGCTAGAGATCGTGGACCGTGTGAGGAAGGTCGCACCGGACGCGAGGTCGCGGAACACGATTGGCGCGTAGGTCGGGTGAACATCGGTCTTCATGGCTGGTCCTTGTGTCTTTCGGCGGAGTTGCGGCAGTGCTCGAACATCGGTGCGGCGAAAGGCCGACTCGCAAGCTTATCAGATTAGGCGGCCCTAGCCGAGAATCGGCCGCCGTCGTTCGATACGACCAGCGGCAGTCCGAAGGTCTCGCTGAGATTTTCCGACGTGAGTACTTCGCTGACAACACCAGCTGCAGTGATTCGACCGTTTGCCAGCAACAGCGCGTGCGTGAAACCCCTCGGGATCTCTTCGACATGATGCGTAACCATGACGATTGCTGGAGCTTGTGGAGCGCTCGCGTAGCCGCTGAGCAACTGCAGCAGTTCTTCGCGTGCACCAAGGTCGAGACTCGCAGCCGGCTCATCGAGCAGCAACAGTTCCGGGTCCGTCATGACGGAGCGGGCTATCTGAACCCGCTTTTGCTCGCCGTCGCTCAGTTCGCCGAACGCACGCTTCTCGAACGAGCTCAGCTTCCACTCGGCAAGCACGCGCTGCGCCCGTCGTTCATCGATCTCTTCGTAGCGCTCGTTCCATCGGCCCGTCACCGAGTACGCAGCCGTGAGCACGACATCCAGCACCTTCTCATCACCCGGTACGCGCCGCGCTAGAGCCGTGGAGGCGAACCCAATCCGAGGACGGAGTTCGAACACGTCTGCCTTGCCGAGCTTCTCGTCGAGAATGCGCACCTTCCCAGACGTCGGATGAATCTGCGCCGCCGCAAGCTGAAGCAGGGTGGTTTTTCCGGCACCGTTGGGCCCGAGGATGACCCACCGTTCCGAGTCGTCGACCGACCAGGTGACCCGGTCGAGGATGGGATTGCCGTCGCGAACGACAGACACGTCGGTGAACTTCAGGACATCGGCCATGGTGTCACCAGCCTAAATGAGGCCGCGATAAATCTCGGTCGTGCGATCGGCGATCGCCGACCAACTGAAGTCTCGCTCGGCCCGGGCACGGCCGGCCTCGCCCATGCGCTTTGCGGCGACCGGGTCGCTCACGACCTCGATCAGCGCGTCGGCGAGATCGGCAACGAATCGGTCGGGGTCGAGCGGTGTTCCCGTACCGTCTTGCGCCTGATCAATGGCAACGAGCCGCCCAGTAACCCCGTCATCGACGACCTCCGGGATGCCCCCGGTCGCCGTTCCAACGACCGGCACAGAACATGCCATCGCCTCGAGGTTCACGATGCCGAGTGGTTCGTACACCGAGGGGCACACGAAGGTGGTCGCCTGCGAGAGCACCGCTGATAGGTCGTGCTGGCTGAGCAGGGTGTCGAGCCAAACAACACCGCTGCGCTCCTCCTGCAGTGCAGCAACCCCCGCTTGCACCTCCGCAAGAATTTCCGACGTATCGGGGGCGCCAGCACACAGCACGAGTTGAACTTCTGGCGGCAGAATGGCCGCTGCCCGTAGCAAGTACGGGAGCCCCTTTTGTCGGGTTATTCGGCCGACGAAGACAACAGATGGGCGGTCGGGGTCAATGCCGAGCGACCGCACGAGCTCTGGGTCTTCAACGGGCATCCATTTTTCGAGGTCTATGCCGTTATAGACGACCGTGACATTGTCTTCGTCGATGGCTGGATACGAGCGCAGGATGTCGCGTCGCATCCCCTCGCTCACCGCGATGACGGCGTCGGCGCTCTCGAACGCGGTCTTCTCGATCCAGCTAGACACCCGATACCCGCCGCCCAACTGCTCGGCTTTCCATGGGCGCAGCGGCTCGAGGCTGTGCGCCGTGACCACGTGCGGCACGTCGTGCAACAGGCTCGCAAGGTGTCCGGCCGCGTTGGCGTACCAGGTGTGGGAATGCACGAGGTCGGCTCCATCGACGTCTTGCGCAATCTGCAGGTCAACCCCGAGCGTCGCGATTGATGCGTTGGCACCGGAGAGTTCTGCTGGCACGAGGTAGTTCACAACATCCGCCTCGTCGCGTGGCATCCCGAAACAACGAACGGTCACCTCGATGTGTTCGCGCAGTGCTCGCACGAGTTCTGCGACGTGCACGCCAGCACCTCCGTAAACCTCTGGCGGATACTCACGAGTGATCAGGTCGACGCGCATGCCCCGACGTTACTGCACCGCCAGTCCCCTAGCCCTTGCGCCTCACTCGCATCGCCGCGCACACTCGCCTACTGTTGGCGTATGTCCTCACCGAAAATCTTCGGGATTGTCCTCGCCGGTGGTGAGGGAAAGCGCCTAATGCCTCTGACGGCCGACCGCGCGAAGCCCGCAGTTCCCTTCGGTGGTGGCTACCGATTGATCGACTTCGCGCTCAGCAACCTCATCAATTCAGGGTTGCGCCAGATCGTCGTACTGACGCAGTACAAGTCACACAGTCTCGACAGACACGTGTCACAAACGTGGCGACTCTCAGGACTCTTGGATGCCTATGTCGCCTCAGTTCCTGCGCAGCAGCGGCTCGGAAAACGCTGGTTCAGCGGCTCTGCCGATGCGATCCTGCAAAGCCTCAACCTCATCCGCGATGAAAAGCCGGACATCGTGGTCGTCGTCGGTGCTGACCACGTCTACCGCATGGACTTCAGCCAGATGGTCGACGCTCATATCGAATCCGGACTTGGCCTGACTGTTGCAGCGATCCGCCAGCCGATTGGCATTGCCGATCAGTTCGGCGTGATCGAAGTCGAGGCGAAGGATCCGACGCGCATTGCGGCATTCCATGAGAAGCCGCAGAATCCGATCGGTCTTGCTGACTCGCCAGGCGAGGTGCTGGCATCCATGGGCAACTACGTGTTCAACGCCGATGTGCTTATCGACGCCGTCATTCGAGATGGAGAACGAAGCGACTCGAACCACGACATGGGGGGCGATATCGTGCCGGACTTCGTGTCTCGAGGGCTCGCCGGCGTCTACGACCTCAATCGCAATAAAGTTCCGGGGTCGACCGATCGTGATCGGTTCTACTGGCGCGATGTTGGAACGATCGAGTCGTTTTACGATGCCCATCAGGATCTGATCTCGGCGCTTCCGATTTTCAACCTGTACAACCGCGAGTGGCCGATCTTCAGCCAGCAGCTCAACTCACCACCAGCAAAATTCGTTCGGGATGCCCGTGGCTACCTCGGGACCATGATCGACTCCATCGTGTCCCTGGGCTCACTGCTTTCCGGAGCCCACATCGAACGTAGCGTGCTCGGGCCGTGGACGAGTGTTGAGTCTGGTGCGATGGTGGTCGACTCTGTCGTGTTCGAGCGCGCACGCATCATGCCGAACGCCGTCGTGCGCAAGGCTATTCTTGACAAGGATGTGGTCGTGGAGGCTGGGGCGACGGTCGGAGTCGATCACGACGCTGACCGTGCGCGGGGCTTCACGGTGACAGAGACCGGCATCACCGTGGTTGGCAAGGGAGTTCACGTCAGCGCGTAGACCGAGGAAGACCAACCGAGGAAGGCAGACCGCGCATGGCTGGCTTTCTCGTGGTTCTCGACGTTGACTCGACCCTCATCGAGAACGAGGTGATCGAGCTGCTCGCGGATCACGCCGGATCCCTTGCCGAGGTTCAGCGCATCACCTTTCGTGCCATGAACGGCGAACTCGACTTCGAAGAGAGCTTGTGCGCGCGGGTCGCGACGCTGGCGGGTCTCCCCCAATCGGTGTTTGAGACAGTCGGTCGCCAGGTCACCGTTACGGCCGGTGCGCCAGAGATGATTGCCGGTGTCAAGGATGCCGGTGGCCGCGTCGCGGTGGTCTCTGGCGGCTTCCACGAAGTGCTCGATCCGATCGCGAACGCCCTTGGTCTCAACTATTGCCGGGCGAATCGACTTGAAGTCGCAGATGGTCTGCTGACCGGTCGCCTCTTGGGTCCCGTCATCGACGCCGAAGCCAAGGCATCAACGTTGCGCGAGTGGGCCGCCGATTTTGGGGTTCCGCTGTCACAGACGGTCGCCGTCGGCGATGGAGCCAACGATCTGCCAATGATGGCGATCGCTGGCTTGGCCATTGGCTTCGACGCGAAAGCGCCGGTGCGCGACCTTGCCGGCGTGCTCATCGACGTGCGGGACCTCTCACAAGTGCTGCCGCTGCTGGGGTTACGGGGGTAGACCTCGGTCGAAGGCTCCCTCGGCGCTGGGCTTAAGGGGCTGAACCTCGGTCGCAGGCTCCCTCGGCGCTGGGGTCGCGCAAACGCTGGCGCGTTTGCCTTAGCTCCACCGCGCAGGCGGGTCAGTGGCCCATTCCGAGTCCGCCGTCGACGGGGATGACGGCTCCCGAGATGTAGCCGGCGTCGTCACTCGCGAGCCAGACGATCACTTTTGCGACTTCGGCGGGAGTTGCGAAGCGCGCGGCAGGGATCGACTTGATGTAGCTCTGTTGGAGCTCTTCTGAGAGTTCGGCGGTCATGTCGGTTTCGATGAAACCTGGTGCGACGACATTCGCGGTGATGCCTCGGGACCCCAGCTCGCGGGTGACAGAACGCGCAAGACCGATCAGGCCGCTCTTCGAAGCTGAGTAGTTGACTTGACCAGCAGAGCCGAGCAGTCCGACGACACTCGATACCAGAATGATGCGGCCGAAACGCGCCTTCATCATGCCCTTGGATGCTCGCTTGACGACCCGAAATGCACCGCTCAGGTTGGTGTCGATGACCTCGGTGAAGTCTTCGTCGCTCATGCGCATCAGCAGGGTATCGCGCGTGATGCCGGCGTTGGCGACGACGACTTCGACCGGACCGAGCTGTGCCTCAACTTCCGAGAACGCTTTGTCTAGCGCCGCGGCATCCGTCACATCTGCTCGAACTGTCAACGAGCCTGTAGGTCCATCACCGGTTCTGGCAGTGACCGCGACCCGGTGTCCTTGGGCGATGAATTCTTCGGCGATCGCGCGGCCGATACCGCGGTTGCCGCCGGTTACGAGCACGGTTCTCTGGGCAGTCATGCGCACCAGCATATAGTCAGGCTTGCAGGAAGTAGGCTTGTCTTCAAGGGGTCATTCGAACCCGCAAGAGCTATGTGAGGCCATGAAGCAGCCGCAATCGATCACCACTCTTCCGCCGTCGCCGGACGAGGAGCGCAAGAGCAGAATGGTGCGCTATCTGATCGCCATGTGCCTGCGGGTGGTCTGCATTATCCTGTGTTTTTTTGTGCAGGGATGGTGGCTGTTGCTCCCGATTATCGGTGCGGTCGTGCTGCCATATTTTGCGATGATTATCGCCAATGTTGGTAGTGGGGGGCAGGGCGGCGAGGTTATTCGGCCAGGGGCAGTGGTCCCGGTGGCCAGACAGGTGCCGCGTGAGGACCAGCCGTGACCCTGGCCAGCGGAACACCCGGTAGCGCGCACGTAAGCAGGGCGCACGCAAGTTCTGACCCGATCGGCTTGGCTGGCTCAATCCCGACGTGTTCGCGAGCCGGTTGCGACGCGCCAGCTGATTGGAACGTGAACTGGCGCAACCCCCGCATTCACGGCCCAGAACGGGTGAAAGTGTGGCTCGCCTGTGCTGAGCACCGAGAGTTTCTCGAGGGATACCTGAGTTCGCGTGGGTTTCCCGTGACTGTCACTCATGTTTCGGTGGCGCTCGAACGACTGCCAGACGTGGCGCAATGAGCAACTGGGGCTTCGCGTTCTCGCGGCGATGGCTCGGCTACCTAGCCCTCGTCATCGTATTCGCGATTGCGTGCACCCTCCTGTCGCTGTGGCAACTCGCTCGACGGGACGAAGCCAGAACCGAAATAGACCGGGTCGAGACCAATTGGGATGCCACACCGCGCGAACTCGCGCAGGTCCTGCCGTCGCGCGACGAGTTCGACGAGGGTGACACCTGGACTCCCGTCAAGATCACCGGTCGCTACCTCGTTGATGAACAGTTCCTCGTCCGAGGCAGACCATTCAACGGCCTTCCCGGCTTTGAACAGCTCGTTCCGCTCCAGCTCGATGATGGCAGCGCGTTCATCGTCAATCGTGGTTGGCTCCAAGTCGGCAACGCACAAGATACGCCGGACTTCATTCCTGAGCCGCCGAACGGCGAGGTATCCGTCGTTGCCAGACTCAAGCCGGGTGAGCCGATTGTTGCCGGGCGCTCAGCGCCGGATGGGCAGATCGCCACGATCAATCTGCCGCAGCTTGCCGAACAGCTTGACCTGCCGACCTACACCGGAGCGTATGGCCTGCTCGACTCCGAGGACCCGGCAAGCGCCGCCCTCCCGGCCGCGGCGGTACGCCCGGTCGCCGATGAGGGACCGCACCTGTCGTACGCCTTTCAATGGCTTGTGTTCGGCGTCATGGCCTTCATCGGGCTTGCTTGGGCGGTCAGACAGGAGTACCGCTTCCGAAACGAAGACGACCCGGAAGAACAGGCGAGGGCAGCCGAGCGGGCGAAACGCAAGGCGGCGAAGCCAAGAAGTGACTCCGAGGTCGAAGACGAACTGCTCGCGCGGTGGAGCTAAGGCAATCGCTACGCCAAGCTTATGAGGTCTGCGTAGTCTTTGTTCCAGTGATCTTCAACGCCGTCGGGCAGGATGAGGACTCGCTCCGGATTGAGAGCCTCAACCGCGCCCTCATCGTGGCTCACAAGCACTACGGCACCGGTGTAGCTCGCGAGCGCACCGAGAATCTCTTCTCGACTGGCCGGGTCGAGGTTGTTCGTCGGCTCGTCGAGTAGCAGCACGTTTGCTCCACTCACGACGATCATGGCCAGAGCGAGCCTCGTCTTCTCGCCACCACTGAGCACCCCGGCCGGCTTGGCCGTGTCATCCCCCGTGAACAGGAACGAGCCGAGTACTCGCCGCGCCTCGGTTTCGGTGAGGTCAGGCGAGGAGGAAACCATGTTCTCGAGCACAGAACGCTTGACATCAATCGTCTCGTGCTCTTGGGCGTAATAGCCGATCCGCAACCCGTGGCCCGGCTCGATCTGACCAGTATCTGGGATGTCTACCCCGGCAAGCATTCGCAAGAGTGTCGTCTTGCCGGCACCGTTGAGCCCGAGTACCACGACTTTCGAGCCACGATCGATCGCGAGGTCGACGGCGGTGAAGATTTCCAGTGAGCCGTAGCTCTTGGACAGATTGTGGGCTTGCAGTGGTGTCCGCCCACACGCGACGGGATCAGGAAATCGGAGCTTCGCCACCCGATCGACCGAACGTACCTCATCCAGGCCAGAGAGCATCCGCTCGGCTCTCGCAACCATCTGATGGGCCGCAGCCGCTTTGGATGCCTTCGCGCCGAAGCGCGCGGCCTGCAGCTGCAACTGGGTCGCTTTCTTCTCGACGTTGACGCGTTCTTTCTTGCGCCGCTCTTCGTCGGCTTCGCGCTGGCGGAGGTAGTTCTTCCAGCCCATGTTGTAGATGTCGATCTGTTGGCGATTCGCATCGAGGTAGAAGACTTTGTTGACCGTCTCACCGACGAGTTCGACATCGTGACTGATGACGATGAATCCGCCGGCATAGTTGCGCAGAAACTCGCGCAGCCAGACGACAGAGTCAGCGTCAAGATGGTTGGTTGGCTCGTCGAGAATCATGACGTCGGCGGCGGAGAACAGGATGCGCGCGAGCTCGATTCTGCGACGTTGACCACCCGAGAGGGTCTTGAGCGGCTGCTCGAGAATGCGATCGGGCAAACTGAGGTTGCTCGCGATCGAAGCAGCCTCAGCCTCGGCCGCATACCCGCCGAGCGCGTCGAAACGATCGGTCAGGTTGCCGTAACGCTTCATCGCAGCGGTGCTGACTTTCTCGTCGCTACTGGCCATATCGATACTCGCCTTCTGCATGCCGAGAACAAGCTCGCCAAGCCCTCGCGCATTGAGGATGCGAGTTCTCGCCAATTCCTCTGGATCGCCTGACCTCGGGTCCTGAGGCAAGTAGCCGATTTCGCCAGTGCGGTCGATGCGGCCCGCTGCGGCAGCCAGCTCTCCAGCGAGCACCTTTGTCAGCGTTGTTTTTCCTGCACCGTTGCGACCGACTAGCCCGATTTTGTCGCCGCCGTCGACCCGGAATGACACGTCCTCCATGAGCAGACGCGCTCCAACGCGCAACTCAAGGTCGTGCACTGCGAGCACAGGAAAGGTCCGAATCTTCTGGAGGGAGTGGTAGCGCGGCGTGAGTACGCCAGCCAGCTAGTCTACTTTGTGTGCCGCATGAGACGGCACGCCGCGCACTTCGGCAGTTACCTAGGAGAAGCTCTTGAGTAGTCCAAGTCTGGCCATTGGCCGCCCAACCATCGCCGACAGCGTCTTCAGCCGCAGTCTCGTCACCGATATCGTTCTGGTGACAGCCGGTGCAGTGCTAACGGCAATCGCGGCGCAAGTCGTCATTCCGCTCCAGCCGGTGCCCATCACGGGGCAAACGCTCGCGGTGTTGCTCGTCGGCGTTTCGCTTGGGGCCATGCGTGGAGCCATCTCGCTGTCGCTGTATGCCGTACTCGGTATCGTGGGGTTGCCGGTCTACAGCGAGGCTTCGTCTGGCTGGAACGTGCTGGTCGGCCCCACCGGCGGCTACATTATCGGCTTCATTTTTGCAGCGGCATTGGCCGGATGGCTTGCCCAGCGCGAGTGGGACCGTAAGGTGCTGTGGTCGTTCTTGGCTTTCCTTGCCGCGAGTGCGGTGCCCTTCGTATTCGGACTACCATGGCTCGCTGTTTTCCTCGGCAGTGTTGGGGCACCGAACGATCTTCAGTCGGTGCTCATCGCTGGCTTCTACCCGTTTATTCCGGGTGGAATCATCAAGGCTGTTCTTGGCGCTGCGATCATCTCTGCTGCTTGGCTCGTCGTGCGTTCGAACCACAAGCGCAAGAACGCCGGGAAGCCTAGCTAGATCGGGAAGCCCAGCTAAATCGAGAAACCCAGCGCGCGCATCATGTCGCGGCCGTCGTCGGTGATCTTTTCTGGTCCCCATGGCGGCATCCAGACCCAGGTGATTCTGAACGCATCGACGATGCCGTCGAGTGACTGGGCGATTTGCTCCTCGATGACATCGGTCAACGGGCAGCCGGCCGAGGTCAGCGTCATGCTGATGATGAGCGCCGTGTTCTCGTCGTCCCAGCTCAAGTCGTAAATAAGACCGAGGTCGACAATGTTGACCCCGAGCTCAGGGTCCATAACGTCTTTGAGTGCCTCTTCGACCTGATCGAAGAGCGCGGGTGCGAGCGTGGAAACCATAGGACTAAATTACGCTCGCGTCGGTGAGAAAGCGATCGTAACCCTCGGTTTCGAGGCGATCGGCGAGTTCGGGTCCGCCCTCTTCTGCGACTCGTCCATCGACAAACACGTGCACAAAGTCAGGCTTGATGTACCGCAAGATGCGCGTGTAATGCGTAATCAGGAGGATTCCGAGATTGTTTTCTTGGTGCGCACGGTTTACGCCGTCGGCGACAACTTTCAGGGCGTCGACATCCAGACCAGAGTCCGTTTCGTCAAGGATCGCGAACTTCGGCTTCAGTAGCTCCAGTTGAAGTATCTCGTGGCGCTTCTTCTCCCCACCAGAAAAGCCTTCATTGACGTTGCGTTCGCCGAACGACTTATCCATGCGAAGTGACTTCATCGCCTCGTTGACTTCCTTGATCCACGGGCGAATCGCTGGAGCTTCACCGTCGATGGCGGCCTTGGCCGTACGCAGGAAATCGGTCATGCGCACTCCCGGAATCTCGACCGGGTACTGCATCGCAAGAAAGAGTCCGGCGCGAGCGCGTTCGTCGACGCTCATCGTCAGGACCTCGACACCGTCGAGCAACACGGAGCCGCTTTCGACGTGGTACTTCGGATGCCCGGCTATCGAGTACGCGAGGGTCGACTTGCCAGATCCGTTGGGCCCCATGATCGCGTGCACTTCGCCCCGGTTGACGACGAGATCCACGCCCTTCAAGATCTGCTTGGTCCCCTGTTCAGTCTCCACGCTGACGTGGAGATCGATCACTTGGAGTGTTGAACCTTCGAGTGTTGACATGGTGTGATTCCTTCGGTGGTGAAACGTTGATGCTGTGGAGCGGCGCTCAGGCGCAGTGACTAAGTCAGACGGCCAGGGTTTGGGTGGGATCGATCATGACAACGCCATCGTTGTCGACTCTGACCGTGTAGACGGGAACCGGTTCGTACGCCGGAAGGTTGGACGGCTTGCCGGTCGCAAGCGAGAACATGGATCCGTGTGCCCAGCACTCGATCGAATCGTCCTCGACAAAGCCTTCCGCAAGCGAGATGTCACCGTGCGTGCAGGTGTCGCCGATGGCGTGGACCGCCCCGGTGGCATCCTTGACGACGACGATCGCTGCGCCATCGAGCACAACTCTGAACGCTTTATTCGTCCCGAGTTCTTCTGTCGTGCATACGCGATGCTCGGTCATGAGATTCCCTCCAACTCTGCTTCGATCCGTTCGAGCAAGGTCGACTCCATGGCGGGGTCATCCACCTTCTGCACGATCTCGTTGAGGAACCCGATCACAACCAGGCGCCTTGCCTCGAGCTCGGAGATGCCGCGGGCCTGAAGGTAGAAGAGTTGTTCGTCGTCAAATCGCCCGGTCGCACTCGCGTGTCCGGCGCCGAGGATGTCTCCGGTCTCGATTTCGAGGTTGGGGATCGAGTCCGCACGAGTGCCCTCACTGAGTACGAGGTTGCGGTTCTGCTCATAACTGTCGGTCCCGCTGGCATCGCGACCGATCAACACATCGCCGACCCACACGGTACGGGCGCCTTTGCCCTGCAGCGCGCCCTTGTAGTTCACGCGGCCTTTCGTGTTTGCGGCCTGGTGGTGCAGGTAGACGCGGTGCTCAAGGTGCTGCCGAGCATCCGCAAAATAGAGGCCGTAGAGTTCAGCGTTCGAGCCCTCGCCACTCAAATGGATAGAGGGGTTGACGCGAACGATCGACCCGCTCAGCGAGACGACAATGTGCTTGAGGGTCGCCTCGCGGCCAATCTGCGCGAAGTGACTCGCCAAGTGAACAGCGTCATCCGCCCAACCTTGCAGGGAGATGACCGTGAGATTAGCCCCATCCTCGACGATGATCTCCAGGTTCTCGACCAGTTGTGCTTCACCCGTATTCCGCAGTACGACTCGCCCGCGACTGTTCGCGGCAGCGGTAATGATCGTGTGTGCGGCGCGCGGCTTCGAGCCGAACGCTGATCGCTCGATCTCGATCGTGGCAGCATCGTCGCCAGTGACGCTGAGTTCGAGTACGGCCTCCGTGCTCGACCATGCGTTCGCGGATGCGCGGTCCTCTGGGGTTCCTGCCCTGCCGACAGCAGCGCTCGCGCTCGATACCCAGTCAACTCGAGCACCGGCCGTGATTGTCGATTCGAACGCGTACTGTGAACCGTCGAGTTCACCGTCGATCAAGTGACGAAGCGAGGCGACGGGGCTGAGTTTCCAGTCGATCTCGAGCCCCGTTACTGCCGGGAAGTCCTCAGGCACCACGGACGTGAAGCGAGCAGAACGGGTTTGAACGGGCACCTTGCTAGTGATGCCCCACGCACCGTCGCTATGCGCTTTCGCACCGTGCTGTTCTGGTGTTTGGGTTGTTGCCATCGACATTGAGCCGATACGTCCTTTCGAAGCGAAGCCTGCGGTTCGCGTGAGTGCAATGCGGGCGGATGCCTCAGGTGGATGCGCCTGAGGTGGATGCCTCGGCTAGCCGACGCTTCCTTCCATGCTCATCTCGATGAGCTTGTTCAGTTCGAGGGCGTACTCCATGGGAAGTTCGCGTGCGATCGGCTCAATGAATCCGCGCACGATCATCGCCATGGCTTCATCTTCGGCGAGGCCGCGCGACTGCAGATAGAAGAGCTGCTCTGCGCTGACCCGAGATACGGTCGCCTCGTGCCCGAGCTGCACATCGTCAACGCGGATGTCGATGGATGGGTAGGTGTCAGATCGAGAAATCGTGTCGACCAGTAGCGCGTCGCAGCGCACCGTATTGGCAGAGTGGTGCGCGTTCGCGTCGACGCGGATCTCTCCGCGGTAGCCAGCGCGACCACCGCCTCTCGCGATCGACTTCGAGACGATCGAGGACGTCGTGTACGGCGCCATGTGCACCATCTTTGCGCCGGCATCTTGGTGCTGGCCGGGGCCAGCGAACGCGACGGAGAGAGTCTCGCCCTTGGCGTGCTCACCGACGAGGTAGATCGACGGGTACTTCATCGTGACCTTCGAGCCGATGTTGCCGTCGATCCACTCCATGGTCGCGCCCTCGTGGGCGATCGCACGCTTGGTGACGAGGTTGTAGACGTTGTTCGACCAGTTCTGGATCGTCGTGTACCGAACGCGCGCATTCTTCTTCACAACGATCTCGACGACGGCGGAGTGCAGCGAGTCTGACTTGTAGATCGGAGCCGTGCATCCTTCAATGTAGTGAACGTACGAGCCCTCATCTGCGATGATCAGCGTGCGCTCGAATTGGCCCATGTTCTCGGTGTTGATTCGGAAGTAGGCCTGTAGCGGAATCTCGACGTGCACGCCCTTCGGCACGTAGACGAACGAGCCGCCAGACCAGACGGCCGTGTTGAGCGCGGCGAACTTATTGTCGCCGGCCGGAATGACGGTGCCAAAGTACTCGTCAAAGAACTCCGGGTGCTCCCTAAGGGCCGTGTCGGTGTCCATGAAGATGACGCCCTGGGCTTCCAGTTCGGCGTTGATCGAGTGGAATACGACCTCGGACTCGTATTGCGCGGCGACGCCAGAAACCAGCCGCTGACGTTCCGCCTCCGGAATGCCTAACTTTTCGTAGGTCAAGCGGATGTCTTCCGGAAGGTCCTCCCAGGTCTGCGCCTGCTTCTCGGTCGAGCGAACGAAGTACTTGATGTTGTCAAAGTCAATGCCAGACAGATCAGCTCCCCAAGTTGGCATCGGCTTGCGGTAGAAGTTTTTCAGTCCGGTGAGCCTCGTTGCGAGCATCGATTCCGGCTCGCTCTTGAGGGCCGAAATATCGCGTACGACCTCTTCATTGATGCCACGGCGAGCGGATGCGCCTGCAACGTCGGAATCAGCCCAGCCGAACTCGTACTGTCCGAGACTTCCGAGCTCTGGTCGGTCGATAAGCACATCTGACATGGCATCCTCTTTCCTGCCACACGCAACCACGGTGGCTCTTGCAGCATTCCCCAGCAACGGTCCCGCTGTTGCTTCGAACGATCGATCGCACAGCTATCTCGAGAGAGTCTTCGATGCATCAGCGGCCACCCAGAGTCCACTCGCGTTGCACGTTTAGACTGAGGCGGGATGAGGGAGCGAGGCTCCGGCGTCGTCGTTGACTCCCCGGCAATGGCTGTGTTTTCGAACACCCCGATTCTACAGGGCACTCTCGCCAATAACAGGAGGTTAGGCTGTGAAAGCCCTCATTACTCGGCTCCCGACAACGATTACGTCGCGGGTTCGTGGCTTCGCGATCGCTTCGCTCGTCGCTCAGATTCTGATCGTCGGCACCGGTGGCGCCGTGCGATTGACGGGCTCCGGCCTAGGCTGCCCGACTTGGCCAAGATGTACTGATGATTCCTTTATCTCAACCCCTGAGATGGGCATCCACGGTGTGATCGAGTTCGGAAACCGGTTGTTGACCTTCGTTCTGGTCGCGATTGCGATCGGCATGTTCCTCATGGTGGTTCGGATGCGCCGGGCACGTCCTGAGCTCTTCAGACTCGCGCTCGTCATTGGCCTTGGCATCCCGGCTCAAGCTGTCATTGGCGGTATCAGCGTGCTCACGAATCTGGACCCGTATGTGGTTGGACTGCACTTCGTGCTGTCTGTCGTCCTAGTGGTGCTTGCAACAGTGCTCGTCTATCGCGTCTACACCGGACCACGCGGCGTAGCGATTGCGCTGCCGCCGTGGTACCGACCGCTTGCCGCCTTCTCAGCCATCGCGCTCGCCATCACCATTCTTGTCGGAGTGTTGACAACGGGCTCTGGACCGCACGCTGGCGACGGTGGAGCGGCGCGGAACGGTCTTGACTCCGAATTGCTGCAGCATTTGCATAGCTGGCCGGCGTACCTAACTTTCGGGGCGACGGTTCTGCTCTTCGCCGGGGCGCAGCTGCTGAATCTTCGGCGCACACGCCGCTTCCTCGCATTGCTATTGGCCATCGAAGTGGTTCAGATCGTCGTCGGCATCGCTCAGGCGCGGCTCGGCCTTCCCGAAATTCTGGTCGGCATCCACATGGTGCTCGCCTGCGCGTCAGCGGCGGCAATGACCGCAGTGCTGCTCAGCTTGCGCGAAACACACCGCGGCTCCGCCATGGGCGGGTTAGAAGGGCAGCAGCGGATCAACACCGAGCGCGATGAAGACGAGCGTGAGGTAGGTGATCGAGCTGTGGAAGACACGCATGGGTTGCAGCTGACCACCTCGAATCGCCGCCCGATATAGACGGTGTGATTCGTAGATGAACCAGGCGCCAGCGGCGACGGCCACGAACGAATAAACCAAGCCCATTGACGCGACCGGGATGAGTAGCAGCGAGCAAGCGATGGTGGCCCACGCGTAGAGCACCACCTGCAACCCGACAACGCTGCGACCACGGACAACGGCGAGCATCGGCACCCCGACGGCCTGGTAGTCGGCGCGATATTTCATGGATAGCGGCCAGTAATGCGCCGGGGTCCACAGGAACACGATTCCGAACAGCACCGCTGGTGTCCAACTGAGCGAGCCTGTGACTGCTGCCCAGCCGATCAGCACCGGCATGCACCCGGCAGCCCCACCCCAAATTATGTTTTGTGGAGTCCTGCGCTTGAGCAGCAGAGTGTAAACGAGCACATAGAACGCAATGGCGGCGAGCGAAAGTGCAGCGGCGAGCCAGTTCACGACGAGCGCGAGCCAAACAACAGAGGCGATACCTGCGATCCACGCGAAGCCGAGCGCTTGGCGGTCAGTCAATTCGCCGGTAACCAGGGGCCGACGCTGTGTGCGCTCCATGACGCGGTCGATGTCCCGGTCGATGTAGCAGTTGAAAGCATTGGCGGATGCTGCGCTCAGCGCGCCACCCAGCAGTGTCGCGAGCACCAGCCACAGGTTCGGCACACCACCGGCGGCAAGGAACATGACGGGAACCGTTGTGACCAGAAGAAGCTCAATCACCCTCGGCTTGGTGAGAGCGATGTACGCCAGTACGGTCCGGCGGATGCCGATTCTCTCCCCAACAGTGGGCGTGGTTACTGCGACGTCCATTGCTCCTCGTTCAACTTCTCCGGAGCATCATTCTAGGTTAGGGATCTGTATCACCCCTCTCAGCCTGAGGCAAGCACAATGCGGTTTGCTGGCGTTTCTCTATACTTGGTGCGAGCCCGCCGGACTGCGGCGCACCAACTCCCCCACCACATCCTTATCCTGACCGCGGTGGCCGGAATCGGTGGCGCGTCAGACCCGGCTGGCCACCGTCGCGACAGTTCTGGGTGCAGCCGGAATCATCTCGCTCGAAGAAGGGTTGTGCGCTTCGTGTCAGCACTGCAGTGGGATCCCATTGATGTCAGAGCCGTTGATACGGCAAGGATCCTCGCGGCAGATGCCGTCGAAAAGGTGGGAAACGGGCATCCGGGTACCGCCATGAGCCTTGCCCCAGCCGCATACCTGCTGTTCCAGAAGGTGATGAGGCACGACCCGAGCGACAACAACTGGATCGGTCGTGATCGCTTCATCCTGTCGGCAGGGCACAGTTCGCTCACCCAGTATGTTCAGCTCTATTTTGGCGGCTATGGTCTCGAACTCGACGACCTCAAGGCTCTGCGTACGTGGGGCTCGAAGACCCCGGGACACCCGGAATACGGTCACACCGACGGAGTCGAAATCACGACCGGACCGCTCGGTCAGGGGATTTCATCGGCTGTCGGTTTTGCCTACGCTTCGAGGTTCGAGCGTGGGCTTTTTGATCCGGATGCCGAAGCCGGCACGTCGCCATTTGACCACTTCATCTATGTCATTGCGAGCGACGGGGACCTCCAGGAGGGAGTCTCCTCTGAGGCATCATCGCTCGCCGGTCATCAGCAGCTCGGCAACCTCGTCGTCATCTATGACTCGAACCAGATATCGATCGAAGACGACACCGATATCGCCTTCACCGAAGACGTCAAGGCTCGCTATGAGGCGTATCACTGGCACGTTCAAACCGTGGACTGGAAGAAGACCGGCGCCTACGAAGAAGACGTGGCTGAACTGAATGCCGCGATCGAGGCCGCGAAGGGCGTCATCGGAAAGCCGTCGCTCATCATTCTTCGCACGATCATCGGTTGGCCAGCGCCGCACAAGCAAGACTCGGGCAAGATTCACGGTTCTGCCCTCGGTGCAGACGAACTCGCCGCCACCAAGCGCGTGCTCGGCTTCGACCCTGAGCAGTTCTTCGAAGTCGCAGAAGACGTCATCGCACACACCCGCATGGCGCTGGAACGTGGCAAGGCGGCGCACGAGCAATGGAACGGACAGTTCGAAGCGTGGGCCTTGGCCAACCCCGAGCGCAAAGTGCTGCTCGATCGGGTTCTTGCCGGTGAACTGCCGGATGGCGTTGACGCCGCGCTCCCGGTGTTCGAAGCAGGCAAAGACGTGTCGACGCGCGCAGCATCCGGCAAGGTGCTGGGAGCTCTCGGTGCAATCATTCCTGAGCTGTGGGGCGGTTCGGCCGACCTCGCGGAGTCGAACCTGACCACGATCGCTGGAGCTGCCTCATTCATCCCGAGTGAGCACTCGACCCACGAATGGACAGGTAACCCATACGGGCGAGTCTTGCATTTCGGGATCCGCGAACACGCGATGGCGGCCATTGTCAACGGCATTGTGTTGCATGGCAACACTCGGGCGTTTGGCGGCACCTTCCTGATCTTCAGCGATTACATGCGGCCGGCCGTTCGGCTCGCTGCGCTCATGAAGGCACCGTCGATCTTCGTCTGGACCCATGACTCTGTCGCGCTCGGCGAAGATGGTCCCACCCACCAGCCGATCGAGCAACTTGCGACCCTCCGCGCGATTCCGGGTCTTGACATCGTGCGACCAGGCGATGCAAACGAGGTGGCGTGGGCGTGGAAGACGATGCTTGCTCGCCGCAACGGTCCGGCCGGAATTGCCTTGACCCGTCAAAACATTCCGGTGTTCGAACGCGGGCCAGGCGCAGCACACGGGGATGTGCTGGCCTCAGCATCGTTCGTTGAGAAGGGCGCATACGTGCTCGCTGAGGCTCCAGGCGGTTCGCCAGAGCTGATTTTCATGGCCACCGGTTCTGAGTTGCAATTCGCCGTCGAGGCGCGCGAGGCACTTCGCCAAGAAGGTGTCAACGCGCGAGTGGTATCTGTTCCGTGCCTCGAGTGGTTCGAGGAGCAAGACGATGCGTACCGCGAATCTGTGTTCCCGGCGGCCGTCACCGCGCGAGTCTCGATCGAAGCGGGGCTCGACCTGACGTGGCGTCGTTACGTTGGAGATCGCGGCCGCAGCGTCTCGATCGAGCACTTTGGGGCATCCGCCGATTACCAGACCCTGTATCGCGAGTTCGGAATCACGACAGAGGCTGCCATCGCGGCAGCTCGTCAATCGCTGGGCAGCCACTAGGCCCCGGCAGGAGAGAAGACAATCATGGCAACCTCCCCAACAGCTGCACTCTCCAAAATCGGAGTCAGCATCTGGCTCGACGACCTCTCGAGAGAGCGCATCAGTTCTGGCGGACTCCAGCGACTTATCGCCGAACGCAATGTTGTCGGCGTAACAACGAATCCGACGATCTTCGCTGGCGCCTTGGCAAAGGGTGAAGCGTACGACGAACAGGTCCGCGCCCTCGCGGTCGCCGACACCGCGGTAACTGCCGCAGTATTCGAGATTACGACGGATGATGTTGCGGCTGCATGCAAGATCTTCCGGCCGGTATACGACTCAACCGGCGGCGTCGATGGTCGAGTGTCGATCGAGGTCGAGCCAGGTCTCGCCCACGATACCGAGGCGACCGTAGCGCAGGCGCGTGAGTTGTGGGCGAAGGTCAACGAACCAAACGCGATGATCAAGATTCCTGCCACCATCGAGGGTCTCGCGGCGATTACCGAGGTGATCGGGTCTGGCATCAGCGTGAACGTCACACTCATCTTCAGTCTCGACCGCCACCGAGCAGTAATTGATGCGTATCTGGCCGGCCTAGAGAAGGCTCAGGCCAGCGGGCACGACCTGTCGAGCATCCACTCTGTTGCTTCATTCTTCGTCTCGCGCGTCGACACCGAGATCGACAAGCGGCTTGAGTCCATCGGAAGCGCGGAAGCCATCGCGTTGAAGAGCGCGGCCGGTGTTGCCAACGCCAGACTGGCGTATGAGCTCTATCAGGATGCCTTCGCGAGCCCTCGCGCCGCGGCTCTGCTTCAGGCTGGCGCGCAGAAACAGCGGCCGCTGTGGGCCTCGACCGGCGTCAAGGACCCGAGCCTTCCCGACACGCTGTACGTGACGGAACTGGCCGTTACGGAAACCGTCAACACCATGCCAGAGAAGACGCTTGAGGCCACCTTCGATCACGCAGTAATCACGGGCGATGCCGTCACCGGTTCGTATGAGAATGCTCGGGCGACACTGGCAGCGCTTGAGGCTCTCGGGATCTCATACGACGAGGTGACTGCCCTCCTCGAACAGGAGGGTGTTGAGAAGTTCATCGTGTCGTGGAACGAACTGCTGGATACCGTGTCAGCAGCAATCGAGGCGGCAAAATGACGGTGATCATCGCCGTTTCTGGCGCAGCAGCCAAGGCCGCCGACAGAATCGTTCCGCAGCTCGTGAGCGATCTGGTAGCGAGTCGCATTACCGCCGGCGACGCATCGTTGTGGGGCGTTGAAGCTGAGGATGAGGCATCGACTCGGCTCGGTTGGGTCGAAGCTGTTTCCACCTCCAGGCCGCTAGTTGACGACATCGTCGCGCTTCGCGAAAGGCTCGAGGAAGCCGGGGTCAACCACATCGTTCTATGCGGAATGGGAGGATCCTCGCTTGCTCCAGAGGTGATCACGCGCACTTATGGCGTTCCGCTGACAGTTCTGGACTCGACCAGCCCTGGGCAAGTGCTTGCTGCGCTTGGCGATCGGCTCGCGACAACGGCCGTCGTGGTTTCCTCGAAGTCAGGGTCGACCCTCGAAACCGACAGCCAGAAGCGAATCTACGAGCAGTACTTCACCGAAGCCGGCATTGATCCGCTCGATCGCATCATTATCGTCACCGATCCAGGCTCTCCACTGGATGTTTCGTCGAGAGCGGCTGGGTACCGCGTCTTCAACGCAGACCCCAACGTTGGCGGACGTTACTCTGCGCTGACGGCGTTCGGGCTGGTTCCGTCTGGCCTCGCCGGGGTCGACATTACGGAGTTGCTCGACGAGGCTGAGGCCGCATTGCTCCCGCTTGCGGTCGACCTGCCTGAGAACGCAGGGCTCATCCTCGGTGCGGCAATCGCGGGAACTACCCCGCTCAAGAACAAGCTCGGGATCATTGCAGACGGCACACACATTCTTGGGTTCGGTGATTGGGCAGAGCAACTCATCGCAGAATCCACCGGAAAGCTTGGCAAAGGCGTGTTGCCGGTAGTGCTGACAACGGGATCGCCAGAACTGTCCGCAGACCTCGCCGACCTGCAGCTCGTCCGACTTGTCGGCGACCGAGAAGACACCGAGATCGTTGCTGATGGCGAGATCGAGATCGCGGGAACGCTTGGCGCGATGTTGCTCACTTGGGAGTATGCCGTCGCCGTAGCCGGTCGCATCCTTGGTATCAATCCTTTCGACCAACCGGATGTCGAATCGGCCAAGGTCGCCGCGCGCGCGCTCATCGATCACCCGAGAGAGCCGGCGCCGCCAGCCTTCACGGTCGGAGACATCGAGGTTCGCGGCACGAAGGACGTCGTCGACGGTGCCGGCGATCTTGATGCCGTGGTGCAGACATTGCTCTCGCTCGTTCCAGCTGATGGCTACGTCGCCGTTCATGCGTACGTCGACCGCGTTGCGCACTCAGAACTCGCGGCTGTGCGAGACGCGATTGCCGCACGGGTTGCACGGCCGGTTACCTTCGGCTGGGGACCTCGGTTCCTGCACTCAACCGGACAGTTCCATAAGGGTGGTCCTGCCATCGGCGCCTTTGTTCAGATCGTTGCCGTCGAGGAGACAGATCTTCAGATCCCGGAGCGACCGTTCACGTTCGGGGAACTCATTCGAGCGCAGGCTGCCGGCGACGCGGCGGTGCTCGCCGAGCACGGCCAACCGGTCCTTACGCTGACGGTTCGACGGCCGGCGGAGAGCCTGCCAACCGTCGTCGCAGCGCTGAGCTAATCCACCCCATCAGGCCATCAGGATCACCATGTCACCAGTTGAGATCAGTGAAGACTTCAATCCACTGCGTTTGCCGAGCGATCGAAGACTGAATCGAATTGCTGGGCCGAGCGGAATCGTGATCTTTGGCGTGACCGGTGATCTGTCTCGCAAGAAACTCATGCCTGCCGTGTACGACCTTGCCAATCGCGGATTACTGCCGCCTGGCTTCGCGCTCGTCGGTTTCGCGCGACGCGAATGGAAAGATCAGGACTTTGAGAAAGTCGTGCATGATGCGGTGCAGCAGTATGCCCGCACGCCGTTTGACGAAGAGGTCTGGGCGCAACTGGCCCAAGGTGTCAGGTTCGTTTCCGGCGATTTCGACGATGACGCTGCCTTCCTCCGTCTGAAGGAGGTCATCGACGAACTCGATCGCGATCGCGGCACAATGGGCAATCACGCCTTCTACCTTTCGATACCGCCGAAGTCGTTTCCACTTGTCACCGAACAACTCAGGCGCTCCGGCCTTGCCGAGCAAAAGGACGGTCAGTGGCGAAGGGTGGTGATCGAGAAACCGTTCGGGAGCGACCTCACGACGGCACGTCAACTCAACGACGTTGTCGAGTCGGTGTTTCCTCCTGACAGTGTCTTTCGAATCGACCACTACCTCGGCAAAGAGACCGTGCAGAACATTCTTGCCCTTCGGTTTGCCAACCAACTCTTCGAACCGATCTGGAATGCCAACTACGTCGAGCACGTTCAGATCACGATGGCCGAGGACATTGGCGTCGGCGGGCGTGCTGGCTACTACGACGGCATCGGTGCGGCTCGCGACGTGATCCAGAACCACTTGCTGCAGTTGCTTGCGCTGACGGCGATGGAGGAGCCGGTGTCCTTCGACGCGGCAGACCTGCGTGCCGAGAAGGAAAAGGTTCTCTCGGCCGTGCGGATTCCGAAGGATCTCGCTACCGGCACTGCGCGTGGTCAATACGCTGGCGGCTGGCAGGGCGGTGAGCGAGTCATTGGTTTTCTCGAAGAGGAGGGGATGAACCCCGAATCCGTCACTGAGACCTACGCGGCGATCCGCCTCGATATCGGCACGCGTCGCTGGGCTGGAGTGCCGTTCTATCTTCGTGCTGGAAAGCGCCTCGGGCGCAGAGTTACCGAGATCGCCGTGGTCTTCAAGCGAGCTCCACAGTACCTCTTTGCCGAAAGTCAGACCTCAGACCTCGGGAGCAACGCGCTCGTCATCCGAGTACAGCCAGACGAAGGCGTGACCATCCGTTTCGGATCCAAAGTGCCGGGTGCCGGCATGCAAGTGCGCGACGTGACGATGGACTTTGGCTATGGTCATGCGTTCACGGAAGCGAGCCCTGAGGCGTATGAGCGCCTGATCCTTGATGTGCTCCTAGGCGATCCACCCTTGTTCCCTCGTCACGAGGAGGTCGAACTGAGTTGGAAGATCCTCGACCCCATCGAGGAGTTCTGGGCGACGCAGGGCCGGCCAGAGCAGTATCGGCCCGGCACTTGGGGACCGGCATCCGCCGACGCTCTGATGGCTCGTGATGGGCGAACCTGGAGGCGACCGTGATCGTTGATCTACCGAACACGAACTCGAGCCAGATATCGAAGGCGCTTGTCAAGATCCGTGAGGAGGGGGGCGCCGTAGCGCTGGGTCGTGTGCTGACCCTCGTAATCTCGACCAGTCTTGGCGAGGAAGAAGAGTCGATCGAGGCCGCGAACGAAGCCTCCAGAGAGCATCCCATGCGGGTTATCGTCGTGTCGGCCGGTGAACCAGGAAGCGACGATCAGGTGCCAGACGATGCCGACTCGCGCGTTGATGCACAGATTCGTGTCGGTGGCGACGCGGGAGCGAGCGAAGTGCTCGTCGTCCGTGCCTACGGCGGGGCCGCAACCGACCAAGAAAGTCTCGTCACCGGCCTCCTCCTACCGGACGCACCGGTCGTCGCGTGGTGGCCAGCCGACTGCCCATCATCGGTATCGCAATCCGCGATCGGTCGCATCGCTCAGCGCCGCATCACGGATGCTGCGGCTCACTCAGACCCGCTTGGCGCCCTGCGGCGCGTGCTCAATAACTACCAACCGGGTGACACCGACTTCGCCTGGACCAGACTCACGCTGTGGCGAGCCCAGTTGGCAGCGGTACTCGATCAGCCTCCGTACTCCGCCGTGACCGCTGCTGACGTAAGCGGAGCATCCGATTCGGCTTCGGTGGTGTTGCTGGCGGCTTGGCTTCGATTGCGATTACATATAGATGTGAATCTTGACCTAACGACCGCGTCGCATGGACGCACCGGTATCGCGAGTGTTGCACTTCACCGCTCGACCGGCACAATCCGGCTCGAACGCACTCAATCGAATATCGCTATTCTGACGCAGCCGAACCAGCCGCTCCACGATCTCTCACTTCCGCGTCGAAACCTGCGTGATTGCCTCGCTGAGGAATTGCGACGACTCGACCCTGACGATCTTTTCGGGGATGTTCTAAGGAACTGGGGGGAGCAATGAGTAGCGAACGTCGCGTGATCGTGCATCCAGACGCAGAGGCGCTATGCGGTTCGGTGGCAGCGAGATTTATCACCAAAGTGGTCGACCTTATTCACGAGTTCGGCGAAGCGAGCATTGTCCTGACGGGTGGCAGCGTTGGGATTGCGGTACTCGCAGCCATCAACGACTCACCCGCCCGCGACTCCGTCGACTGGTCACGAGTCAACGTCTGGTGGGGAGACGAGCGATGGTTGCCATCAGGTGACCCAGAACGCAATGAGGTGCAGGCGCGGGCCGCGCTCCTTGATCACGTCGCACTCGAGGCGGCTCGGCTGCATGCGTTTGCCGCATCCGATCAAGGCTTAGAACTTGACGAAGCGGCAGCAGCATATGCGTCGGAGATCCGTGATAACGCTCCAAGGGATGCCGTACTCCCCCACTTCGATATCACCTTCCTCGGGATGGGTCCAGACGGGCATGTTGCATCGCTCTTTCCAGAACGCGGCGGCGTTCGCGAAAAAGAACTAACCGTCATCTCGGTACGTAACTCGCCGAAGCCACCGCCCGAGCGGTTGAGCCTTACCCTGCCCGTCATCAACTCTTCGGCACGGGTCTGGTTCGTACTGGCGGGTGCCGATAAAGCATCCGCTCTCGGCCTGACTCTTGCGGGGGCGAGCCTCCTTGAGGTGCCAGCAGCTGGGGCACGCGGCCGACGCAAGACCTTGTTCTTCGTGGATGCTGCGGCGGCAGCCGAGGTACCAGAGAACCTGATCGACCCAGGAGAGTTCTGGACCGGCGCTGACGAAACGCTTTAGCCGCTAGTACCGCGGCGGGTTCGCAATTGGGTTAGCGCATCGTCGAGGAGCGCTGAAGCTTCATCTTCGCTGCGCCGCTCCTTCACGTAGGCCAGGTGGGTCTTGTATGGCTCAAGCTTGGCGACGTGTGGAGGGTTCAACTTGTCGCGGCCGGCTGGCAAACCTGTGGTGGGTGAATCGATGATGTCTGGAATCTCGTCCTCTGGCAGGCTCGCTGCGAAGTTACGGACCGTCTCGTTTCCCATTTCATCCCAATAGGACACCTGAATTCGATCCGCGTGGAAGCCGCGATCCTGTTCGCCCATGGGACCCGCACCGACGCGAGAACCTCGAATTGCGCTACCGCCTGATGCCATGATTCTCCTTGAGAGTGATGCTGGTTGTTAAGGCTGCGTTATTGCTGATATCGCGCTGAGATTCACGCGCCGTCGAAGCGAGTGATGAGCCCGAGGATGATGATGGCCGTAATCCAGATGAGCGCGAGGATCACCGTGATGCGGTTGAGGTTGCGCTCGGCGACACCGGAGGCGCCAAGGTTCGACGTAACACCGCCACCGAACATGTCGGAAAGTCCGCCACCGCGTCCGCGGTGCAACAAAATCAATAGGGTGAGCAGGAGGCTCGTGATACCGAGTATCACTTGGAGCACGACCTGAAGAATTTCCACGACTTCCCTTTCACGCGGCCGCTTGGCCTCACACAGTATAAACCGCCGCCGACGACCCGTTAGGCGTGCGGCTCAGCATGATGATGGTGCAAGCTCAAGTACCGACGTGCTTCCGGAAGCGCGCGATGCTCGCGAACTCGCTAACGTCAAGGCTCGCCCCACCGACAAGTGCACCATCGACATTGGTTTCGCGCATGAATCCTGCGATGTTGTTTGACTTAACAGATCCGCCATAGAGGATGCGCGTCGCCTCGGCGACTTCAGATCCCAGGAGCTCGGCCAGCACCGATCGCAACGTCGCGGCGACCTGTTCGGCTTGCTCTGGTGTTGCAGCTTGGCCGGAACCAATCGCCCAGACGGGCTCGTAGGCGATCACGAGCTCTGGAGTCCCGCTCAAGCCGGCCAGTGCCGCGCGCAGCTGGGCTACCGGGACTGCACTCGGCCCGTGCCGCTCAAGGTCGTCTGCCGTCTCACCGACACACAGCACCGGAACCAGCCCATGCCTGAGCGAAGCCGCCACCTTCAAGCGGAGCAACTCATCCGTCTCGCCGTGGTACTCGCGACGCTCAGAATGCCCGACGAGCACGTACCGGCAAGCGAGCGATGCAAGAAACGACCCGGATATCTCTCCGGTAAAGGCTCCTGAATCGTGCTGCGAGAGATCCTGTGCGCCGTACACCAACTCGAGTTTGTCGGCCGAGATCAAGGTCTGCACTGAACGAAGGTCCGTGAATGGCGGGAACACCGCGACCTCTGAACCGCCGATTCCAAAATCGTGATTAGCGTCTTTGAGAGTCCAGGCGAGCTTCTGAACAAAGGCGATCGATTGCAAATGGTCGAGGTTCATCTTCCAGTTACCCGCGATGAGCGGCACGCGACCTGATGTTATTGCCACCCCAACACCTCCAGTCCGGGCAGTCGTTTTCCTTCGAGAAACTCGAGGCTTGCGCCACCGCCAGTTGAGATGTGCCCAAAGGCGTCATCGCGAAAGCCAAGTTCACGCACTGCCGCTGCCGAGTCACCGCCGCCGACAACTCCGAATCCAGCTATCTCGCTCAATGCCGAGGCAATCACTTGGGTGCCTGCCGCGAATGCTGGCATCTCGAAGACCCCCATCGGGCCGTTCCAGAAAACTGTCTTCGAACCGCGGATGATCGCTGCGAACGCTGCTGCGCTTTCGGGGCCGATATCGAGCCCGATACCGGAAGCGCCGAACGGCGTGTCCTCGATCGACTCGGCTGCTGTTACGACGTGATCAGCATCCGCTGAAAAGGATGCAGCCACCACGATGTCAGTCGGCAGCACCAGCCTGACCCCAAGGGCCTGGGCTTGTGCGAGGTAGCCACGGACGGCTTCGACCTGATCCTCTTCGAGCAGACTGGCACCAACACGGTGGCCAAGCGCGATCAAGAAAGTGAACAGCATCCCGCCACCAACCAGGAGGGAGTCCACTTTCGGCAGCAACGCACCGATAACGTCAAGCTTGTCGGAAACCTTGGAGCCGCCGAGCACGACGGTGTACGGCTTCTCGGGTTCTACCGTCAATCGCTCGAGTACCGCGAGCTCCTTAGCGATAAGCAAACCCGCCGCACTCGGGAGTTGCTCTGCCAGTTCGAACACGCTGGCCTGCTTGCGATGGACGACGCCGAAACCGTCTGAAACAAACGCGTCGGCAAATCGCGCAACCTTTGAGGCGAATCCGTTGCGCTCGGTGGCATCCTTCGACGTCTCTGCCGCGTTGAAACGAAGGTTTTCCAGCAACGCGACGTCACCGTCAACGAGAGCGTCAACGGCCTGCTGGGCTGCACTACCGACGGTATCCTGGGCGAACACGACGGGCTTACCGAGCAGCTCACTGAGTCGTTGCGCGACCGGGGCGAGACTGTACATCGCGTCTGGCTGCCCGTCAGGGCGACCGAGATGCGAAACCACAATCACCCGAGCGCCGGCATGAATCAGGTGGTTCAACGTCGGCAACGATGCTCTGATGCGCCCGTCATCCGTGATCCGCCCGTCTTTGAGCGGTACGTTCAGATCGCAGCGAACGATGACGCGCTTGCCGCGCAAGTCACCAAGAGAGTCAATTGTGCGGATCGGCATGACGCGCCGTGCTTCAGAGTCGTTCTGCGACGTACTCGGTGAGGTCAACGAGGCGGTTCGAATAACCCCACTCGTTGTCGTACCACGATGCAACCTTGACTTGGTTGCCGATGACCTTCGTCAGGCCAGAATCGAAGATCGATGAGTGCGGGTCTCCAACGATGTCACTCGAGACGATTTCGTCTTCTGTGTACTTGAGGATGCCCTTCAGCGCGCCTTCTGCCGCGGCCATATAGGCGGCGTTGATCTCGTCAACCGTTACGTTTGCGGTCGTAATCAAGGTCAGGTCGGTAATCGAACCGGTGATGACCGGAACGCGGAGGGCGTATCCGTCGAGCTTGCCGACCAGTTCTGGGATGACCAACCCGAGCGCCTTCGCTGCACCGGTCGAAGTCGGGATGATGTTTGCGGCGGCGGCGCGAGCGCGGCGAAGGTCTTTGTGCGGTCCGTCCTGCAGGTTCTGGTCGGCGGTGTACGCGTGAACGGTCGTCATCAGGCCGCGTTCGATGCCGAAGTTGTCGAGGAATACCTTCGCCAGTGGCGCAAGGCAGTTCGTCGTGCACGACGCGTTTGAGATGATGCTGTGCACCGCCGCGTCGTACGTGCCCTCGTTGACTCCGAGCACGAGCGTTGCAACGTCAGCACCGGTGGCCGGAGCAGAAACGATGACCTTCTTGGCGCCAGCCGTGATGTGCTTGTGGGCATCCTCTGATTTCGTGAAGTGGCCGGTCGACTCGATAACGATGTCGACCCCGAGGTCGCCCCAAGGCAGGTTCGCCGGGTCGCGCTGCTCGAACACCGTGATCGCCTTGCCATTGACGATGATCTTGTCACCGTCGAGCTCAACGACGGCATCGAGTCGACCGGCGATGGAGTCGTACTTCAGGAGGTGCGCAAGCGCAGCATTGTCGGTCAAGTCATTGACGGCGACGATGTCGATGTCACTACCCTTGGCCAATGCTGCGCGAAAATAGTTGCGGCCGATCCGACCGAATCCGTTGATGCCGACCTTGACGCTCACGTGTGCTCCGGTTGCTCAGGCGTCGAATGACGCTTCGTTGGGTGGGTTTGTTGGTGGGGGTTGTTGGTGGGTCTGCGATCGCGACCCTGCACAGCGGATGGGACAGTGCACAGTGGATGGGACAGTGCGAATCAGCTACGACAGTAGCAGCAGCCCGGCGGTCTTCTGCGTCGCGGAGTCAAAGCGCTGCTGGACGTTGCTCCAGCTCACAATGTTCCAGAAGGCCTTGACGTAGTCCGCCCGAACGTTGCGGTAGTCGAGGTAGTACGCGTGCTCCCAAACATCGAGCATGAGCACAGGAACGATACCGGCAGGCAGGTTTCCTTGCTGATCGAAGAGCTGAACGATGATGAGCTTCTGACCGATCGAATCCCAGGCCAGTACCGCCCATCCCGATCCCTGTACGCCCAAGGCGGTCGCGGTGAAGTGGGCCGTGAATTTTTCGAACGATCCGAAGTTGTCGTCAATGGCACTGGCAAGGCTACCGACAGGGGCGTCGCCGCCATCCGGTGAGAGGTTCGTCCAGAAGATCGAGTGGTTGACGTGGCCGCCAAGGTTGAACGCTAGGTCCTTTTCGAGCTTGTTGATGTTCGCGAATTCACCTGAGTCACGAGCGGCGGCCATCGCGGCGAGAGCGCCATTCGCTCCGGTCACGTACGCCTGGTGGTGCTTGCTGTGGTGCAACTCCATAATGGTGGCGCTGATGTGCGGTTCGAGTGCGGCATAGTCGTAGCCGAGATCTGGGAGGGTGTAGTCAGCCATGTCGTTCTCCTCGAGAATTGGCCGAGCGCATCCGAGCGGATGGCGCTGCGGGGATAAGTCGAGTCTATCTTCGCTCGCAGCACACTGAACGGGCAGCCGACTGAACGGGCCCGTCGACTTTGGTGACGCAGTCTCAGTCCTCGTCGAGGTCAGGGGGGAGGTTTGCGTCCGTCCCGGGTAGCCCGAGATCGCTAGCGCGTTTATCGGCCATCGCGAGGAGTCGGCGGATGCGGCCAGCCACGGCATCCTTCGTCATGGGTGGCTCAGCATGGTGCCCGAGTTCATCAAGACTCGAGTCGCGAAAGCGAAGCCGAAGCTCTCCCGCATACAGTAAATGAGGGGGTACATCGCCGTCGAGAATCTCTAACGCGCGCTCCACCCTCGAGCAAGCAGCGACCGCCGCTTGAGCAGAGCGGCGAAGGTTGGCGTCGTCGAAGTTCACGAGCCGGTTTGCGGTTGCTCGCACTTCGCGCCGCTGCCGCAACTCATTCCAGCTTTCGACGCTCGCCACGGCTCCCATCATGCTGAGCATTGCCCCGATCGCTTCCCCGTCTCGAATAACGACGCGGTGCACTCCGCGTACCTCACGTGCCTTCGCGGAGATCTGAAGTCGACCAGCCGCTCCAACGAGTGCCATCGCGGCTTCATTACCGGGACAGGTAACCTCTAATGCAGCTGAGCGACCGGGGTCGGTCAGTGAGCCAGCCGCGAGAAACGCGCCTCGCCAGATTGCCGCGAGCTCTTCTCGGCTGCCGGTCGTTAGGCGGTTTGGCAATCCCCGGATTGGTCGACGTCTGGCATCCAGCAGCCCGGTCTGACGAGCAAGAGTCTCTCCGCCATCGATCACCCGCACGAGGTAGCTGTTGGTTCTGCGTGCGCCAGTGGGCGCAACGACCGAGACCTCGCTTCGCACCCCGTACAGCTCGGCAATGTCGCGGCGAACCCGCCTGGCAAGTTGCTCGGTCTCAAGCTCTGACTCGACGGCGATCCTGGAGGATATGACGTGCAGGCCTCCCGAGAACCTCAGGATGGTGGTGAGCTCTGCCGCTCGCACTGTCGTCTTGCCCGTCTCGGTCTTCGCCAACTCCTCTTTGACCTCGGTGGTGAGTCCCACGGGTGATCTCCTTCATGACGGTGGCGGATGCCGAATGCCGGGTGACAGATGCCGGATGCCTCTGACGTTACCTGCTACTCACGGCCGAGATCTCGGTGCTTGACCGAGATTGCAATAGCGGGGTCACTGCCAATGACCCGCGCAAGTTCTTCAGCAACGGCGACAGAGCGGTGCTTTCCGCCGGTGCATCCAATGGCGATCGTAGCGTGCCGTTTGTTCTCGCGCTGATACCCAGCGAAGACCGGTCGCAGCGCCGCCGCGTAGCCCAGAATAAAGTCTTCTGCGCCGGGCTGCGCGAGAACATAGTCCTTCACCGACTGGTCAATTCCGGTGAGGGACTTCAACTCGGGAATCCAGAACGGATTGGGTAGGAATCGCGCGTCGGCCACAAGATCAACGTCTGTTGGCACGCCGTACTTGAACCCGAAGCTCAAGATAGTCAACCGAAGCCCGGCCGCGTCTTCTGCAGCAAACTTGTCGATGATGGCGGTAGCGAGTTGATGAACGTTGAGGTCGGTGGTGTCGATCACGATATCGCTGAGCTCACGGATCTCTGCCATGCGTTCGCGTTCGCTCATGATGCCGTCGAGCAGCGTGCCATCGCCCTGAAGCGGGTGGGGACGCCGCACTTGCTCGAAACGACGCACGAGGGCGCTGTCAGTCGCCTCAAGAAAGAGCACGCGCACATTCGCCGAGCTCGCGCCGATGCTCTCGATAGCCTGCTGTACATCCGAAAACAGTCGCCCGCCGCGAACATCGACGACAGCCGCGATTCTCGGCAACGCGTTGCCAGCCCGTGCCGCAAGTTCGACGAGGGGCAGCAGCATTTGTGGCGGCAGGTTGTCAACGACGTACCAGCCAAGGTCCTCGAGCGCGTTACCGACCGTTGAGCGACCGGCCCCGGACATGCCGGTAACGACGAGGAGTTCCTGATTGGGTGCGGGGGTCGGCATACTGATCAAAGACTATCGGGCCACTCTCGAACCTAGACCGTCGCGGCTGAAACTCGATGCTCAACTCACGTGCGCAGCTGCTCAGCGACCGCTGCCGCAATGCTCGGTCCGATACCCGGCACCTCGGCGATTTCTGCCAAGCTGGCGCGGCGCAGCCGAGCGACAGAACCGAAGTGGCCCAAGAGCGCCTTGACGCGATGGGGTCCGAGCCCCGGCACGTTCACAAGTACCGATTGAATGTCGCCAGAACGCTTTTGTCTCTGGTAGCTGATTGCAAAACGGTGGGCTTCATCACGGATGCGCTGCATCAGAAACAAAGCGTCACTGTTCCTCGGTAAAATCACGGGGTAGTTCGACTCCGGGAGCCACACTTCCTCCAGGCGCTTGGCAATG
>JBGSTT010000007.1:0-1573 GCA_041736385.1 Rhodoglobus sp. | reverse complement strand
GTCGACACCGACAAAGTGGATATAGCAGACGCTGGGATCATCCTGCGAGCGAAACCCGATCAGGAAGGCGCCGATCTCACCGGTCTCGCCGGCCTCGTTCTCGACGATCCAACTCGTCTGGGTGAAGAACTGAAAGAACAGCCGCGGCATCAGGAGCCCGAGCATCGCCCGGTTCGGCGTGTCCCACCAGCGGCCAATCGCTTCGACCACGACCAGATGGTCGGACTCGACGGTGTGCCGGATGCTGTAGCCGGCAGGCAGGGCGGTCATGCGCTCCAGCGTACTGAATCAGCTACTTGAGGCTGCCATCGCGTGCGCGAGGGGGACTTGACACCCCACCGTTCCCCTACTGAGCCGCCAGCCCATTCTTCGAATGGTCCGGACTGCTCAGCGGGGCCCAAGCCGGCACCTCGCAAGTCACTGCGGTTTCGATACGCCGCTGCGCGGCTACTCAACCGGCTGGGTGGATCGAGGCGATGCGCCGGAACCGGCGCGGCGGGGACCCCCGAGCTTCAAGTGCGACACCCCGTGCCCGAAATGAAAACGGCGCCACCCAGAGGCGACGCCGTTTTCATTTCGTGCGCGAGGGGGGACTTGAACCCCCATGCCCTCACGGGCACACGGACCTGAACCGTGCGCGTCTGCCAATTTCGCCACCCGCGCCCACGTGTCAGCCCGAAAGCCGACTGAGCGAGATTATCACAGCGCGGATGCTCGCTACAGTGTCGCCAGCGGCGTGAAATGGCGGCCGGGCGGCGAACTCAGGGCGCGTCCACGCCCAGCGGCTAACATCAACCTACCGAGTCCGTCTTTTGCAGGGAGCCTTTTGGGACTACTGGACAACTTTGAGAAGGGCTTGGAGAGGGCCGTCAACGGCGCTTTTTCCAAGACCTTTAAGAGTGGTCTTCAGCCGGTGGAGATCGCAAGTGCGTTGCGGCGCGAACTCGACACCAAAGCCGCGGTCGTCGCGCGAGACCGAATTCTTGTTCCCAACAAGTTCAGTGTGCGACTCAGTCAAGTCGATTTTGAGCGGATGTCCGCCCTCGGCCAGACCCTGACCGACGAACTCACCCAACAGGTTCAACAGCACGCGGCCAAGCAGCGCTACTCTTTCGCCGGCGGCATCAGCATTCTCTTGGCACCGGATCCGACGCTTGGCCAGGGCATGATTGAGATCGACTCGGTCAACGTCAAGGGCACGGTCGCGTGGACGCCCGTGCTCGACATTGGCGGCAAGCGCTACCCCATCACACACTCTCGAACCGTCATCGGTCGCGGCAGCGACGCCGACATCACGGTCGACGACAATGGCATCTCACGCCGCCACGTTGAGATCCTGTGGGACGGCACGCGTGCGCAGGTCAACGATCTCGGGTCGACGAACGGTTCGCTGCTCAATGGGGTGCCCGTTGGTCGCGCTCCACTCGCCCCGGAATCGGTGATCGATATCGGGCGCACCCGCATCCAGTTTCGCGTTCTGGCGCAATCGGCAGACGTCGACCAGTTCGCTGACCTGCGCGCAGAACCGCGGCATCCTGATGGTGATCCTCGATGAGCGAACTCACCCTGCTTC
>JBGSTT010000299.1:0-20254 GCA_041736385.1 Rhodoglobus sp. | reverse complement strand
GGCCCTGTGGGCTGCCGGGGTCGATGCACAACTGGCGGTCTGGCCCGGTGGAGTGCACAGCTTCGACCGATTCGCTCCGAACACGGCGCTTGCCAAGGCCGCGTGCACCGTTCGAAACGAATGGCTCGGACGACTCATTGGCAGAATGGTGTCATGAGAATCGCGGCCTTCTCTCGGCCTGTATCTCCGATGCGCAGTAGTTTCACGGGCTTTCTCCTGTCACACTTTGGCGCAACAAACCCAAAAAATGCTCGGCCGTTCAACCAGTTGGAATCTGGAGTTGCGTATGAGTCGCAGGACCACCGCGGGTGTCGACGAGCCCGCACCTGGGGCGAGCATGACGAACTCGATTTCAGCCGAGGTTTCACTAACTGCCTTCGACTGGGTGACGGACGCCATCGACGCCTCGCACGACTTGATTCGGCTGCGAACGGTAGTGGCTGCTCGCAGCGCGAAGAGCCTGATGCCTGCCGTCCGGATTCAAGCGAAACTCACCTCGACAGCGGCGCGTCTGACCTGTTCGAGCACGCGCGCTGGCTCTCCCCTGAACCTTATGGCGGCAGCCGCAGTGGTGTGCCCGACGGCAACCGTGCCACACGACGGGAATGTTGTGTGCTTGCAGGCGAGATCGGAATGACTGGGGCAATACGACGAGAACACCAGCGTATCTTGGGACTCCTCGATGCGGCTACACAAGAGGCAAGGAGAACCGATGAGAAGAGCGATTGTAACCGGTGCCATGAGCGGGCTGGGTGCGGCGAGTGCCGTGCGGCTGGAATCGGACGATGTTGAAGTGATCCGGGTAGATCTCTCACCCTCGGCCGACTACGTGGTCGACGTTAGCGATTCCGCCGCTGTCGACGAAGCGGTCGCCAAGATCGGTCCCGTGGACATCCTTATCAATAGTGCCGGAATCGTAGGCCCGAACAAACCGCTTTGGCAGGTGACCGATGACGAATTCCGGAAAACGTTCGAAGTAAATGTTGACGGGGTCTTCTACTTCTGCCGCGGCGTCATCCCCGGCATGATCGAGCGGGGCTGGGGACGCATTGTCAACATCGCGAGCATGGCTGGCAAAGACGGAAATCCTGGCCTAGGTGCGTACTCGGCTTCGAAGGCAGCCGTCATTGGGCTGACGAAGTCATTGGGCAAGGAACTGGCAACGAAGGGGGTCATCATCAACGCGATTGCGCCAGCTGTCATCGCTACCGAGATGAACGCGAAGACATCGGCAGAGGTGCTTGATCACATCACAGGACTGATTCCCATGAAGCGGGTAGGTCAGCCCTCCGAGGTAGCCGCGCTCGTGAGCTGGCTTTCTTCTGATGAGGTTAGCTTCTCTACCGGAGCCGTCTACGACATTTCAGGTGGTCGGGCTACCTACTGACACCGCCTGCCGAACTCCCCCAACGTGTGGCGGTCTTCACTGACAGCGCGATCGAGACGGGGCCGGCAATCGCAACACCTCTTTCGGCCCGAGGCGCGAAAGTTGCGGTCCTCGATAGCGCGGTCCCGAACGAGCCCGCGCCTGCATCTTGCGCGTGCAATAGCGAACTTGCGCAAGTGCCCCAAAGAGTCGATCGCAAACGTCGGCTCTGGCGTTGCCGAAGTCCGTATCCCGAATGCGGCGATTCATTTCGCCAGCAACGGTCCCTTTCCGCGCTCATTCGCGCGGTGGCCGCAGGGCGGCTTGAAAGACGACATCAGGGTCACTTCCTCTCAGCCAGCACGGCTGATACCCCACGGGTTTCGTGCCTGACGAATGCGCAGGAGATCGCCTACAGAATCGCGTACCCCGCGAGTACGGCCGGGGGCTCGACTACGGGTTCGGTCTTTGCTGTCGACGACGGTCTCGGTTCGCTTCGACGCGAGGCTGGAAACCGGTTGACAAATGATCCGGATACCTCCAGCATGGCCGTGTGGTAACGACGACGTCGCCGCAGAAAGAGCGCATCATGGGGATCCCTCCAGCAGGGCGGGCTGCGCGCCCGCCGCTCGACGCCGAATATGTTCAACTTCTCGGTTCCGGCGATCTCACCCTTCTTCACACGATCCTTCCCTCCGATCTTGTGCGCTTGCGTAGTGAATTTGCGAGCCCTCCAATCGAGGACTTGATTGGAGATCGTTCGATTCGCCACGAAACCTTTGTTGTTGCGGAGTCGAGCATGGAGATATCCGTGCTCACACCGGCCAACGGGCGGGTGCGCGGATTCCTACTAGCAGTCCATGGCGGAGGGCTCGTGGTGGGTGACCGCTATACAGGCATCCAGTTTGCGTTCGACTGGGTCGACCGGCTCGGCCTTGTCGTGATCACGCCCGAGTACCGCCTCGCCCCGGACCATCCTTACCCGGCCGCGCTTTCAGATGTCGATCACGCCTATACGTGGGCCGTGCGTTACCGCGCCTCGCTTGGGTTGAATACCCTGCCGTTAGTGCTTTCTGGAGTTAGCGCCGGGGGCACTATCGCGTCCGCATTAGCACTGATGCTCCGTGATCGGGGCGATGCGCTGCCCGCGGCTCTAATTCTGCAGGGTCCGATGCTCGATCATCGGAACAACTCGGTGTCTTCCGGCCAGTTCACCGACACAGGTCAGTGGGACCGCAAAAGCAATCTCACTGGCTGGAACGCATATCTCGGCGGCGTTTCTTCGGATGACGTGACGGCGTACATGTCTCCCTCCCTCGCCGCCGACCTGACTGGCTTCCCTCCCACATTCGTCGACGTCGGTTCCGCCGAGGTCTTTCGCGACGAAGATGTCGCGTTTGCGACGGCGTTGTGGGCTGCGGGTGTCGACGCGCAACTCGTCGTGTGGCCCGGCGGCGTTCACGGGTTCGACCGGATCGCGCCCGCCACCAATCTTGCGCTTCGAGCGCAAACCACCCGCGACGATTGGCTCACCCGAGTCATCGAATCACACTGAGCAAGGAGAGACACATGCAGTCGGTAGTGGTCACGGGCGCTGCCCAAGGGCTTGGATTCGGGATTGCCTCAAGGTCGCTAGACGACGGCTATGCGGTGGTCATGGTAGATATCAACGCCGATGAGTTGGAGCGCGCACGCCAGGAGCTCAAGCCGAAAGGCAGCGTGTTGTCGCTGGCCGGCGATGTCGCCATGAGGAGCACCCACGAGGCAGCTGCAGATCTGGCGGAGGGGCTCGCTCCGATCGGCGGCTGGGTAAACAACGCCGGGTACAACATCATCGCGTCGATCGACGAGATCGACCAAGAGACTTATGAGAAAGGGATGTCGGTGGTCTTCGGCGGCGTCTTCTGGGGCACGTCTGTCGCTGTGCAACGCATGCTTCCGGCGGCCGCGGGATCCATCGTAAACATGACTTCCATCCAAGCCTTGGTCGCGATTCCATCGTTTCCTGCCTACGCGGCCGCGAAGGGCGCGATCATTTCGCTGACTCGCCAAGTGGCCGGCGAGTACGCGAGCCGGGGCATCCGATGCAACGCAATCGCCCCTGGGCTCATTGCGACCCCCTTGGCCGAGCTACTGCTCCAGAACTCTCCGGACCCAGAGTCGGTGATCGCCTCGTGGAACATTCTGTGCCCAATCGGGCGGTGGGGCCGAGTAGAGGATGTCTCCGCAGCGGCCAGCTACCTGTTATCGGTAGAGTCGGGGTTCATGACGGGTCACACGATGGTGATTGACGGGGGGGCGACAGTCCTTGCCAGAGGATACTGACGCCGCTCGCGAGGCGACCCAATCGAAGCCGACCATCCGCGATGTTGCTGAACTCGCTGGTGTCCACCCTTCAACGGTATCTCGCGTGCTCAATGGAGACGACTCGCGAGCGATCGCGCCAACGCGTGAACGAATTCGCAATGCCGCCCTGACGCTGGGGTGGCGGCCCAACGCGATTGCCAGAAGCCTCTCCCTGGGGCGCTCTTATGCCATAGGGATGAGCATTCCCTTGTTCAGTTACCCACCGCACGCGTCGATGATCTTCGGAGCCGAGCGTGCTGCTGAAGAACGCGGCAACATCCTGGTCGTCACAGACTCCTCGGACAGTGAGGAGAGACTCCAGTCTCAGCTCCTGCGCATGTCGGATCGTGTTGATGGATTCATCGTGGCGTCGGCATCCATCTCATCGCCAACTGTTTCGGTCCTAGAACAGGCGCGGATTCCGTTCGTTCTGCTGAATCGTCGCGCAGCCGGCTCGCACAGGTCTGTGATCGGAAATGATGAGCACGGGGTGCGCTTGGCGGCCGAGCACTTGAATTCGATCGGCCACCGCAAGGTCGCCTACTTCGGCGTGAATGATGAAATCGATACCGCGCAGCGACGCCATGCGGCTTTCGAGGCCAAGTGCGAGCAATTGGGGATGACCCTCCATGACGCGAACGCGATCCGAATGGTCACCGCACAGGACGATGTTCAGGAACGCCTCGCGCGCATGCTGTTCGGGGATCCTTCGAGTGCGCCGACAGCGATATTTGCAGACAACCTATTCACGGCGGCAAACGTGCTAACCGCGGTGAAGGGCCTGGGCCTGCGCGTGCCTGAGGACGTATCGGTGATCGGATTCGACAATGCGCCGATCGCTGCACATTTGTGGGTACCCCTCACCGCCGTCCAAATGCCGAACGAGGAACTCGGCGCGACGGCGGTGGAGACGCTCCTCGAACTGCTCGCGGGTGCAGTCAGCGAGATCGACCTCGTCGTGCCTACGCTTCCGACGCTCGTGCTTCGTGAATCGACGGGTCCGCCTCGAGCATCGTCTGATGCACTCCGTGCCCATTCACCGAGGCCAGCGTCTGCGTCATCGTCCGCTGCACAGAAACACGAGTAACCCACCGATTTCCCCAGCCCGCAACCACGCCCTAGTGGCGGTTCCTAGACAAGGGACTGAACGGAGTCGTCGGGGGGTAGCTGGCGAGTAATACTTGGATGTTGACAACTCAATCGATTGAGTGCACACTCGTCTCCAAGTGCTGCAACAGAGTCGTCGCGCGAATCGCGATCCTGTGCCCGGCATTATCCCTGTTCATGCATCATCTAGCGAGAAGTGGCAGCCGCCGTGGGATCACAGAAGTCTGCAGTTGTAACCGGGTTTGGCTCCGGGATAGGTCGTGCCATCGCCGAACGTCTCGATAGGGATGGCTACCACGTCGTCGGGATAGACAAGTCGCCAGAAGCGGCAGCGGCAAGCGCAGCCGGGTTCGTCGGCGCCAGCGAGGCGCTCGTGGGTGATGTTTCAGATCGAGCCGTGCTGGGGGCTGCGCGAGCGCGCGCAGAGGAGGCCGGTGAACTCTCTGCGTGGGTTAACAACGCGGGCATCGCAGTGAGCGGGAACTTGCACGATCCCAACCCCGATGACGTTGGACAGGTGATTGCCGTGAACCTGATGGGCGTGTACTGGGGATGCGCCGAGGCGGTGCAATCCTTCATCGCGAATCGGGTGCGAGGCGCAGTAGTCAACATCTCAAGTATTCACGGGCGGTCGGCATTTCCGGGCTGGGCGGCCTACGACACCGCAAAGGGCGGTGTCGATTCGCTTACCCGCTACATGTCGGTCGAGTACGGCCCACTTGGAATTCGAGCGAACGCGGTTGCGCCCGGAGCGATCCGCACCGAAATGGTCACGCGCGTGATCGCGGAAGCAGCCGACCCGGCCCGCGCAGAGTTCGAGATGTCCGCCATCCACCCCATGGATCGACTCGGTGAGCCATCCGAGATCGCGGCCGTTGTGGCATTTCTCCTGTCGGACGAAGCCTCATTCTTGACCGGACAGTCGATCGCCGTCGACGGCGCCGCATCCGCTAGGTGTTTTCGATACGAACCCGCACCGGACATCCAGCGGCTCGTCGATGGTTGGGCCAAGAAATGACCGCTACGCTCCGCACCATCGGCTCGGGAATGGATCACCCAGAGGGTGTCGCCTACAGCGATCGCCACGGCCTGTACTGCGGCGGTGAGGCCGGGCAGATCTACTCGGTGGATCTCGAAACGGGCGCCCATCGAGAGGTCGCACACACCGGCGGATTCGTGCTCGGGGTGGCGTTCGGCCCCGAATCCCGGCTCTTCGTGTGTGATTCGGCTCGATCGGCCGTGCTCTCGATCTCTGTCAACGACGGTGACGTCTCAGACTTCAGCACGGGTAAAGGGGTCACGCTCGCGGTGCCCAACTACCTCGCGTTCGCGACCGACGGAACCTTGTACGTGTCGGACTCTGGCGCGTGGGGCCAGGACGACGGACGCGTCGTAGTATTCTCCGCTTCCGAGGGCGCGCGCGTTTTGCACTCCGGGCTAGGGTTCGCCAACGGGGTCGCGCTGTCGGCTGATCGCAAGTACCTCTACGTGATCGAATCGAGCAATCCCCGCGTGGGTCGAATTTCACTGGCGGCCGAAGGCGGTGCGTACTCGGTGCTGTTCGAGATGCCCGGAATGGTGCCGGACGGCATTGCGGTTTGCGACGATGGCACGCTCGTTGTCGCTTGCTACCGCCCTGACACCGTTTTCTTATGGTCAGAAGCGGACGGCGTACAGACACTAAGCAGCGATCCGCTGGGGCTCACGCTGGCCGCACCGACCAACGTCGCGTTCGCGGGCAGCAACAGGGACCGCCTGATATCTGCCAACCTAGCCGGATATCACCTTACGGAGATCGTGGACAGCGGTCGGCGAGGTGTGACCCTGCCGTTCACGACATGACTCTTCGGGAGATTCCAAAGCGACCGACCTTAAAAGATGTCGCCCGCTTGGCGGGTGTGGACGCAAGTCTCGTGAGTCGAGTCGTAAGCAACGACCCTGGGCTGTCCATCCCGGATTCGACGCGGAGCCGCGTGTTGTCGGCCGTCGCGACGGTGGGCTACCGACCCAGCGCCGCTGCGAGAAGTTTGCGCACGCAGCGCCTGTCGACACTCGGGCTCATCGTTCCCGACCTTACCAACCCGGTATATGCCCCAATCGTTGCGGGAGCTCAGGTGGCTGCCGGCACGGCGGGCATCGCGCTGCTGCTTGCGAGCGATACAGAGGGCGCGAGTCCAGAAGGCGCGGAAGCTCTGGTGCGAATGCTCGCCGAGGATCGCGTCGATGGAATCCTCCTCGCATCGGGAAGCCGCAGCGACGTGCTGATTCGAATCGTGGCGGCCACGGGCAAGCCCACGGTGCTCGTCAATCGCGCGGCCGAGGGAATCCCTTCGGTCACGGTCGACGATCAGGCTGGCGCTCGGATCGCCACTGCTCACTTGGTCGAGAAGGGGCATGAGCGCATCATGCACCTTGCAGGGCCTGCGGGTGTTGACACGACACGCCGGCGACTCGCCGGCTACCTAGATGTGGTCGACTCGACGCTGATGGCGGACTCGGCGAGTGTCACCAACGCCAAGGGGTGGAGCGCAAGACACGGCTACGAGGCCGGGCATGCGCTACTGGATCGGGCAGATGGAGCGAGCGCGGTCTTCATTGCCAACGTAACGATGGCGGTCGGGTTCTACCGGGCCGCGCACGAACGGGGAATCAGGATCCCGGACGATCTTTCCGTGGTGGCGCTGCATGACTACGATCTCGCGGCGATGATTGTGCCGTCGCTCACCACCGTTTCAATGCCGCTTCGTGAACTGGGCGCGTCGGCCGTGAACCAGCTTCTGGGCATCGTTGACGGCGCGATGCCGCACAACCTCATGATCTCTCGTCGGCCAGTGCTCGTCGAGCGCGAGAGCGTGAGGGATCTGGCCGAGCGATCACGGGCTCGATCGTGAGTAAGCCGACTGCCGCTAGCGCTCTATCGCGCGGAAACAGCGCACCATTCTCGCTGCTGGTTCAGCTGTTCGGCGACTCCGAGATGATGAGAATTTTCTCAGAGGGTAGGAGCCTCGACCTCTGGATCGACGTGGAGGTGGCGCTCGCTCACGCCCAAGCGGAACTCGGCGTTATCAGCCAAGAGGCTGGCTACCAGATTCAGGCAGCGGCCGACATCGCCCGAGAAGATGCACGGCTCATTTGGGAGCCGGCCACCAATGTCGGCTATCCGATCCTGCCTCTGGTGCGGCTGATCGACTCGCATGCCGGGACCGCAGGGTCAGGTCACGTTCACTTGGGTGCGACCACGCAAGACATCATGGACACAGCGCTCGCAATCCAGCTGCGGGATGCCACCGACCTACTGCTCGAGCACCTTCAGCACCTCGGTAACTCGCTCGCCGCACAAACCAGCGCTCACCGGCGAACAGTCATGGCTGGTCGCACCCACGCGCAGCAGGCCGTGCCGATCACGCTCGGCATGAAGTTGGCTGTCTTCCTCGATCAGGTGCGGCGCGCGCGAGAGCGACTCCAAGCCGAGCGCGGGAGGGTCGCCGTGCTAAGCATGTTCGGGGCTGCCGGCACCTCCGCTGCTTTCGGCGACGGTTCGCCGCGATTGCGTGACGCACTTGGGGAACAGCTGGGCTTGAACGTGGTCGAGGTTCCGTGGCATGTAGCGCGAGACGGGATTTTCGCCCAGTGCAGTAACGCCGTCGGTGCAGCAGAGACGGTCGCCCGCCTGGCGCGGGAGATCATCGACCTCTCGAGGACCGAGATTGGTGAAGTTCTCGAACCGGCCGGCATGCATAGGGGCGCTTCATCGACTATGCCTCAAAAAGCGAATCCGATCCTCAGCGAAGCGATTGTCGGATTCGCTGTCGCAAGCAGCTCCCTCATGGCAGGGCTCGGCCGCGCGATGGAGGCAGGTCACGAACGCTCCGCTGGTGAGTGGCAGGCTGAGTGGCACATCGTGCCACAGATGATGGTGCTGGCCTCCAGCGCCTTGCTGCGTGCCAGCGAGCTGGTTGACGGCATGGTCGTCAACGAGAAAGCTCTGGCGCGGAATCTCGACGCTGACCACGGCTTACTCATGGCCGAGGCCTACATGATGGCGCTCGCTCCGGTGATGGGGCGGGAGAGGGCGCACGACGCGATCTACGCGGCGTGTCTGCGGACGCGCGTTGAGGATGTCGCCCTCATCGAGGTGCTCGGTCAGGAGCTCGCGCCCGAACACCTCGATCTCCTGTCTGAGGTGCAGCCGAGCAACTACGTCGGGCAGTCCGAATCGATCTGCGCGACCGCAGTGTCGTCCTGGACTTTCCATCTCGCGGCGCCCAACGCCTCGAATCCGGAGCGCACAGCGCCTATCGCTAAAGCGAGGAAAACAACGAACGGAGCATCGCAGTGACGCAGAGCCAAGCAGGTCACGCTACATCAATCTATGAACGGATGCTCGGCATCCGCCTATTCGAGGAGGAGGTGAGGCGCCTCAAGCTGGAGGGCACCATCCTAGGTTCGGTTCACCTGTGCATCGGGCAGGAAGCGATCCCGGCTGGGGTAGTGCCGGCGCTCGACCTCCCTCGCGATGTTGTCGGAGCGACCTATCGTGGCCACGGATGGGCATTGTCGTGCGGCCTCGAGTTCGAGGTCGCGTTCGGCGAGCTGCTCGGTCGGGCTACGGGGGTCAACGGCGGACGAGGCGGTTCCGCCTACCTCAGCGCACCCCATCTCGGCTTTCTGGGTGAGAACTCGATTGTCGGCGGTGGAGTGCCGATCGCGGTGGGTGCCGCTTTGGCAGCACGGTTCGACGGCTCTGGTCGAGTGGCGTTGACGGCGTTCGGCGATGGCGCGATGAATCAGGGAGCGGTGCTCGAGTCACTGAACTTTGCGGCGGCCAACAAGCTGCCAGTGGTGTTCGTGTGCGAGAACAATCACTGGTCGGAACTCACTCCTATCTCAGCGATGGTCGCCGACCCGGTGCTCATGAACCGGGCCGCTGCATTCGGCATTCGGTCGGTGCGCATCGACGGCAATGACCCGAACGCTGTCTCGGTCGCGGCTCGAGATGCGATTGACTTTGCCAGGGGTGGCAATGGCCCAGTCTTCATCGAGGCCATGACCGAGCGAATCGCTGGGCACTACATCGGCGATCCAGAAACGTATCGAACGGAGGAGGATCGCGAACGCCTTGCGGCACAGGACCCGCTGCCCCGCGAGCGGGCGCGCCTCAGATCGGTCGGACTGTCCCCTTCAGAGCTTGATGGGCTCGAGGCCGCCGTCGCCAGCCAGATCGCCACAGCATCTGCCGCCGCGCTCGCGGCTCCGCTATCGAGCCCTGAGCACGCCGAGGAGCACGTCTATGCCTGACGTCAAAAAGCACACCATCGCGACCGCGGCCAACGCAGCCCTTCGCAGAAGCCTTGCCGAGCGCCCGGATGTCATTGTCTATGGCGAGGACATCGCACTCCCTGGCGGAGTTTTCGGAGTGACCAAGGGGCTTCACTCGGAGTTCGGCAACCGCGTCTTCGACACCCCGATCAGCGAAAGTGCGATCCTCGGCACTGCGACCGGAGCGGCCATGATGGGGATGCGCCCCATCGTCGAAATCATGTGGTCCGATTTCCTCTTCGTGGCGTTCGATCAAATCATCAACCAGCTGTCGAATGTGCGGTACCTGTCCCGCGGTGCTGTTGCCGCTCCCGTCGTCATCCGCACCCAGCAGGGCATGTCACCTGGGGCCTGCGCGCAACACAGCCAGTCGATCGAGGCGCTGTTGCTGCACGTGCCCGGCATCAGGGTTGCCATGCCTGCGACCCCGCAGGATGCATACGACATCCTGCTATCGGCGGTCTGGAGCGACGATCCCACAGTGGTTATCGAGAATCGCACCCTCTATCACGGTGCTCGCGTCGAGGTCACCGTCGACGGCGCCATCATGCCGCCAGGGAAGGCTGTGGTCGTTCGCCCCGGCACTGACCTCACGCTCGTAACTTGGGGAGCGATGCGCCACGTTGCGGTCGAGGCGAGCGAGTCGCTCGCGTCATCCGGTATCGGCGTCGAGGTGATCGATGCCCGCTGGCTCTCGCCTTTTGACTACGACACAGTAGTCGCGAGTGCATCGAGAACGGGTCGGCTCGTCGTGCTGCATGAGGCCACCAAGACCGGGGGATTCGCGGCGGAGGTGATTCTCGGCGTGCTGGAGCGCGGCGTCCGGTTCGCGCAAGTGCCGCTCAGAATCACGACCCCTGACGTGAGGATCCCCGCGGCCGAGTCGATGATGAGCTCGCTCAGGCCTTCGGCGACAAGCGTCGCACATGCGATCGAAACCTACCTAGGAGCCTGATCATGGGCACGCGAGGGACAGTGCTCGTGACCGGGGCCGCTTCTGGTATCGGCAGGGCGCTGGCGGACCGTCTGCGTAAGTCGGGCTACCGGGTGATCGGCTGGGACGTCGAATGGACCAGCCTTGGCGAGGATGACGTGGTCGTCGACGTTTCCGACGCTGCTGCGGTTGAGCGGGCGGCTCGGGTGCTGCCCGGTGCGCTCGCGGCCGTAGTCACCTGCGCTGGAATCGGCTCGCGGGGTCTCATATCTGAGACAAACTTGGGCGAGTTCCAGAGGGTCATTGACGTGAATCTCATGGGCACTGTCGCGGTGGCGATGGCGACCCACAGCCTACTCGCCGATGGCGTCTTCGTCGCGGTCGGTTCCGTCGCTGGGAACGTCCCCATGGCACGCCGCGCAGCCTATTGCGCCTCAAAAGCTGCGGTCGCCATGTTTGCAAAGGTGATCGGCAGCGAGTGGGCGCCCGACGGCATCAGTGTGCTCTGCGTCAGCCCAGGATTCACAGACACCGGCATGGCGAAGCGGGGCGCCGAATCGGGCAAGACCGACCTATCCAAAGTGCTCGAGCACACCCCGAACGGGGAGCTCGTAACCGAAAGCGATCTGGTTGACGTCCTTGAGCTTGCAGCAAGCGGCAGGTTGTCCGGAATGACGGGAACCGAGATTGTGGTCGATGGCGGGTACACCGCCGGGACGGTGATCTAGGCGATGGCAGACGCACGCGTAAGCGCAGTGAAGGCCCGCCGCGAGGTCGTCCCCCTTCCGACGCCGCTGAGGTTCGGACCGATGACGATTCGCTCGCGCAGCTACTGCATCGTCGATGTCGAACTCACCGACGGCCGGGTGGGAAGCGCGTCCACGCTGGATCGCAACATCGATCTTGTTCCGGTTGTCGTCGACACGATCGCCGGTTCCTACATGGGCGAGCGTGCAAGCGACGTGCGTGAGCTATGGCATCGGGCGCTTCGCGCAGCGAGCCCGACGATCTCGAGCGGGGCAGGACTTCGAGCGCTGTCGTTGGTGGACATCGCGGTGCACAACGCAACCCCATATCGGTCACAGACCACCAACAATCCTGCGCCAGTCTGGGTGATCGTCGGGTACCCGCCGGATTCGTCTCCAGAGTTCGTGCGAGCAGAGGCCGTCGCGGCCGTTGCAGCCGGGGCTTCCGGGGTCAAATTGCCCGTTTCGTCGACCTTCGAGTTGACCAGGGCGAGGCTAGCGGCCGCAGCGGAGGCGATCGGCGATTCCCGCGTCGCGATCGACCTTGCATGGAGCGCACCATCGGCGGATGACGCAGCGCGAGTTGTAGACGGCTTCGCGGTCGCGTGGCTCGAGGACCCATTCCCGCCAGGCAGCGTTCGCGAACTGGCGAAGCTGCGCGCGATCATCGACGTACCGCTCGCTTCTGGCGATGAGGATACCCAGCTATACCACCCCATGGTCCTGCTCGATGCGGAAGCTGTCGATATCGTCCGCCTCGACGCGACCTGTCAGGGTGGAATCACGCGAATGCACGACCTCTCTGCGCTCCTTGCCAATGCACACGTCAGCGCGTCGTGGCACATGAGCTCAGGCGTACATGCGCGTCTGGCGCGAGAGCTCTCGTTCAGTTCGATCTCCGTGGAGATCTCCTCCCCCGGTGCCGGGGTGGACCCCCTGCACGAGACAACGGAGCTCATGACCGCCATCCACGACATTGCAAGCAGATCGAGATAACCCGCTGTGCGTCACTCTGACCCTTGCCGCTGTCTCGGGAGGGTACACGCGCGACGTTCAACGTATCGCATCCCAAGTCCGGCATCCTCGGCTTTCGGGCGTGTAGCAGAGGGCCCCGCTGCTGCGATGGTTAACCGCCCAGGGTTTGGTGTGAGACCGGTCAAGCGGCAACCGCTCCCCGTGTTCCGTTGCCAGCGCACGGTCGATCGTCGCCGCGCTAATCGGCGCCAGCTGCGTCAGAGCCTGCCGCTCCATCAACGCCAGCTCCACAGAAACAGAAGTGAGCCATGCCGATTAGCCGACACGGAAACCACGGTGAAGCAGAGGTTTCGAGATGAGGCAACGAAAGGCGGCGTGCGGAGGTTGCACAAGAGTCAATCAGGGGTGTTGACAACCGGTTTCCAACTACGGCATAGTGACTGTCAACCGGTTGTCAGCTTGTTGCGAACCGGGCGACACGAGGAGGTGTCCATGGCGATCGCGACGGAACTGAACTCCGTTCGGGTGCTCGTGAGCGGCCTCGACCGCACTGAAGGGTCCCCCGCGCTAGCGGCGTCGCGTGCCGCCAAGGCGAGGCTGGCCAGGTCTCCACGCTCACACCAGACGGTCACGTTGACGAAATTGCCAACACCGACGGACCTGAAATGCTAATCGCTTCGAGCGACGAGACGCCGTACGTGCGTCCGTACGCAGTTATCGCGCTCACCGGTGCGCAAGCGCAGCGGCTTTCTACGCCGCGCAACGTTCCATTCCACCCCGACGGCCGCGTGACTATCGCAAACCTCCGCGGGTCGCATTTGGCCGAAAGTTCTGTTCAGGACTACTGAGTATCAACCCCAAATATAGGTACCAACAACCCAGCAAGGAGATTAAAGCAATGAGGCTCACATCAACAAATGCGGTGGTATCGAACACCGCCAAGCGACGCGTGGCGATGGTCGCAGTTGCAACGCTTGCGTCGGTTCTCGCGTTGACCGCCTGCACCCCCGCGCCTACGGACGAAGGAACGGCAGACGCTACCGTGGTCGAGAATTTCGAGCAGTATATCGGGAACCCTGATCCGGTCATCTGTGCCGGGCGTGAGTACACCTTCGGCTACAACACGTTCTCGGATACAGAAGAGTTCGCGGTCAACCTCTGGGACGGAATCCAGAAGGTTGCCAAAGATCTCGGTTGCGTTACGGTCACTAAGCTGTCCGACAACATTGACCCGTCGGTCGCCGTGCAAAACGCGCAGATCTTCGTACAGCAGGACGTGGACGGCGCATTGCTGTTCAATGTGCTTGAGGCCGCTGGGCCAGGTCAAGTTCAGGTGCTTCGGGAAGCGGGCATCCCTGCCGTGACAATCGTCGTCAAGGCCGAAGGGGAGACATTCGTCACCAACGATGACTTCAACGATGGTTTGTCCGCAGGAACTGCTCTTGGCCAGGCGTACATTGATAAAGGACTCGATGGACCCGTGCACGCCATCATCGGACTGTTCGACGCTCAAGGTGCCACCGGCATCGCCCGCATGGACGGCGCCCGTAAAGGCCTAGAAGACACAGTGCCTGGCATTGTGATCGACGAGTTCGAGACGAACGCTGACCCGCCAACAGCCCAGTCAGGTACGGCCGCAATCCTTGCGACAATACCCGCTGACGCAACAATCCTGATCACCGGAATCAACGATGGGATCGCCAACTCCATGGTTCAGGCCGTGCGTCAGGCCGGCGCGGAAGGGCGCACGCTCGTTGCGTCGGTCGGCGGGGTGAACCCGGGCGGGCTGCAGTTCATTTGCCAGAACCCGGAGTACGTAGGCGGGCAGGGATTCTTCCCCGAGAACTGGGCGAAGTACATGATCCCCGCGCTTATCGCGCGGGTTCAAGGAGTCGAGATCAAGCCCGAGTACGTCGTTCCGACTGAGTTCATTTACCGAGACAAGATTGCGGACTTCTACCCCGACTTCGTTTGCGACGAGTAGAAGTCAAGTCCGGCAATTCCATGAGCAAGTCCAGCGAAACGGCTTCCCCCGCACCTGACCGTGCGGGGGAAGCCCCCCACCTCCGGATCGAGAACGTTAGCAAAGCATTCGGGGGGGTGCAGGCGATCAAATCAGTAAGCATTTCCGTTATGCCAGGAGAAATCCTTGCACTACTCGGCGAAAACGGTGCAGGCAAATCCACTCTCGTCGGAATGGCGGCTGGACGTGTCGAACCGGACGCGGGTCGAATTGAAGTTTGCGGCATCGACGTGACTGGAGCACAGCCAGCCCGGATCTCTGAAGCGGGCTTAAGGCTGGTGCCGCAAGAGCTCCTTAACTGCGTTGACATGTCGGTTCTCGACAATGTGTTGTTGGGCCAGCGCCCGGTGGTTTGGGGGCCCTTCCTTGATCGAGCGGCGGCCCGACGCGAGGCGCGCCGTAGGCTGGAAATGCTCGGCGTCGGCACCCTCGACCTCAACCTCCCTGTCGGCTCTCTCCCGGTGGTCGACCAAACCTTTGTTCAGATCGCTCGAGGTCTCGGGGACGGAGCACAAGTATTCCTCTTGGATGAGCCGACCGCACCGATGGACGACAACGAGGTAACGCGATTCCTTCGCGTTCTTGCGACTGTCGCATCCACCGGAGCATCCATCGTTTACATCTCCCATCGACTGGATGAGGTGTTCAGGATCTCAAGCCGCATCGCGGTACTTCGGGACGGGGAACTCGTCGGGGAGTTCGACCCAAAGATAGCAAACGTCGAACAGGTCGTCACTGCAATGGTCGGTGGGCGTGAGCTTGCGGCGCGCTTGGGCGTCACCCCCGCGTTGAATGCCGGCACGGCCCTCTCCTGCGTCGGGCTGTCCGGGGTCATCGTTTCCGATCTGGATCTCGAGGTGCAAGCCGGCGAGATCCGTTGCATTTACGGCATTAGCGGATCCGGCCGAGAAGAAATCGGTCGCCTCATCGTGGGCGCGAATCGCCGCACTGGGGGCGAGGTGCGCCTCCATGGCACGCCCTTACCCTCCGGAAGCATCGCCAAGGCGGTCCAGCACGGCCTGGGCTATGTTCCCGCGGAGCGCCGCAGCCAAGGGCTCATGCTCGAGTCCACGATTGCCGCGAACCTCACCTTGGCGATCTTGCGGGCCATGGCGACCTTAGGATTTTTAGCCCCATCAACGCCTGGCAAGCGCTCGGTACCATGGATTGAGAACCTCAAGATCAAGGCGAGCGGTCCGAACGTCGTTGTCGGTTCGCTAAGCGGAGGTTCACAACAGAAAGTCCTCGTAGCGCGCTGGCTTGCGGCTTCCAGCTCGGTGCTCGTTCTCGAGGAACCTACTCGCGGGGTGGATATAGCGACCAAAGCCGAAATGTATCAGTTACTTCGGGAGCTTGCCGCGAGCGGGAAAGCCGTACTGGTCATTACCTCAGATATTGAGGAGGCGTCTATCGCGGGCGATCGCGTCACGGTACTGCACGCTGGTCGAATCGTGGCCACCCTCGAGACCCCGACACAAGAAGAGATCGCGCTCGCTGCGCACGGATTAAAAGGGACGGATGCACTTGCCAGCAACAACTGAGACTGCGACCAGCACCGTAACGGAGAAAGCAGTCGTTGAAAAGACTGACGCGCAGCGCAAGCGCCAGGAGAGGTTGGCCTCCCTCATTCAGGGGCAAGGACTAGTGCTGATGTTGCTGGCGATTGGAACCTATTTCGCACTCAACTCGCCGTTCTTCTTGACAGCGAACAATCTGCTCATCATTGGCGGCGGGGCTGCTGCACTAGGAATCATGGCTATCGCTCAGACATTCCTCGTGATCTCTGGCGGCATTGACATCAGCGTCGGAAGCGTGGTCGCGCTGAGCGGTGTGGTTATGGGAATCATGCTTTTTGCAGAAGTGCCATTCCCCATCGCTGCTCTAACTGCCGTCGGCGCAGGCGCACTTGTCGGAGCCTTTAACGCGATGCTCGTCGTGCTACTCAAGATCAACCCGTTTATCGCGACCCTCGGTTCACTGTCTCTGTTCTCCGGCGTTGCCTTTACGCTCACCAACGGTCAGACCCGCGCAATCCTGGACCCAGTGCTGTCATTCATCGGAATTCAGCGGGTACTCGGCATCCCGATACCCCTATTGCTCTTTCTGCTCCTCTTTGTCGTCGGACTCGTCGTAGAGCGATTTACCACGTGGGGGCGCGGTGTATACGCCATGGGAGGCAATCCGGAGGCGGCGCGACTCTCGGGCCTGCAGGTCAAGCGCTCGCAAGTACTGCTCTATGTGCTCTCGGGCACTTCAGCTGGAATCGCCGGCGTGCTCACGGTCGCGCAACTCGCGTCTGCCTCTCCGCAGGTCGGAGCAAACTACCTTCTCTCTGTAGTGACGGCGGTAATTCTCGGCGGAACGTCACTTACCGGAGGCCGCGGCTCGCTACTCGGCACGCTCGTGGCGGTCGCAATCCTGGGCGTCCTGTCAAACGGGTTTGCATTGCTCGGTTGGAGTACGAACGCTCAAACGACCGCGCTTGGTGTAGCTCTACTCCTCGCGGTTCTTCTCGACCAAACCAGTCGCCGACTTCGCCGGCGGGCGTGATGGGGAGCATCCGCGAAGACGCATACTTCGAGCAGCTCGAACGAACTCTCTACACGCCAGTCCTCGGAGACATCCTCGACGAGTTGGGCTACACGAAGCAGTTTCTACCCCCGGAGATCGTCTCAATTGCGCACGGGGTGTCGCTCGCCGGGCGAGCATTCCCGGTAACAGTTTCCGATACGAACGGCCCACCAGAGCGCCCATTCGGTCTTCTCACCGACGCAGTCGACGCGCTCTCTGACGGAGATATCTACCTCGCGAGCGGCAGCGGGGGGAGTTACGCGCTCTGGGGCGAACTCCTCACCGCGGCGGCCAAGCACCGAGGGGCTCGGGGCGCGATCGTCAACGGCTATCATCGCGATACTCCCCAGGTATTGGCGCAGTCCTGGTCGGTGTTCAGTCGCGGCGGCTACGCACAAGACATCTCGATCCGGGGGGAGGTCGTGGCATTCAGAGAGCCTCTAATCGTCGGCGGGGTGTCGGTTTCCACGGGCGATCTCGTTTTCGCAGATGACGACGGCGTGTTGATTATTCCTGCGGCGGTCGAAGATAGAGCCGTCGCGCTTGCGCTCGAGAAGGCGTCAACGGAGAACATCGTTAGGAGCGCGATCGAAGGCGGAATGACCGTCACCGATGCGTTCCGAAATTTTGGGGTGCTGTGATGATAACCCTCTCTGCTGGTCCGCTCAGCCTTACGTTTGATCCCGATTACGGCGGAGACATTACGAGCCTGCTTGCCCACGGTAGGGAGTTGCTGTACCAGACGTCTTGGCGTGAGCATGCGCAGCTCGCAATCAACGACCCCGCGGCCAGGCTCTATAGCGATCCCACCTCCAGTTGGCTTGAGCGCTACCGCGGTGGTTGGCAGCTGCTGTGTCCGACGGCTGGAGCCGGAGGCCCGGATCCCAGTGCGCCGGTGCTGTTTCACGGCGAAGCCTCGCGCGCGCGGTGGCTCGTCGAGTCCTCATCGCCGACAGCAGCCACGCTCGGAGTTGACTTGCAAACGGCGACGCTTTCGATCCGACGCACGATAGAGGTCGAAAGCGAGTCCGTGACGGTCGCTGACACTGTCACCAACACTGGTGGTAGTCAGTGCGTGTTTGATTTCGCGCATCACCTTGCTTTTGGCGCAGATCTCCTCGATGGAGAGTGCGTGATTGAGAGCGGGGCGACGAGTTTCGTCAAAGATTGGGCGTACTCCGGCTCGCCCAGCTTGGAGGTCGAAATCCCATGGCCGCCTAGCGGCGAGGACCGAGTCGACATTGTCGCGAACCGTCCGGCCACCGGCTTTGAGTTCGGCTGGTTGACCGGCTTTGAACGCAAGTGGGCGCGCGTGAAAAATGAATCAAATGGGCTCGCCGTTTCGCTCGAGTGGAGTGACGCACTGCCCTATGCGTGGGTGTGGCAGGAGCTCGATTCGAGTCCGGGATGGCCATGGTTCGGGCGCGAGCGCGTGCTTGCTATCGAGCCGTCGAGCACGCCGACGAGTGGTCCCCGCCGCCAAAGTTCTACTCGGCTCCTGCCGGGTGAGTCAGTCGCCATCCGCATGACAGTGCGGGTGGAAGCCGAAACCGCCGACCAGTTCGGCCAGAATGGAATGCCGTAATGAAACTCGCAGAAATGCTGGCACCTCGGCCCTCATCGATGTGGCACCTAATCCGACAGAGTGGCGTTAGCAACGTAGTTGCCCTACTGCGTGGTGCTGAGCAAGAGCAACGCACTTTCCCGAGTGCCGCAAGTCGCGGTTCCGAATCGGACCGCAGGGATGTTGCGCCATGGAGCTTCGAGGCAATTCGGAACGATGTCGAGGTGTTTACAGACAATGGATTCGAGGTCGTCGCCATTGAGGACACCCCCCCGATGGACCTTATCCGTCTCGGCCAGACCGGCCGTGACGAGCAGATCGACCAGTTCATCACGCAGGTGCGCGCGATGGGCAAACTCGGAATCCCGCTCCTAAGTTACAACTGGATGGCGATCTCGTCTTGGACGCGCACCGATGTCGCCGCGCAGGGCAGGGCAGGGGCGCTAGTGACGCGGTTCGATCGATCGGACTCCGAGAAGTTGCCGCCACTTGCGGCAGAGGGCGAGGTGACCCCGCAGCAACTCTGGGACGGCCTCGCGTACTTCCTTGACGCAGTAGTACCCATCGCCGAGGAGGAAGGGGTGACGTTGAGTCTGCACCCAGACGACCCGCCAATAGGTTATCTCCGAGGAATCCCGCGAATCATGAACTCCATTGAGTCCTACGAGCGACTCATTACGATGAACGCATCGCGTGCGAACTCTGTGACACTGTGCCAGGGCAATTTCACGCTGATGACGGCCGACTTACCGTCTGTGATCCGCAGGTTCGGTCCGAGAATTGCGTTCGTGCACTTCCGTGACGTCCTTGGCGATGCTAGTTCGTTCACAGAAACGTTCCACGACGAGGGAAAGACCGACATGGCAGAATGCATGCGGGCATACGCTGAGATCGGCTTTGACGGACCGTTGCGCCCCGATCACGTGCCGACGATGTACGGCGAGACGAACGACAATCCGTCGTACGGAGCGCTGGGTCGGATCTTTGCTTTGGGGTACATCCGCGGTCTACAACAGGCGGCCTATGGGAAGGACGCGAACCAGGGCTGAGTAGACGGTAGACGCTACCTCTCACTGGCGGCAGCAGAATGGTGTCATGAGAATCGCGGTCACCGGCGGCAACGGCAAGCTCGGCAAGGTCACCGTCGAACATCTTCGCGCTACTGGGCACGAGGTGATCGTGCTCGACAGGGCGGGGCCGGATCGCTGGGCCTTTACGCAGGTCGAGATCACCGACTACGGCCAGATGATCGACGCCTTCGCCGGCATCAACGACCGCCACGACGGGGTTGACGCGATCGTGC
>JBGSTT010000298.1:0-10464 GCA_041736385.1 Rhodoglobus sp. | reverse complement strand
GGCCCCCGTGTTCGCGAGTGCGCGGTGGTTTGTTGACCGCGCGGCGGTTACAGCAGGCGCGCGGTCAACAAATGGGCGCGGACACACCCGAGGATGCGCAGACGCTGTCAGTCGCCGAAACTGCCTGCGCCCGCCGCTCTCAGTCGGCGATGCTGAGCAGCAAGTAACCGGATGCCACGGTCGCACCGACGGTCGCGTGGACGCCAGTGATCGTGCCGTCCTTATGCGCCGTGATGGGTTGTTCCATCTTCATCGCCTCAAGCACGAGAACGAGGTCACCTTTGACAACGCGGTCGCCGTCCGCGACCGCGAGTTTCACGACGGTCGCTTGCATCGGCGCCTTGACCGCGTCGCCGGTGTTGGTGCTGACCGAGCCGGCGCTGCGACGCTTCGGCGGTGCGGTCAGCGAAGCCCCTCCGCCGCGAGCCGCAACCAGCTTCGTCGGGATGGAGACTTCCACGCGCTTGCCGTCCACCTCGACGACAACGTTGTGGCGTGGAGGCGGCAGTGAGCCGTCCGGCAGGGATCCACTCCACGGTTCGATGTCGTTGACAAAATCCGTCTCGATCCACCTCGTGTAGACCGAGAACGGGCTGCTGGTGAATGCCGGGTCGCGAACGATCTTGCGGTGGAACGGCAGCACGGTCGGCAAGCCGGTGACCTCGAATTCGTCGAGCGCTCTTCTGGAGCGCTCGAGGGCATCCTCGCGACTAGAACCGGTGACGATGAGCTTGGCGAGGAGCGAGTCGAATGATCCGGTGATGACGTCGCCGGTCGTGACGCCGCTGTCGATTCGCACCCCGGGCCCGCCGGGAAAGCGCAAGGTTTGTACCGGCCCCGGCGACGGCAGGAAACCGAGACCAGGGTCCTCCCCGTTGATGCGGAACTCGAAGGAGTGGCCGTGCGGTTGCGGGTCGTCATAGCCGATGGCTTGTCCCTCGGCTATGCGAAACTGCTCCCGAACGAGATCGATTCCGGTGACCTCTTCTGAAACCGGATGCTCGACTTGCAGTCGTGTATTCACTTCGAGGAACGAGATGGTGCCGTCTTTCGCCACGAGAAACTCGCAGGTCCCTGCTCCGACGTAGCCAACCTCGGCGAGAATCGCCTTCGATGAGCGGTAGAGGGCTGCGTTCTGCTCCTCCGTGAGGAACGGGGCTGGCGCCTCTTCGACGAGCTTCTGGTGGCGCCGCTGCAGGGAGCAGTCACGGGTCGAGATGACGACAACGTTGCCATGACTGTCTGCGAGGCACTGGGTCTCAACGTGTCGTGGTTGGTCAAGGTACTTTTCAACAAAGCACTCACCGCGCCCGAACGCCGCGACGGCCTCCCGGGTTGCCGATTCGAACAGCTCGGGAATCTCTTCGCGCGTTCGAGCAACCTTGAGGCCGCGACCTCCGCCCCCGAACGCAGCCTTGATCGCAACCGGGAGTCCGTGCACATCGACGAACTCGAGCACCTCTTCCGCCCCGCTCACGGGGTTGAGCGTGCCGGGGGCGAGCGGCGCCCCGACCCTCTCGGCGATGTGGCGGGCGCTGACCTTGTCACCAAGTTGCTCGATGGCGGTCGGCGACGGCCCGATCCAGATCAGTCCTGCATCAATCACGGCCTGCGCAAAGCCGGCGTTCTCGGCGAGGAAGCCGTAACCCGGATGCACCGCGTTTGCCCCGGACCGGCGTGCTATCGACAGCAGTTTCTCAATGACGAGATAGGTCGACGCGCTCGTCGTACCGTCGAGAGCGTACGCCTCGTCCGCGAGCTTGACGTGTCTCGCGTCGCGATCTTGGTCGGCGTAGACAGCGACTGAGACGATGCCGCTGTCCTTCGCAGCCCTGATCACCCGTACGGCGATCTCTCCACGGTTGGCGATGAGAACCTTCGTGATGAGAGCCATAGCCCCTTAGCCTATTGGGCTGCCGCCGGGTGTCTTTGGCCAGACACCACAACAAGTGGCGGCAGCTACTGTGATTTACAACAACGCCATCACGAGACCGTGCCCGACCGTGCCGCCCAACCGTGCCGCCCAAGAGTGCCGCCAAGGGCCACGCCAAGGCCCCACGCCAAGGGCCACGCCAAGGCCCGCGCCAACGGCCCCGCGTGCTCAACGATTCCAGAGTCGCGGCCACTCCACGCCGAGGCGTGTCACGCAGTCTCGCAGCAGTGAGACTGACAGGCCGACAACAGCGTGCGGGTCGCCATCGACCTTGAGAATGAAGGCGGATGCCCGACCATCGATCGTGAACGCACCTGCGACTCGAAGTGGTTCCCCGGTCGCAACATAGGCCTCGATCTCTTGGTCAGAAATGTCTGGCGCGAAGCTGACGTGCGCGCTCGCAACACCGCCAACCGCGGCTTGAGCTCCGCCGCTCATGCTGGCAGTGTGATCGATCACCCAGAGCCCAGAGTGCAAGATGCCGGTTCGACCGCGCATGGTCTTCCAGCGCTCGATGGCAAGCTCCGGTCGGTGGGGTTTGCCATGAGACCGCCCTTCCAGCTCAAAGAGCGAGTCGCCGCCAACCACGATTCCGTCGATTGCTTCACCGTCGACCAAACGACCGACAACTGCCTCAGCCTTGGCCCGAGCAAGCAACTGCACGGCTTCGGTGGGAGAAACGTCTCCCGCCGCAGCCAACACCGCATCCTCATCGACGGCGGGATCAATCAGCACTGGCTCAATGCCTGCTGCGCGCAGCGTCGCAAGCCGCGCCGGTGATGTGGAGGCCAAGTACAGCCGCACGGTACTCCTATGCTCGGTTTGTGGGTGGATGCCGTGGGTGAGTCGCTCGGTGCGCTTGTCGAGCTCGACGTGACGAACATCGCTCATGGCGGGGTCAGTGTAGCCCGACACGAAGGTCGGGTGATCTTCGTTGCCGACGCGATCCCGGGCGAGCGCGTGCTCGCGCGCATCAGTGAAGATTCGAAGAAGTCGTTCTGGCGCGCTGAGACCGTTGCCGTCGTCATCGCCAGTGAGCACCGGGTCGAGCACATTTGGTCGGCGGCGGCGCTTGATCGTGATCCTCGCGACCGTGCGGGAGGAGCGGAGTTTGGCCACATTGCACTGGCCCACCAACGCACGCTCAAGGCGGAGGTGCTCGCAGACGCCCTCAGTCGGTTCGCGAAGTTGTCGCGCGAGACGACCGTTGAACCCGTACCTGGCGATGTCGAGCGCGGCGGGCTTGGCTGGCGCACGAGGGTGCGATTGCAGGTCAGTGAGTCCGGGCAGCCTGGACCGTTTGCCGCGCGCTCGCACCGAGTCATCCCCGTTACCGACCTTCCACTGGCGACGCCTGGGCTTGCGGCGATCGCCCCGCTTGGCGAGAACTTCGCCGGCATGCAGCATGTCGATCTCGTTGCGCCATCGCTCGGAGCACCCAGACTCATCGTCGGCAGTCAGCGTCAAAGCACGATTCGCGAGGCGGTCGGTTCTCGCGAGTTTCAACTGGCGGATGCCGGTTTCTGGCAGGTGCACCGCGCTGCTCCCGAGGTACTTACCGAAGCGGTGCAGGGCGCGATCGATGCTGATCGATTCGACCCGGCGGCTGCCAACCTCGATCTTTATGGCGGCGTCGGTCTGCTCGCAGCGGCGATGGGTGATCGCTTCGGCACGGAGACCGTCATGACGACGGTCGAAAGCGACCCGCTCGCGACTGGCTTCGCCTCGAGCAATCTGGCTGATTGGCCAAAAGCCGAAGCGCAAACTGGCAGGGTCGACGCGTGGTTGCGGGCAACGGCACGCCAAGCATCCTCCAAGGATCGTGAAGGATTCGCCCGGGCCACGGTGATTCTCGACCCACCGCGAAGCGGAGCCGGCCGAGAGGTAGTGCAACAGCTCGCCGACTTTGCGCCAGCCCAGATCATTTACGTCGCGTGTGATCCGGTGGCCTTGGCGCGCGACGTCGGTTTCTTTGCCGAGCGTGGATACCGCTTGGCTGACCTTCGCGCTTTCGACCTGTTCCCGCATACACATCACCTGGAGGCGGTCGGCACGCTGCTGCGCGTGTAGCGCCTTTGGCGCATCCTGCGCGTGTAGCGCGTCTTGCGCCTTTAGCGCATTTTGCGTCCTCCGCGCCTAGCGAGGCTCCTCCGTCGCGAACGCCTTGGCGAGTACGATAAAGCACACAAAGCGCGCTCAACGAAGGACGCAGATGGCCAAGGCAACGCTGAACGAAGCTGAATCGTTGGCAACAAACTCCGGTATTCGCGTGGCGGTCGTCGATGACCACGAATCCGTGCGGTTGGGCTTGCGCGCTGCATTCGTTGAGGCAGGCTTTGACTTCGTGATTGCTGTGGGCACGGTTAAAGAGTTTGCGGATGCCACAGCCGGCAAAGAAGTCGACGTTGTCGTGCTAGATCTGTCACTCGGTGATGGCTCAAGCGTCACCGAGAATGTCAAAAATGTGCAAGCGACCGGCGCGGCGGTGCTCGTTCATAGCATTGCCGACCGAGTGACGAGTATTCGCGACGCGCTCGCTGCTGGCGCTGCTGGCGTGATCCCCAAGTCTTCGGCGACGAGGACTGTGCTGGCCGCCGCCGCAAGTGTGGCGGGCGGCGGCACGCTCAATAACCTGGAGTGGGCCACGGCCATCGACGCCGACCGAGAGTTCGCTAAGGCGCAATTGGGTCGCCGCGAGCGCGAGATTCTTCATCTCTACGCCTCCGGGTTGCCGCTGAAGTTGGCCGCCCAACAGCTCGGCATCGGTTACGCGACCGCGCGAGAGTATCTGGACCGCATCCGCATGAAGTATGTCGAGGTCGGAAGGCCGGCACCAACCAAGGTGGATCTGTTGCGCAGAGCCGTTGAAGACGGCATTCTCCCGGGTCTTGAATCCGATGGTGCCAATGGTCGCTAGCCCGGTGGTCGATCGCGCTGTTCCCTTGGTCAAGCAGCCGTCCAACCCCCTGACCCTTAAGCAGGTCGAGAAAGTTCTTTCACGCTTCGTCGCCGTGGCGGGGCTAGTATTCGTCGCACAGGCGATCCCCACGATGCTGACCCAAGCGGGCTTTCTGGATCCGCTCTGGCTGGGGATCGTTGCGCCGGTGCTGTTCGGCTGGTTGGTGGCCGTTCTGTTCTTCTCGATCGCACAAGTCTGGGTGCGCGGGTCTCACGGCACCTTTGCCGTCCTGTATCTTTTTGCCGTTGTCAGCCTGCAGTTTGCGGTCATGCCTGGGACCGAGGTCGACCCTGGCCTGAATTGGCTGAACTGGCTGCTGACTGTCGCAATCGGGATGGCAGCGATTGCGTTTTCGACAACGCTGGCTACCGTCGTGCTGTTCGTCGCGCCTATTGCATTCATGCTGGTTCGAGTGACGCCCTCTGGCGGAAGTGCACCTTGGGTACTCGCCGTGCTCGAGTGCATCTTGGCAATCATTCTCGGCGGCGCCGTGCTCATCATCGTCACGATGCTTCGGCAAGCGGCATCCGCTGTGGATCGTGCCCAGTCGACCGCGATCGAGCGCTACAGCAACGCGGTGCGCCTGCATGCGACCGAGGTCGAACGCGTACAAGTGGACGCAATCGTGCACGACAACGTCTTGACCACCTTGCTAACCGCTGCACAAGCCGAGCTGCCAGCGGCCAAGGCGCTTGCGGCCACGATGGCGGCGAACGCGATCAGTCATCTGCAGGATGCCGCCCTGATCGAGCCAGGCGACGAAAGAACCATGAGCACCGCCGAACTAGCGGGGCGAATTTCCCAGTCCGCTCTCGCGTTCACTCAACCAATCGAGGTGAGAGTGTCTGACGTCGCACAGCGTGCGGTTCCGCTGCAGGCCGCAGCGGCCATTCACTCGGCGGCCGTTCAAGCAATCGTCAACAGTCTGCAACACGCAGGAGACCATGGCGTCAAGCGTTGGGTATCGATCGAGACCTCGTCAGACTCCGCGTTCGTGGTGGTCATCGGCGACTCTGGCAGAGGATTCGTTATGGCGGATGTGCCTGAAGCTCGACTCGGGGTGCGTGTTTCGATCCTTGAACGCGTCGGTAATGCCGGCGGTCATGCCGACGTGGAGTCGGCGCCTGGCCGTGGGACTTCGATCACCATCAGGTGGCCGCGGTTCTCGGTGCCATCGAGCGAGGCGAGCTAATGAGGATCGGGGTGCCTCGCGCGTTGATCGTGGGAATCGCCGCGTTATTTTCGGCCTACCTCATGGTGCTCGCGCTGTACTCGCTCACCGTCCCGAGAAATCCATTTCCGGTGTTCGTGGCCATGGCACTGTTCCTCATCGCGACGACGATTAGTCTTTGGCCGGGCGGGCCAGCCAGAATGCCAATCTGGATGGCCGCGCTCAACGTCGTTGTCTCGATTGCCGTGACTGTTCTGGACACCGGTCAGATCGACCCGAACAGGGATGGCGGAGTCGGGTACTCGACGTGGCACATCGCGGCCGTTGGGGTGCTGATGACCATCACGTCGACGCGGAGACGTAATGCGTTTGCGTGGGTTGGGATGGGGTTTCTCGCCGCTCAGACGGTTTGGTGGGCTGGTCCACTTGGGCTTCTCGCGCTCGGTGTCGTTGGAAGCATCACGTGGGTGGCGATCTCGCACATTCTGAGCAACGCACTTGCGAAGGCGGCGCGCGACGCTCAGCGCTTTGCCCTTGCGGAGCGGGAGGCGACGGACTGGAAGGCAGCGCAGGATGCCCATCTGTCTGAGCGCCAAGTCAGGCTAGGGCAGACGAGCGTGATGGCGTTAGACATGCTAAAGCGCATCGAAAGCTCTGGCGGCAATCTCACCGAGGAAGAGCGTCGCGAATGCCTTTTGCTCGAACGAGCCATTCGCGATGAGATTCGCGGTCGCACGCTGCTCAACGACGCAGTCCGGCATGAGGTGATGGAGGCACGTCGCCGGGGTGCAACGGTCACCTTGCTCGACGAGGGTGGCGTCGACGAACTTCAACCCAGCGAGCTCGATCGTGTTCTCAATGTTCTTGCGGCGGCAATGCGCGAAACAACCGCTGACACATTCATTGCGCGAACCGTCCCAGGCAGATCGGAGACGGCGGTAACGCTGGTGGGCCTCAACAGTGTTGGTGACGGCCAAGCGAGTGCACTCGGTGAGGAGGAAGCCGAGGACGACGAAGTCGTTCTGTGGCTGGAGATACCGCGGACGCAAACGGCGGAGACTCCCGCCTGATTCCGCTGAGGAAGCTGACCTCGACCCCGGCGTGACCAAGCGGAAGCGGCACCACCTGCGTGAGAAGGGCGTGAGACGCGCGTGAGAAGGGCGAAAGGCCGGGGAGCGAACTCGACCCGGCCTTTCGTACATATTCGGGTCAGGACGATAACCCGAATATCGTCCTGACCCGCCCCCACACCATCTGCCCGCTTACCCTAGTCGGCAGATGGTGGGTGGTGTATCTCAATGAGAGACACCGTCGACCTTTAGTCTGCGCGATTTATCGGCGTTGCACAGTCGTCATTTTGGGGGACACTCCTCACGGAACGAACGAGCGCCACCGGCCTTCTCCCGGCCGGATCGGCGAGCGCAGCCCGGCCTGACTTAGCGCCCAGCCAGAGCGAGTAGCCGAAGCGCTCAGCGCATCGACGGCGGCGAACTCTTCGAGTGCCGCCTCGAGGACAGCAGTGGCTGCGGCAATCTCTTGGGCGGTCGCTCCAGCGGACACGACGCGCAGTTCGAGACTGGCACCCGATTCGCCAGCCCCCGACTGGCCAGCACCCGATTCCATCACAGCGGAATGTTCCCGTGCTTTTTCGGCGGCAGTGTTGCACGTTTCGTACGCAGCGCGCGCAGCGCCTTGATCACGGCAACGCGGGTCGCGGCTGGCTCGATAACGCCATCGAGCTCGCCGCGTTCTGCAGCGAGGAAGGGGGACGCGACGTTGTATGTGTACTCGTTGGCGAGCCGGGTGCGCACCGCTGCAACGTCCTCACCGGCATCCTCAGCGGCTTTGATCTCACCGCGATACAGAATGTTGACAGCCCCCTGCCCGCCCATCACCGCAATCTCCGCGGTCGGCCAGGCGTAGTTCAGGTCGGCGCCCATTTGCTTCGAGCCCATCACGATGTACGCGCCCCCGTATGCCTTGCGCGTGATAACCGTGACGAGTGGCACTGTTGCTTCTGCGTACGCGTAAAGCAGTTTTGCGCCACGACGGATAACCCCGGTCCACTCCTGATCCGTCCCGGGCAAGTAGCCCGGTACATCCACCAGCGTCAGAATCGGGATGTTGAAGGCGTCACAGAAGCGCAAGAACCGCGCCGCCTTCTCCCCAGCCTCAATGTTGAGCGTGCCAGCCATGGCTTGCGGCTGGTTGGCGATGACTCCAACCGTGCGACCTTCGACCCGGCCAAAACCGACGACGATGTTGGGCGCGTACAGCGGCTGCGTTTCGAGAAAATCGCCGTTGTCAACGATGTGGTGGATGATCGTGAGCACGTCGTACGGCTGATTCGGGCTGTCCGGGATGATCGAGTTGAGTTTGCGATCGTCGTCGGTGATCTCCAGATCAACATCGCTCTCGTAGACGGGCTGTTCAGCGAGGTTGTTGTCCGGAAGAAAACCGATCAGGGTGCGCGCGTAGTCGAGCGCGTCATCCTCGTCACTGGCCAGGTAGTGGGCGACACCCGAGATCGTGTTGTGGGTGAGCGCACCGCCGAGTTCCTCCATGCCGACGTCTTCGCCGGTGACGGTCTTGATGACATCCGGGCCGGTCACAAACATCTGGCTGGTCTTGTCGACCATAATGACGAAGTCGGTGAGCGCCGGTGAGTACACCGCACCACCGGCGGCCGGGCCCATGATGATCGAGATTTGCGGGATGACACCGGAAGCCGCCGTGTTGCGGCGGAAGATCTCACCGTACTTGCCGAGAGCGACGACGCCTTCCTGGATGCGCGCACCGCCAGAATCGAGCATGCCGATAATCGGCACCCCGGTTTTCAGGGCATGATCCATGACTTTGATGATCTTCTCGCCGGCCACTTCGCCGAGCGAGCCGCCGAAGATCGTGAAGTCTTGGCTGTAGACGGCAACTTGACGGCCGTGGATGGTACCCAGTCCGGTGACAACCGCGTCACCGTAAGGACGCTTGCGCTCCATGCCAAACGCGTGGGTGCGGTGTCGAACGAACTCGTCAAGTTCAACGAATGAGCCGTGGTCGAGGAGCGTGTCGATCCGCTCGCGCGCGGTCTTCTTGCCTTTCGCATGCTGCTTCTCAATGGCAGCTTCGCCGCTGGCGGTCACGGCTTCGTGATAGCGCGACTTGAGGTCGGCGATGCGCCCTGCGGTAGTGGATAGGTCGGCGGTCGTCGACAGGTCAGCAGCGGTGGTCGAGGTTGGCTCTGAGGTCACGCTGTCACTTTACCGTCGAGCGAATGCGGCATCCGTTGCAAACAGATAGTTGCGCGTCGCCAGCGTCACCGTGTCTGTGGGCGTCCAGTTGCCCTTGACCCAGGTGTACATGCGGTAATCGGGCCAGCGCAGACGCAATTCATCCGCAAACCCGTTGGCGTCGCGGCCGTACTTGGCGAGGTGGCGATCCTCCACTTCGAGCAGGATGCTCGGACGTGATGCCTCGATCGTGGCGACACCACCGTCGATCACCGCTGGCTCGAAGCCTTCGACATCAACCTTCATGAAGCTCACGGAGCTGATGCCGTTCTGCGCGCACCACTCGTCGACCGTGTAGACCGGCGTTTGCCATTGGCGCATGTTCGGAGGTGTCGGAGCGCCAGGAGGGAGATCAGGAACGAGGTGAGCGTGTCCATAGATCGGAAGCCCAAATTTCACCGGCAGGCGCATCGTGAAGACGCCAGCCTCGGAGCCGATTGCGCCAGGATTCACTTGCACGTGCTCGGCCCCAACCGCCCGACGCACGCGCCTCAGTGTCTTCTGCTGCCGCGGGTGCGGCTCGAAAGAGTGAACGGCCCCGGTGCGCCCAACGAGTTTCGCCAACGGAATCGTATACATTCCATGTGCTGCGCCGATGTCAAAAACGTCGTCACCCGGCCGGACCAGCGCGCCGAGGCCCAGCAACTCTGGCTCTGCCCAACCGACACGACTGGCGAGGCGCATCACGGCATCCGCGGTGCGCAGCCGGAGCGGCAAGGCGCTCATTGCATCCGAAACCGGGTCAATCTCAGTTGTCACTCAGGCTTCCTTACGTGGGCAGGTCCGGAACTGGCGCTTGTTATCCTCGATCATCGTAGTGTGACACCGCGAAAGGTGGGCATGGCAGCGTTGGTGGGTAGCCTGAGCGAATGGACTTCGCTCGTAGTCGCGCCGTGGCCTCCCGGTTGGACGTGTTGGACGAGGTACCATCGACCAACGCCGAGCTCGTTGCCCGGCTGCAAGCTGCGGATTCGGCTGCGCTGCCGGAGTTCACGGTGGTCGTGACAACCAACCAGACGGCAGGCCGCGGGCGTCTCGGTCGAAGCTGGGTTGCGCCCCCGGGCACCGCGATCGCGATCTCGGTGCTGCTTCGGCCCGATCCTGCGGCGCTCGA
>JBGSTT010000287.1:0-9897 GCA_041736385.1 Rhodoglobus sp. | reverse complement strand
CATCGCGCCGGCGCCGCGCGCGCAAGCTTTTGCTCGCCTCCGTCGACGCAGTGGTGCAGCAGACAGTCGTTGCGCCCATCGCAGCCGATCTCGACCGCGCGAAACAGTTCGCGTCGGCACTGGCGGTCGCGACGGCGGGTTAGTTACCTGCTGATCACGTGGATCGCAACATCGGGCAGTTCGAGTTTTGCCCAAGCGGTGTCGGTCGTTACAGCAACACCGCTCACGGCGGCCGTGAGTGCGAGACACGCGCGATCCGCTAGCGAGAGACCGGCTACTCGGGTCTGCTCCCAGAGACCGGCCGTTTCCACAGCCATCCGATCGTCGAATGGCACGACGGCGTCGACCATCGTGCGAAGTAATGCTCCGACTTCATCCAAGTCGAAGCTTTCGGCACTCGCTTTTTGCAGTACTTCGGAGAAGTTCACGCTTGAGATGAGTGATCCATTCAGGCGAGCGGCGATGTCGTCTGCGCCGGGTTCTTGGTATAGCAAGGCGAGAACCGCTGAGGCATCGAGGACATACACGCGCCTAGTCCTCCAGATCGCGCTTGGCTTCGGCCCGACGCTCTGCGATTAGCTGCTCTGACGCGAACACTCCGGGTCTCTTTGGGGCAGAGGCGAAGATCTCCTGGAGCTTTCGTGCTGCGGCCATCGGCGTCGAAATCACGACTTCGCCGTCGCGCACGGAAAACGTCAGTGTCATGCCGGGTTGGAGGTCGAGCGCGCGCCTGATCTCTGCGGGGATCACGACGCGTCCCTGTTTGCCAATTGCTGCCCGCTCGATCAGTGTCATGCTGTCAGTGTACGGCACGTATTTGGTAAGTGCCACGTCATGAGAAGTGGCACTCGGGGATCCCGTGCGCCCAGCGCACCGCGCACGCCAGCGGTTAACGACGAAGGCCGCCCAAAAGGACGGCCTTCACTCCCAGCTCCAGCGCGCTAGTTTCGCGCGATCGCGAACATGCGGAGCAGTTCGAGGTAGAGCCAGATGACGGTGACCATGATGCCGAAGGCGCCCGTCCAGCCGTACTTGGCGGGGGCCTTGTTGCGCGCACCTTGCTGGATGAAGTCGAAGTCGAGCACGAGCGAGTACGCCGCGAGAATCACGACGAACACGCCGAGGATAACGCCTAGAGGGATGCCGAATATCTCGACGCTGCCGCGCAAGCCCCAGGGGTTGCCACCCGCCCCGCCGAAGATCATGATGCCGAGGTTGACCAGCGAGAACACGGCGTAGCCGACCATCGCAATCAGGAAGATCTTGGTGGCTTTCTTCGAAGCGCGGATGCGGCCGCTCGCGAACAGGGCGAGCGTCACGCCGACCACGACTAGCGTCGCGAGCACCGCCTGCACGACCACGCCTGGGAATTGCGCCTCGTAGAACGACGAGATACCACCAACGAAGACGCCCTGCGCAGCCGAGTATGCGAGCACAAGCGCCGGCGACGGCTCCTTCTTGAAGATGTTGACGAGGGCCAGCACGAAGCCGATGATGCCAGCGCCGATCCAGAGGAACGGCAGGGTTGACGCGGTAACCCAGCCAATGCCGGCACCGACCAGCAAGACAGCGAATGCGCCGACGGTCTTGGCGATCGTGTTCTCGACGGTCATCACATCACCGCCAGTCGGGGTGTTGGCCCGGTTGTAGACCTCATCGATCTGCTGGGCGGAAAGATCTTGCGCGACCGCGACGCCACCTTGGGCGAAGGCCGGGCTACGCGTGAAGGCGGGATTGTTGAGTGCCATGATTCCTCTGTGTTGGGGAAGGACGTGTTGGGGGAAGGATGCGTTGGAGAACGATCCGTTGGAGAACGATCCATTACTGGTAAGGATTTCCCAATAATCTATCGAAGAACGCTGAGAAATGGCAGCAGGTTACGAGCCAAACCGGTCGGTGGAGCATCAGCGAAGCAGCGCGGCACCTCGTAGCCTTGAAGGATGCCGACGCGTTCGCAACTACGGGACCAACCGAGGCCCGTTGTGATCGGGCACCGTGGGGCAAGCGGCTATCGACCGGAGCACAGTCGCGCCGCCTACGAACTCGCCTTCGAGCTCGGCGTCGATGCCGTCGAGCCTGACCTAGTAGCGAGCAAAGACGGCGTGCTAGTCATTCGCCACGAGAACGAGATTTCCGGCACGACGGATGTCGCAACGCGCCCCGAGTTCGCTGGCAAACGCACCACGAAGCGCGTCGACGACATCGCGGTTACCGGTTGGTTCACCGAGGACTTCACCTGGCAGGAGCTCTCGACCCTGCGCGTGATCGAGCGGCTCCCCGAGGTGCGCAACACGTCGGCGTCGTTCGACGGGAGCCAGCCGATGCTGCGGCTGCGCGATCTGCTCGACCTCATCGATGCCCAGCCGCGGCCAATCATCCTGGTGGCTGAGATCAAGCACCCGACCTACTTTGCCTCGATCGGCTTGCCGCTTGACGAGTTGTTCGCGAGCGAGATCGGCGGTTGGGCGCGCGAGGACAACCTGATCGTCGAGTCGTTCGAACAGTCGGTACTGCTGGACATATTGCACCGCGGCATCCGCGGTCGCATGGTTTTTCTTGCGGAGGCCACCGGCTCGCCGCCCGACCTGGTTGCCGAGTTCGGTGATGCAGCGCTCACGTATGAGGAACACCTCACCAATGCCGGTCTCGCACAGCTCGCCGCCGCCGGGATCGACGGCATCAGTGTCGACAAACACATGCTCATGACGACGGATGCCGCTGGCAGCCCGATCGCCGCCCGATCTCTTGTCGAACGCGCTCACGCCGTCGGCCTCACGGTGTTCTGCTGGACGCTCCGCGCCGAGAACCACTTTCTCGCGCCCGGCTTTCGTCTCGGCAACTCCCCGAGCGCGTTCGGAGATTGGCGCAGCGAGTTCCAGCTGCTGCTGGGCACCGGGGTCGACGGAGTGTTCACCGACCAACCCGACTTGGTCTTCGACGCGCTCGGCAGCGCTGACCCCATCGACGGCCCAGAGGCGCTCGGCAGCGCAAATGCCCTCGGCAACCCTGAGCCCCCAGCCACGTCGGCGCCCCAACCTAGAATCAGTGGGCGATGACCTACGTGATTGAGCCGTTCGAGCCGGCCGAGTTGCCGCCACGCGGTCGCCTCGACGACGAGCTGCTGGCTGGCCTCAACCCCCGCCAGCGGGAGGCGGTCGAGTACCGGGGCCCATCTCTGCTCATTCTGGCCGGCGCTGGCTCTGGCAAGACGAGCGTGCTAACCCGCAGGATCGCGGGACTCCTGCAGACTCAGGAGGCGTGGCCGAGCCAGATCCTCGCCATCACCTTCACGAACAAGGCCGCAGCCGAGATGCGCGACCGGGTGCAAGCCCTCGTCGGTCGGGAGCGCGCCGATGGCATGTGGATTTCGACTTTTCACTCAGCCTGCGTTCGTATTCTCCGACGCGAAGCCGAGCACTTCGGGTTCAGCAAGACCTTCACGATCTACGACTCTGCCGACAGTCGCGCACTCCTCAAGCGCATCATCAAAGAACTTGACGCCGACACGTTCGGATTCACCGTCAGTCAGGCGGCTGGCAAGATCTCGCGCCTCAAGAACGAGTTGCAAGACGTCGAGACGTATGCGCGCGGTGCGAACTTCAACGACCCGGCCGAGGTCATGTTTATCGAGATCTTTCGGCAGTACACCCGCGCACTTTCGGCGGCAAACGCCTTTGACTTCGACGACCTCATTGGCCAGACCGTGTACCTGTTTCGCGCGTTCCCGCAGGTCGCCGCGCTCTATCAGCGCCGCTTCCGTCACATCCTCGTCGACGAGTATCAGGACACCAACCACGCTCAGTACGCGCTCATCCGAGAACTCACCAGACCGGTGGATGCCGCGACCCTCGGTGACGTCGAGCGCGCCAACCAGTGGCGCAGGCACGAAGACGGGCTGCCAGGAGCATCCCTGACGGTGGTCGGCGACAGCGACCAGTCGATCTACGCCTTTCGGGGTGCCGACATTCGCAACATCGTCGAGTTCGAGCGGGACTTCTCGAAGTCGACGGTGATCCTGCTCGAACAGAACTACCGGTCAACCCAGACGATTCTGGATGCCGCGAACGCCGTGATCTCGAACAACTTCGATCGCAAGGACAAGAAGTTGTTCACCACCATCGGCGCCGGCGAGCCGATCACGGGCTTCACCGGGTACACCCAGCATGACGAGGCGCAGTTCATCGCCGATGAGATCCTGTCGCTGCGGGATGCTGGCACGGCATACAAAGACATTGCCGTCTTCTATCGCACCAACTCGCAGACGAGAGCACTCGAAGAGATCTTTATTCGCTCGGCTCTGCCGTACCGCGTGCTTGGCGGCACGAAATTCTACGAGCGCGCCGAGATCAAGGATGCCTTCGGGTATCTCATCGCCGTCGCGAACCCTGCCGATCCGCTTGCGCTGCGCCGCATCATGAACGTGCCGAAGCGCGGGATCGGCCCCGCGACAGAGGCCGCGCTCCAGGCCTTCGCCGATGACCACGACATCTCGCTGCGCGAGGCACTCAGGCACGCTGACGAGCTCGGCCTCGGCCCCAAGGTCACCAAGGCCATCACCGACCTGGTCGGGATGCTCGACCACGTCATGGAAACAGCCCTGACCGCAAAGCCCGCTGATGTGCTGATTGCGCTGATCGAAGGCAGCGGCTACCTCGAGGCCCTGCGCGCGTCGCGTGACCCGCAAGACGAGGCCCGCGCCGAGAATGTCGAAGAGCTCGTTTCGGTGACGCGCGAGTTCGAGCGCAATAATCCGGATGGCACGCTGATCGACTTCCTCACAGAAGTCTCGCTGGTGGCCGCCGCAGACGAACTCGATGACGCCAGCGGTACGGTCTCGCTCATGACGCTGCACACGGCAAAGGGACTCGAATATGACGCGGTCTTCCTCGCCGGAGTCGAGGAGGGCCTGCTGCCCCACCAGATGTCGGCGTCGGAGCCGGGCGGTCCGGCCGAGGAGCGGCGGCTGTTCTACGTCGGCATCACGCGCGCGCGCAAGCGGCTCTACCTCTCGCTTGCGATGACCCGCGCACAATACGGTGACGTGTCCGTCGCGATGCCGAGTCGCTTTCTGCAAGAGATCCCGCCAGAACTGATCGACTGGCGGCAGTCGCCGGGCATGGCCAACTCGCGCGGCGGCACCCAGCCGCGCGCGCTCAACGCTCGTCGCGACGGTCGGGATGGTGGATCTTGGTCCAGTTCGTTGCGAGAGGCTGCCGGACTTCCTCCGGCGCCACCCAAAATCAAGACCGAGTGGATGAGTGCCGTCACGGGCATGGTGCGCGATAACGGCGACCTGACTCTGGTCGCTGGCGAGCGCATCCGCCACAACGATTTCGGCGAAGGCAAGGTCACGGCGGTCACCGGTGAAGGCGCCAAGCGCGTGGCAGAAGTTCAGTTCGACACCGCCGGACGCAAACGGCTGCTCATCAAGATCGCCCCGATCGAGAAGCTCTAGCTCGCCCTGCGCCGCGGCCACGAGCGGGAACGCGGAACGCGCTCGACACGTGCGCAGAGTAGAGTTCTCCGTGGCTCAAGTGTCTCGTTGTCAAGATGGTTTGGCGCGGGCGGTGGCCGCTCAGTTGACAACATTCAAGCGGCGAGGCCTACAGCCCGCGCGATGGGACAAGTACCGTGGATCTCTTCGAGTACCAAGCCAGAGACCTGTTCGAAGCCTACGGAGTGCCGGTGCTTGCCGGCATCATCGCCGACACCCCGGCTGAGGCGAAGGCCGCTGCCGAGAAGATCGGCGGAACCGTCGTCGTCAAGGCGCAAGTCAAGGTCGGAGGGCGCGGCAAGGCTGGCGGCGTCAAGGTCGTGCACAACGCCGACGACGCCTACGCCGCAGCCGAGGCCATTCTCGGTCTTGACATCAAGGGCCATGTCGTCAAGCGTGTGATGGTTGCCGCTGGTGCCAAGATCGCCCAGGAGTTCTACTTCTCGGTGCTTCTTGACCGCGCCAACCGCTCGTACCTGTCGCTGTGCAGCGTCGAGGGCGGGATGGAGATCGAGGAGCTCGCCGTCGAGCGGCCGGATGCTCTCGCCAAGATCGAGATCGACCCGATCGCCGGCATCGATCTCGACATCGCCAAGGCCATCGCGGTCGCCGGCCACTTCCCGGCCGAGCTCGTCGACAAGGTAGCGCCAGTGATCGTCAAGCTCTACGAGGTGTACGCCGGCGAAGACGCCACCCTCGTTGAAGTGAACCCGCTGGTGCTCACGGACGATGGCGAGGTAATCGCGCTCGACGGCAAGGTCACGCTGGATGAGAACGCCGGATTCCGTCACCCTAACCACGCTGAGCTTGAGGATGCCGCGGCAGCCGATCCACTCGAAGCCAAGGCCAAGGCGCACGACCTCAACTACGTCAAGCTCGACGGTGAAGTCGGCATCATCGGCAACGGTGCCGGGCTCGTGATGTCGACGCTGGATGTTGTCAGTTACGCCGGCGAGAAGCATGGCGGCGTGAAGCCAGCCAACTTCCTCGATATCGGCGGCGGAGCATCCGCTGAGGTCATGGCTGCCGGGCTCGATGTCATCCTCGGTGACCCGCAGGTCAAGAGCGTGTTCGTCAATGTGTTTGGCGGGATCACCGCATGCGACGCTGTCGCGAACGGCATCGTCAAGGCGCTCGAAATTCTCGGCGAGGCGGCGAGCAAACCGCTCGTTGTTCGTCTCGATGGCAACAAGGTCGAAGAGGGTCGAGCGATTTTGCGCGCGGCCGCCAACCCGCTGGTGACCCTCGCGGATTCGATGGACGAAGGCGCCGATAAGGCCGCCGAACTGGCCGCCCGCTGATCGAGCTAACCCCCGCCCGCTGATCGAGCTCGTCGAGATCTCACGAAGGACAAACAACTCATGGCAATCTTTCTGACCAAGGACTCGAAGGTCATCGTTCAGGGCATCACCGGCGGCGAGGGCACCAAGCACACCGCCTTGATGCTCAAGGCCGGCACCAAGGTGGTCGGCGGCGTCAACGCGCGAAAAGCGGGAACCACCGTCGAGCATGACGGCGGCGTTTCGCTCACCGTGTTTGGCACCGTCGCCGAGGCTATCGCCGCAACCGGTGCGGATGTCTCGATTGCGTTCGTCCCACCGGCGTTCGCCAAGGACGCGATGTTCGAGGCGATCGACGCGGAGATTCCGCTGCTTGTCGTGATCACCGAGGGCATCCCCGTTCAGGACACCGCGGAGGCTTGGGCGCACGCCAAGGCCAAGGGCAACAAGACCCGCATCATCGGCCCGAACTGCCCTGGCATCATCACGCCGGGCGAATCGCTCGTCGGTATCACGCCAGCGACCATCACGGGCAAAGGGCCGGTCGGGCTCGTGTCAAAGTCCGGGACGCTGACCTACCAGATGATGTACGAGCTGCGTGATTTGGGCTTCTCGACCGCGATCGGTATCGGTGGCGACCCGATCGTCGGGACCACCCACATCGACGCGATCGCTGCGTTCGAAGCGGACCCTGAGACGAAGGCGATCGTCATGATTGGCGAGATCGGTGGCGACGCTGAGGAGCGCGCGGCCGAATACATCCGCGCCAATGTCACGAAGCCGGTCGTCGCCTATGTCGCCGGTTTCACGGCTCCGGAGGGCAAGACCATGGGCCACGCCGGTGCAATCGTTTCTGCTGGCGCCGGAACCGCTCAGGGCAAGAAAGAAGCGCTCGAGGCTGCCGGGGTCAAGGTCGGCAAAACGCCGAGCGAGACCGCCGCGCTGTTGCGCGAAACGCTCGCCGGTCTGTAACTGGGCGCGGTTGCGCGAAAGACTTGCGGGTCTGTGACTGGACGCTGTCGTCGGGGCCTGCTTCGTGTCCGGTGCGGTGCCCGCGGAGGACCCTGACTGCTGAGTCAAGCGTCTGCCCGCGACCCGGCCTAGGGCATGGGCAACCGAGGCTTGCGCAAGGGAACGATCAAGGGCAAGCGGGTTTGTAACGTCGGCGCCGGCAACATCGCCAGCCTGCACGCCAGCTTCAGGCACATGCGAGGTCCGGATGTCGCGGTGTCGGACCCATACGCAACTGAGCCTTCGTTCCACCGCGTTGCGGCCAACCCCCGCACCGCCGAAGCGCGTCGCGCTAGCCACCCCCGCCTCGAAACTCCAGTTGCGACGAACGCGAACGCGCCTGGCGCAGCAACTGGAGTTTCGAGGGCCGAGTCCGCGCGGGCGGGGAGGACAACTGGCGGGCGTGGGCGACGGGCGGGCGTGAGTGCGCGCGGGCGTGCGCGACGGGGAACGCGGGTGCAGCCTGTACGGTGATTGCATGGGATTTCGCGGTTGGGTACGAGACCGCATGATCAACGCTGATGCGGTGTATGGGCTCATTCTGTACTCGGCCTTGGTTGCGGCAATCTCTGACAACGACGCGAGCGCACTCGACGTGCTTATCGGAGCCGGGTTCACACTTATCGTGTTCTGGGGCGCACATGTCTTCGCTGGTGCGATCACCGGTCACGGCGCTGAGCGACCGCTCGGGCAAGCGACGAGGGAAGCGCTCGGGCACTCATCCGGGATGCTCTTCGCCTCGATCATCCCGTCGATACCGCTCATCTTTGGTGTGTTCGGGGTGGTCAGCACCGATGATGCAGTGAATTGGTCACTGCTGATCGCCATGGCCATTCTGGGCATCATCGGCTACCGCGCTTTTGCTCAACGCGGGCGCCCAATCATCGTGCGAATCCTCGGCGGATTGGGCGCCGCCATGTTCGGCTTCCTCGTCATTGTGCTCAACATCTTGGTTCACTGAGTCACCCTTGCTATCCCAGCCATGTTTAGCGTTTGATCCTCCGCGTGCGTCACCGCCTGCGTCACCGGCAAGCGCAGCCACCGTATGAACCGTCAACTGACCGCGATCTTCGCCGGGGCAGAAGCGTTGCTCGTGGTGGCGATCGGGATCGCCATCCCGCTTGCACCGCTCACGCTGCTGTGGGGCGTGCAATACGGGTTCGCGGCCGACTGGGCGATCTTCTGGCGGGCATCCGTCGACAGTTGGCTAATCGGTCATGGCGTCGATGTGGTGATCAGCCTCGATTCTGTCACCGCTGCTTCGCTCGGCTTGGCCGGCGCTGAGGCACCATTCACCATAACCATCGCGGCGCTCGGGTTCGCGATGCTCACGGTGCTGCTCGGAGTTCGGGCCGGGCGCCGAGTCTCCGAGACCGGGTACCTGGTGCTAGGGCCGGTGGTTTCGCTCGCGACATTCGCCGCGGCATCCGCTCTCGTCACCTACTCGGCGCTGCACCCGTTCGCGCGGCCGTCGCTCGTGCAAGGCACGGTGCTGCCGACGCTCGTCTTTGCGCTCGGACTCGGCATCGGCCTCCTCGCGGAGAGCCGGCAGAATCCGAACACACTACGGGGGCGGATGCCGCGAGCCGCAAGCTCCCTCCCACCACGGGTCACCGCCACCATCCTCGCCGGCCTGCGCGCCGGAGCCGGAGCGGCTGCGCTCATCATGACCGCCGCTTCCGTGGTGTCCGCGGCTGCGCTGTTGATCAGCTATGGACGCGTCATCGCCCTGTACGAAGCGCTGCAGACTCAAGTCATTGGCGGCGTCGTCGTGACGCTCGGCCAGTTGGCGTTCGTGCCGAACGTCGTGATCTGGACGGCGAGCTGGCTGATCGGGCCGGGGTTCGCGATCGGCTCTGGCTCGACGGTCGGTCCGCTCGGCACAGCGCTCGGCCCGATCCCGGCGGTACCGCTCTTCGCTGCGCTGCCACCTGGCGAACTCGCGTTCGGGTTTCTCGGACTGCTTGTGCCCGTCGTGGCCGGCTTTTTGGCGGGGGCAACCCTCGCGCCGCGGGTGCGCGGCGTGTTGAGTGGCTGGTACTTGCTTGCGGCGGGACTCGCGACTGGCGTGGTCGGCGGGATGATCATGGGACTACTCGCGTGGGCCTCGAG
>JBGSTT010000234.1:0-4933 GCA_041736385.1 Rhodoglobus sp. | reverse complement strand
TGATCGTCTACTTGGATTCATCGGCCTTGGTTCGGTCCTACCTCACTGACGAACCCGGTAGCGCGAGTATCCGTGCCATCATTCGCGACCCATCGGTGGCAACAATCACTGGCTCGTGGACTCGAATCGAAACCATCGGTGCCTTCATGCGTGCCTCGCGTACTGGCCGTTTCGTTTTCGACGAACTTGAGCTGGCGTTAGCGCGTGACAGTGCGCCAGCTGGCGGACTCGTGTTCGTTGACGCCCAGCAGGCTGAAATCGGATATGTTGCGCTCGGGGTCGTACGCGATTACGGCCTGCCCGCGATGGATGCCTGGCAGCTGGCGAGCGCGAACCTCGCGTTCGAGGCGCTCGCCAACCCGAGTGAAGAGCGAGCGTTCGCGACGCGCGACAAAGAGCAGGCCATCGTCGCGCGGGACTGGGGCTACACAACAATCTGACTTGCGCAGGCCCAGCGAGCCGTAGCCGGCAACCGCCTACCGCTCAGCGAGTTCGCGCGCCGATTCGATGAGCTCGCGGGCGTGAGTGAGGCCGGACTCGCTGTCTGGCAGCCCGCTCAACAGTCGAGCCATCTCAGAGATGCGCTCCTCACCGTCGAGCTGATGAACGCTCGATGCCGTGACGGCGCCATCGCTGTCCTTGGTTACCCGCAAGTGGTTCGTTGCGAAGGCGGCAACCTGAGCGAGGTGCGTCACGACGATGACCTGCGCGGTGCGACTGAGGCGCGCCAACCGCCGCCCGATCTCGATCGCGGCGGCACCGCCGACACCGGCATCCACCTCGTCGAAGATGAAGGTTGGCACCGGATCACTCCCGGCGATCACGACCTCGATCGCGAGCATCACCCGCGACAGTTCGCCGCCGGATGCCCCGCGGCCGAGCGGCCGCGGCTCTGCACCGGAATGGGGACGCAGCAGGATCGAAACCTGGTCTTTGCCGCTCATGGAGTAGTCGGGTCGATCCTCAACGGTCACGGTCACGGCAGCGTTCGCCATCGCGAGGGCCGCCAACTCCCCCGTCACCCGTTCAGACAACCGAATGGCGTTCTCCCGGCGTATTCCGCTCAGCCTGCCGGCCAACTCGATTAATCGCGCGCGGTCGGTCTCGACCTCGAGCCGCAGCGCATCGATGCGCGTGGAATCGTTGTCGAGCTCGAGCAATCGCCCGCTACCGGTATCAAGGTAGTCAATGGCTTCGTCGAGACTCGGACCGTACTTGCGTGCGAGGGCAGCGAGCTCTGCGCGACGCTCCTGCACCGTCTCGAGTTCTCGACCGCCGTCGGCGTCAAGGTTGGCGAGGTAGCTCGAGAGTTGCCCAGAGATTTCGCCGACGCTGAAGGATGCCGCGGCGATCGCTTCGGCAATCGGCCCGAGCGCTGCGTCGTGACCGGCGACGCGCTCGAGTTGGCGCCGCGCGGTCGTCAACATGCTTGCAACGTCGTGCACGTCATCCGCCGACTCCGAGGAGAGGATGTCGTGCGCCGCTGCGCCGGCCATCCTCAGGTCTTCGAGATTCGTCAGGCGGTCGGCGCGTTCGGCTAGCTCCTGGTCTTCGCCACGACGCGGACTCGCGGCCTCGATCTCGGCCATCGCCACGCGGAGGTCCTCCGCCTCGCGAGAACGGCGGTCGCGCTCGGCAACGAGCACATCCAGTTCGCCCTGATTGGATTGCCACCGGCGGTACACGTTCTGATAGTCGGTCAGCACGGTGCTGAGTTCCGATCCGGCGAAGCGATCTAGCGCCTCACGCTGCGCGGTCGCCGATCGCAGTCGCACTTGATCTGATTGGCCGTGCACAACGACGAGTTGCTGGCCGATCTCGTTGAGAACGCCGATCGGGGCGCTCCGCCCCCCGACGACAGCGCGGCTTCGACCTTCGATTGAGACGGATCGGCCCAAGATCAGTTCTTGCCCGTCGAGGTCGCCACCGGCATCCCGAACCCGGTCAGCCACTGCGCCGTTCTCGTCGATTTGCCAGCGACCCTCGACGACGGCTTGAGAACTACCAGAGCGGATGGCGGCACTGTCAGCGCGCTCACCCAGCAGCAGCCCGAGCGCCGAAACTACCATGGTCTTGCCTGCGCCGGTCTCACCGGTTAGGGCCGTGAAGCCCGGCCCGAGCGGCAGCCGCGCTTCACCGATCACGCCGAGGTTGCGAATCGATATCTCCTCGATCATCTGCCCCGAGCCTCCTCGCCGACTGGCCCTCGCCAGCCGGTCACCGGAAGGTTGAACTTGTTCACGAGCCGATCGGTGAACGGGCCTTGACTCAGCCGAGCGAGTCGCACCGGTACCGGGGAGCGCCGCACCACCACCCGCGCGCCAGCGGGCAGGTCAAACGAACGGCGCCCGTCGCACCAGAGGATCCCCGTGCCTTGAGTTCTGTGCAGGAGCTCGACCGCCAAAGCGGAGTCCGGCCCGACAACGAGTGGCCTAGCAAACAATGCGTGCGCGCTGAGCGGCACAAGCAAGATGGCGTCGAGGCTCGGCCACACAATCGGACCGCCGGCTGAGAAGGAGTACGCGGTTGACCCGGTCGGCGTCGACATCACGACGCCGTCGCATCCGAAGCTGGAGAGCGGCCGCTGATCGACCTCGATGACGACTTCGAGCATCCGCTCTCTGCTGGCCTTTTCGACCGTCGCCTCGTTGAGCGCCCAGGTTTCGTAGACCACTTCATCGTCGAGCTTGACGCGCACCGAGAGCGTCATGCGCTCCTCGACGAGGTAGTCCTTGGCGAGCCCGCGCGCGATCGTCTCCGTGAGATTCTCGCGCTCGCTTTCGGCAAGAAAGCCGACGTGGCCGAGATTCACCCCCAGCAGCGGGGCAGAACAGCCGCGTGCGAGTTCGGCCGCCCGAAGTATCGTGCCGTCGCCGCCGAGCACGATGACGAGTTCGAGATCCCCAATCTGCACGGTTTCGCCGAGCCGCGCGCTACGGCCAAGATCTGGCGCTTCGGCGATGATGTCCAAATACTCGTCGGTCGTCAGCACGGGCGTAATGCCACCGGCGATGAGCTGGCGACAGACCTCGATCGCGGCATCCATGGAATCAGAGCGCCCGGTGTGCGCCACCACGAGAATGTGCCGTTCGGATGTCACGGGATCGTGCTCCTTTATGATCGGCGGCTACGGGACTCAAGCCATTGCAGAGACCTGCAGTCTCCATTCTGTCGGATTGCTGCCGACAGCAGCACTCAACCAGACCAGATACTCGCGGTTGCCTGCCCCGCCGGCGATTGGGGAGGGGATGACGCCAGCGCTCGGCAAGCCAAGATCCCACGCCGCCCACAGCACAGCGTTGACCGCGTCCTCGCGCAGACCGACATCGCGCACGATTCCCTCACGGATGCCCGTCCGCCCGACCTCGAACTGCGGCTTGATCAACAGCACGTAGTCGGCATCCCGGCCCACCGCCTCGACGAGCGGCGGCAACACCATCCGCAACGAGATGAACGAGAGGTCCGCGACCACGAGCGTTGGAAATTCAGGAGTTAGCAAACTGTCGACGATGAACTCACGCGTGATGTCGCGGATGTTGAACCCCTCGATCGAGGTCACTGCGGCTAACTCCTGAATTTCCGAAGCGAGTTGGCCGTGGCCGACGTCGATTGCGAGTACACGGGAGGCTCCGCGTTCGATGAGCACTTGCGTGAACCCGCCGGTGGATGCGCCGGCATCGAGAGCGACGCGGCCGGTGACATCGACCTCGAAGGCATCAAGGGCGGCGTTAAGTTTGTGGGCGGCGCGGCTCACGTAGTGGTCGCTCGACGCGACTTCGATTCGCTGGGCCGGCTGCACATTTGCGGAGGGTTTGAGGGCTGGAGTGCCGTCTACGGTGACGAGCCCGGCGGCGATGAGTTTGGCCGCGTGGGTACGCGATCGCGCGAGACCGCGGGCCGCGAGCTCGGCGTCAAGTCGCTCAGGCAGGTTGGTCTCCGCCTTCGAGCCGTTGCCGCAACTGGTCGTGCAGGTGCGTGAACGCCTCGGCCCGGGTATCGAGCGGTTGATCCTCGATGACACGCAGGCGCGAGAGCAAAGCATCCGCTTCTGGGTTCACGGCTGCGCTCGCCTCTGAGTTCACGGCTGCACCAGCTTCTGGCTCCACAGCCGCGCCAGCATTCGGGTCCACAGCAGCGCCCATCTCTGGGTCCACAGGTGCGCTCTCCATGCCAGCAAACATAGCGCTCACGAGTACAGCTCGGGCGGAACCTCAAGCGCGTAGATCGCCGCAGGTGCGCTCCAGATCGCCGCCGCGCCCGCTCGAAGGAGGTTGATCCCAGAGCCCCGCTCGACGGTGAGCTCGAGACCGGTTCGCTTGACCGTCGCATCCCCGACGGTCGTCAGCACGGCTCCACGCTTCTCCCGCACCTCGGTAAGCGGGTAGGGCTCGTGCAGCCCTCGAAGGTCATCGAGTATGAACGTCGGGCGTTCGTTTGGCGCCGCGGCGAGCAGTTGCTTCGCTTGATCGATGCCGGTGAGCACGAAGATCGAGCGGATGCCGGCTCGATTCGCTCCGAGAATGTCGGTGTCGAGACGGTCACCGACCATGATCGCGTCGCGCGAACCGAATCGACTGAACGCCTCTTCGAAGATCGCCACTTCCGGCTTTCCAGCAACGATCGGCAGCCGCCCGACCGCGGTGTGAACCGCAGAAACCAGAGTGCCGTTACCCGGCGCGGTGCCCCTGGCTTGCGGGATCGTCCAGTCGGTGTTCGTCGCCACCCACGGAATCTCCGCGGATGCGCTGGGCTTGAGCGCAAAGGCCGCCTCCGCCAACTGCAGCCAGCCGACTTCTGGAGCGAACCCCTGAATAACCGCGGCCGGCACGTCCTCCGCTGATCGGGTCACCGTGAACCCTGCGCGCTCGAGCTCGCTCGTCAACCCATCCCCGCCAACGACGAGAACGGTGGATGCCGCTGGCACGAGTTCTGC
>JBGSTT010000219.1:0-13599 GCA_041736385.1 Rhodoglobus sp. | reverse complement strand
GAGGTAGATCGCTGCGGCTAGCGGCACGACCGCGGCGAACACCACGGTGATGAAGGGCAACCAGCTGAGCACGGAGTTCAGTCGAGCGGTGGCGGGTGCATCCACCGGCATGGCGAGGCGCTGGGCGATGCGACGCGACATCCAAGCGATTGCGGCGATCACCAGCAGCAGAGCAGCGAACACGAGCATGCCAGGCCACGTGATCCCGGCGGTCACTAGGGATGAACCCAGGGGAACTCCCCCGAGGCTTGCCGTCAGCAGTAGGTTTGCGTGGCCCCCGATCGTTCCGCGGATGAACAGCGCGTACACCAGCGAGATCACCGGGGCTTGGGCGAGGGTCGGCAGAATGCCGGCAAAGGGATTCGCGTTCTCGGACTTGTAGAGTTCGGCGATCTTGCGTTGCAGCAGCTCGGGCTTGTTCTTGTATTTCAATTGGAGAGCTTGCAGTTTCGGGGCGAGGCGGCGGCGCGTGAACTCGGCCTTCACCTGCGAGATGCCGACGGGGATCAGCAGCGCGCGCACCAGCAGGGTTAGCACAACGATAGCCAGCGCCGCGCTGGCACCACCGGCTAAAAGTTCGAGCGCGCCGGCGGTGGTTTCGACGAACCAATAGACGGCGGTGAGCAGAAAATCGACGGGCGGGAAGGCAAAAATGTCCACGGAAGGGGGTGGCTTGTGAATTCGTCAAATATCCGACGCTAAGGCTTTGTGGCGTGTGTCGTTCGGTAACGATCGTTCGCAGGCACTCCGGCAGGCTCAGCGAGTCTCCTGTGAATTGCAGCGCTAAATGGCGGTGAATTTGCATCTTTGATGGCGTGAATGAACATTGTGCGCTAACGGTGAGCTTGGGTGAGGACGTGACAGATACTGCCCGCTTCGCAATCGCCCGGATCGAGATGCTGGCTCCCGTCAATGAGCTGGTGCAGCTCTGTTTCGAGAAGTACAAGCTCTTGTTGGCGGCGGTGCACATCTGCAAGCTTCGCGGCGAGAAGGTTGGAGACGTGTTGGCACGGCACGTCGCCAGCTTCTCTGACAACGATGATGCTGCCAATTTCGGCCAAGGTCAGACCAGCCGTCTGGGCAGACCGAATGAACCGCAGGCGCGCAAGGGCCGCGTCGTTGTACCGGCGGTAACCGTTCCCCTCGCGTTCGGCGGGATCTAACAGGCCGCGCCGCTCATAAAATCTGATGGTCTGCGGCGTTATGCCGCTCGTAATGGCCAATTCCTTAATCTGCATACTTCTTATTCCACCACTTGACCTTGCAGTGCGGTGCAACGTTTACGGTGAGGGCATGGATATTACGTTGAAGTACTTCGATGGGTGCCCGAACTGGAAAATCGCTGCTGAACGGCTGGCGGTGATCGCGGCCGAATACCCCGGCATCGTCGTGAGCCGGCGGCTGGTCCAGAATCTGGAAGACGCAGAAACAATCGGCTTTCGGGGTTCTCCGAGCATCCTGGTGGGTGGAACAGACCTTTTTCCTGATCCGTCGGCTTCAGTGGGGTTGGCCTGCCGCATCTACACGACCCCCACGGGTTTGGCGGGCGCCCCCACGCTGGAGCAACTGCGCGATGCGATCACCACAGCATGAGCGACATGAGCGAGGAATACGACTTGTTCGTGATCGGTGCTGGAATGGCCGGCACCACAGCAGCCAATAGGTGCGCTGCAAAGGGATGGCGCGTGGGTATCGTTGATGCCCTGCCCTACGGCGGCACGTGTGCGCTGCGCGGGTGTGACCCAAAAAAGATCCTCCGCCGGGGAGCGGAAGTGATCGATGCGGCCCATCTGATGCAGGGCAAAGGGATCAGTGAGAAGGAGCTGACGTTGGACTGGGCGGCGCTGATGCGTCACAAGCGCGGTTTCACCGATGGTGTGCCCCAGGGCATGGAAGACGAACTTCACGGCAACGGCGTGAGTACTTTTCACGGTGCCGCCCACTTCACCGGCCCCCATCGCCTTGAGATTAATGGCGTGCAGTACCAGGCGAAGCGGTTTCTCATCGCGACCGGTGCCCGACCGCGGCCCCTCGACTTCCCCGGGCACGAGCACCTCATCGACAGCACCGACTTTCTCAACCTCGAGGAACTTCCCGGTCGGATCGTATTTATCGGTGGCGGATTCGTCTCTTTCGAGTTCGCCCACATCGCAGCCCGCGCCGGTGTGGACTGCGTGATCATCGATCACGGCACGCGCCCGTTACGCGCGTTCGACCCCGATCTCGTCGATCTGCTCGTGCAGCGCAGTGAGCAAGCCGGAATCCGCGTCAACCACAGCACCACGGTTAGTGCGGTGGCGCGCACCGCAACGGGGCTTCAGGTGACGGTGGAGCAGCACGGCATCACGACCGTCATCGATACGGATCTGGTGGTGCACGGCGCTGGCCGGGTGCCCAACATCGACGGCCTGAATCTGGCGGCGGTGAACATTGCCTGGGGCCCGCAGGGGATCGATGTGTTCGGACACCTGCAAAGCCGCAGCAATCCGTCGGTCTTCGCCGCTGGCGATGCCGCCGACACCCGCGGAGAACGCCTCACGCCCGTCGCCGTGTTCGAGGGGAAGGTGGCAGCATCCAACATGCTCAAGGGCACCATGACCGTGCCGGACTATGCCGGTGTTCCCACCACAGTGTTCACGATCCCGGAGCTGAACCGCGTCGGTATGCTCGAGCACGAAGCCGAGCGTGATGGCCGCGATATCGCTGTGCGCTACAACGACACCAGCAGTTGGTACGCCAATTACAGAATCGGCGAGACTACCGCGGCGACGAAGGTCATCATTGATACAGCAACCGATCAAATCCTCGGAGCACATTTACTCGGCCCCGACTACTCGGAAGTGATCAACATCTTCGGCCTCGCAATCAAATTGGGCTTGACTACCCGACAACTGAAATCGGCGACCGCGACGTATCCGTCCGTCGGTTCCGACCTCGGCTCCATGCTCTGACCCGGAGCGGCCGTAAACGATCGTTCGCAAGACACTCCAGCGCAGGTTCAGCCAGTCGCGGAAACACGGGGCGATTTTTGTAATGCTTGTCGTGTACGCGCCTATGTAATAGGCTACCAGGTTGGTGATACGTTGCGGGTATGCGAATTGGATATGGCCGGGTCTCTACCCGGGATCAGCACCCGGAAGCCCAACACGATGCTCTGACCGGGGCCGGTTGCGAGAAGGTTTTCCTCGACACGGCTTCGGGGAAACTCGCTCGCAGGCCCGAACTCGATAAGGCTCTGCTCTCGGCGAACCGGGCTGGTGATCAGCTCGTCGTGACCAAGCTCGACCGGCTCGGCCGGTCGCTGGAAAATCTCATCGATTTATCGAACACCCTCCAGGAGCGCGGCGTTGATCTGGTGGTCCTGGATCAAGGCATCGACACGTCCACCATCACCGGGCGGATGTTCTTCCAGATCCTTGGCTCGATTGCCGAATTTGAGCACGCCCTGATGTCCGAACGAACCCGCGACGGGCTGGCTGCGGCCCGGGCCCGAGGGCGGACCGGCGGGCAGAAACCAAAACTCGGACCCCGCCAGGTCAGACTGGCCCGCGAGATGTATGAGGAGAAAGACGCCGACGGCAAACGTGCCCACACCGTCGAGCACATCGCCGAGGAATTCGGGGTCACTCGCCCCACGATCTACCGGCATCTGGCCAAGCCATGAGCCGCGGCCGTCTGCTTCGGCTCGAGAAGAGTGCGTTCCCGGCGGGGTGCAGTCGTATGCCGGTTTGGGAGCTCTGACGTGGCACTTCGTCCCTTGCTCTCGACTGCCGAGCGGGGCCAGGTGCTGGCGTTGCCCGCCGGTGAAATGGAACTGGCCACCCACTTCACGCTCGGTGAGGTGGATATGTCGTTGATCCGGCAACACCGCGGGGACGCGAACAAGCTGGGCTTCGCCATCCAGCTGTGTTTATTGCGCCACCCGGGAATTGCGCTGGCTGACGATACCGACGTGCCCCCAGAATTGATCGCCTGGATCGCGACGCACCTGGACGTCCCAGCCACTGCGTGGGGAGACTATGGGGCGAGGGAGGAAACACGGCAGGAACACGGCCGGGAGATTCGCACCTACCTGAAAATGTCCGCATTCGGCCTGACGGACTTTCGCCGCCTCATCGACGACGTGGCGATCGTCGCCGCACAAACGGACAAGGGCCTCCTGCTGGTCGAGCACGCGGTGGGTTCCCTGCGGGCGCGGAAAGTTGGCCTGCCCGGCATCACCGTCATCGAGCGGGCCTGTGCGCAGGCCCTGACCCGGGCAAACCGGAGCATCTACATCACTCTGGGTCAGCAGCTGACGATCGACGGTCGGAAACGCCTCGACGGGTTACTGCGCCGCCGGCCCGATAGTTCCCTGACGGAGATCGGGTGGCTGCGGCAAGCACCCTTGCGCCCGAACGCCCGAGCCATGCGTGAACATATCGACCGACTCACGGCCTGGCGTGACTTGGATCTACCCTGGGCCGCCGGCAAACTGGTGCACCGGAACCGAGTGTTGAAGCTCGCCCGCGAGGGTGCATCCATGACCGCGGCCGATCTGGCCAGGTTTGAACCCAACCGCCGGTACGCGACCCTTTTCGCCATGTCAATTGAGGGCATGGCAACCGTTACCGATGAAATCATTGGTCTGCACGACCGGATCATTGGTCGGATCATCCGGACCGCTCTGAACAAGCAAAACCAGTCCACCCTGGCGTCGCGTGCCTCCGTCAACGCGATGATGGCCCTGCATGCACGTCTGGGCGATACCCTCGTGGAAGCCAAGGAGAGCGGCAAAGATCCCTTCGCCGCGATCGAGGCGGCCATCGGCTGGGAAGCGCTGGCGGTGAGCATCGCTGAGGCCAAGGAGTTGACCAGGCCAGCCGCGACCGACCACCTTGCCCGGGTTAGCGCCTACTTCACTACGGTGCGCCGCTACACTCCGGCGTTTCTGACCGTCCTTGATCTCCACGCTGCACCGGCAGCACACGACCTGCTGGCCGCCATTAATATCATCCGCACCATGAACGTCACTGGCGCCCGAAAGGTCCCCGACGATGCGCCGACCGCGTTCGTTCGGCCGCGCTGGAAACCACTCGTCTTCACCGACGACGGCACCGACCGGGCCTTCTACGAGTTCTGTGCCTTGTCGGAGCTGAAGAACGCGCTGCGGTCCGGGGACATGTGGGTCACCGGGTCTCGCCAGTTCCGTGATTTTGACGACTACCTCCTCGCCGCCGGCGACTACACGGCCATGAAAACGGCCCAGAGCCTGCCCTTGATCACCGCCGATGGCGGCGCCCGGTATCTTCAGGACCGCCTGGCTCTACTCACTGACCGGCTGAGCCAGGTCAACGCACTCGCGGCCCGTGATGGCCTGACCGGTGTGCTGATCACGGACCAGGGTGTGAAGATCACCCCGTTGGAGACGATCGTTCCCGCGCATGCGCAGCCGCTGATTGACCAGGCCAGCGGTATGTTTCCCCGGATTCGGATCACTGACCTGTTGATGGAAGTTGATAGTTGGACCGGGTTCACCCGCCACTTCACCAGCCTCAAATCCGGTCGGCCCTCCACCGACAAACAACTCCTCCTCACCGCCATCTTGGCCGATGGCATTAACCTTGGACTGACGAAAATGGCCGAATCCTGCACGGGCGTCAGCTACGCCCAGCTGGACCGCCATCAAGCCGCGTACATCCGGGATGAAACCTACAGCGCCGCCCTGGCAGAGCTGGTCAATACCCAACACGCCCACCCCTTCGCGGCCCACTGGGGTGATGGCACCACGTCCTCGTCCGACGGGCAACGGTTCCGGGCCAGCAGCAAAGCCGAATCCACTGGTCATGTGAACCCTAAGTACGGAGCGGAGCCCGGCCGGCTCGTCTACACCCACGTCTCAGACCAGTACTCGCCCTTCCACAGCAAACTCGTCAACGTCGGCGACCGTGACGCCACCTACGTCCTCGACGGGCTGCTGTATCACGAGTCCGATCTGCAGATTCAGGAGCACTACACCGACACGGCCGGATTCACCGACCATCTCTTCGCCCTCATGCACCTGCTCGGCTACCGATTCGCACCACGGATCCGCAACATCGGCGATACCCGCCTCTACACACCCGCCAACGATCCAGGGCTCTCCACATTGGAGCCGCTGATCGGCGGCACCATCAACACGAAAACCATCGCCCTGCACTGGGATGAAATCCTCCGCTTGGCCGCATCCATCAAAACGGGAACCGTGACCGCGTCCTTGATGATGCGCAAACTCAGCGCCTACCCACGCCAGAACGGACTCGCCGTGGCGCTGCGGGAACTGGGCAAAATAGAACGGACCCTCTTCCTGCTGGACTGGCTCGAGGACCCCGCCCTCCGCCGCAAAGTCACCGCGGGACTGAACAAGGGCGAGGCCCGAAATACCCTGGCCCGAGCCGTGTTCTTCAACCGCCTCGGAGAGATCCGTGACCGGTCCTTCGAGCAGCAACGCTACCGCGCTAGCGGGCTGAACCTCCTCACCGCCGCGATCGTCCTCTGGAACACGGTCTACCTCGACCGCACCATCACCGCCCTCAACAGCAACGACGGTGCCATCGACCCGGACCTGCTGAGGTTCCTCTCACCACTGGGCTGGGAACACATCAACCTCACCGGCGACTACACCTGGCCACACACCATCAAACCCGGAAAATACAGGCCTCTACGACGCCCGACAGGACGCTAACGTCGGATATTTGACTAATTCACAAGCCACCCCGGAAGGGTCCTAACGAACGAAGCGGATGGGGGGCCGAACGGCCGCGCAGCATCCGCACTCGGGCGGTAGACCTACGCGGTGACGGTCGCCCCGGGCGCTCGGGCCATTGGTCGACCAGCGGTCGAGGGATGCCGCGGCGCAGGCATCCCGACAAGCACCTGTTGGTGCGCTCGCGCCCGCGCCCCCACGGTTACCTCGCGAGCGGGAAGCGCAAGAACGAGAGCGGCGGTGAGTGCTGCCGCGGCCACGGTTGCAAGCAACAGGGCCGGCTCGGCCTGTGAGAGGGCGAGTGCGAATGCGAGAACGCCCATCAGAGTGATAAGGCGAGCGGCAATGGTGCGCATGGGGGACACACTACGCGAGTGGACGGGCGCTGGCGTCAAGCCAGCGGTAGAGCTAGCCTCCCGTGTGGGGCGTGCGCCGCCAATGCACCGTCACCAGCAGCACCGCAACCGCCCCCAACACATGCCACACCGCGTGCCCCTGCAGCCACGAACCCGGGTCGCACAGCGCGGATTGGTCGAGCACCCACACCACGTACGCGACCACGAAGGTGGCGAGGGCGGCGAGTATCCAGCGGCGTGACTGCGGTCCGCGGCCCGCGATGTACGGTGTCAGCTCGAGGATCACCCCTGGCAGCAGCACCAGCGCGAAGAGGATGCGGCGGGCATCCGGGTAGAAGAATTGCGCGACGCCGAGCACGATCGCCAGCACGACATACAGCGCCACGTCGGAGCGACCCCCGAGTCGCCCGGCCCGCCACAGCGCACCCAGCACGAGGAGCAGACCGAGGAGGTACATGCTGAAGACGTCCAGCCACTGGCCGAGAAACGTCAGCGTCGCGTGATAGACGAAGCTCGAGACGCCGATCGCGACCATGGCGATGGCGGCGAGCGGGATGAGCCGGCGCTCCCGCTTGCCGTCTGCGCCTCTGGTCAGGAGTACCCAGACCCCGAGTAGCACGAACGCGAGCGAACTCCAGCTCGCTTCGATCTGATTCGGGATGCCGCGGCTCACCGCCTCGCAGAAGCACCCCGTTTCGACGCATGTCGCGGGGTCACTCGCCGGCAGGATGAGGGCGCCGAAGTACGCCACTACCCCGACCACAACCGTGGCCGCTATCGCGATGCCGGCCCTACTCCAGAATCTCAATCATCACCTCGGTGGTGCTCCCGATCGTCGCCATCACGACTCTATCTGCCAGAGCGGGGTGATGAACGGGACTGTATCCGGATGTCGTGCGCTCCGTCGCCAACGCCCTTCCGTTCGCGGATGGGGTAGCACTTGGGCGTAGCCTGACCACATGGCTGATCTGACCGAAACTCGCGTCGCCGTCTACATCGACTTCGACAACATCGTCATCTCTCAGTACGACCTTCTTCATGGGCGGGGCGCGTTCACCAAGGAAAAAGCCCGCACGGCGACTGGCAAAACGGCCGAGCGGCTTGCTGAAGCTACCGTCAACGTCGGGGCAGTGCTCGACTTCGCGTCATCGTTCGGAGCCGTTGCCATCAGTCGCGCCTACGCCGACTGGGCGGCTCCCGCGAACACCCGTTACCAAAAGCAGCTCGTCGACCGCGCTGTCGACCTCGTGCAACTCTTCAACACCTCCGGCACCAAGAACGGCGCCGACATCCGTCTCGCGATCGACGTTGTCGAAGACCTGTTTCGCCTGCAGGACATCAGCCACATCGTCATCGTCGCCGGCGACTCTGACTACATTCCCCTCGCCCAACGCGCTCGCCGGCTGGGCCGCACGGTCATCGGGATCGGTGTCACGGGGTCAACGAGCGCCGCGTTCAAGAACGCTTGCGACGAGTTCTCGTACTACGACGACCTCCTCGATGATGAGCCTGCGTCGACCCCGGTTATCGAGCTCGCTGAGCCAGATCCAAAACGGGATGCCACCGAGCTCCTTGTGCGGGCCCTTCGGGTGCGCCGCACGGATGACAACGTCGACGGGTGGGTCGCGGCATCCGCTCTGAAGCAACAGATGAAGCGCCTCGACCCTGGATTCGACGAAAAGAAGATCGGCTTCAAGTCGTTCACCGATTTCGTGAAGGCGCAAGCGGATGTCGCTGAGCTGCAGGAAGACGGCCAAGCTCGACGAGTCAAACTGCGGGCACAGGGTTAGGGCACTCCGGGTCGGGGCAGATCAGCGCGTGACCCTCTCGAGAAACTGTTCCATCGAGTCGAGGGCGGTCTGAGCATCCTCGAAATCAAGCTTGAACTGGTACTCGTGCGGGAGCGAAGGCACGTGGTCGTCGGGATAGAAGACGGTCGTCACGTCGACTCCGAGGCTGGTGAGCTTCGCGGCGAGCGGTCGTGACTGGGTGGCGGTCAACGGGTCACCATTGCCGCCGGTGATCCAAGCAGTCGGAAAGTCCGCGGTGACGTCGTCGAGGGTCGACATGAGTTCACCGCCCGGTGTTTCCGACCAGGCCTTGGTGCCGAGGTATGCCCACAGTGCGGCGCGGAACCCCCAGCCGCCGAGACCCGGCGCATCGGGGATACCGCTCACGTCGTAGATGCCGCACGTCAGGACGACCGCCTTCAATTGATCCGGCGTGAGAGCCGGGGTGAGCCCAACCTTTTCGGCATACACGGGACTCGTGATCGCGGTGGCAAGCTGGCTCGCGTACTGCGAACCGGCAGAGTCGCCGGCGATCACGATCCGGCTCGGGTCGATGCGCAACTCCTCGGCGTTGTCGATGAGGTAACCCAGTGCGGTGTTGAGCTGGTTGAGGGCAACCGGGTAGGTCGCGTCGGGGGCGACGGTGTAATTGAGCGTGATGGCGGTGTACCCCTTCGATGCGAGGATGCGCGTGTAGGGGTTCACGTTCTCCTTGCTTCCGGAGATCCAAGCGCCGCCGTGGATCCACACCACTGTCGGGAGTGGGCCACTCGAATCTGATGGAGAGAAGGCGTCGAGCGTCGTGTCGGAACTGCCGGAGCCTGGGCCGTCGGTGGCGTAGGCGACATTAAGGGTCTCGTCGATACCTTCCGTTGGCGCGTATGGCTCCAGCTCGGCGAGGGTCTTGCGAGCTTCCGACTCGAATAGCGCGCGAATTAGTAGAGCGGATGGCCACGGTGAGATCGTTGCGACGAGCGCGGTTGCGAGGCCGAGCCCGAGCAGCGCGAGCGGAATAGCGTGCCGCTTTTTCGCGATCCACGGTCGTGAACTCGGTGTCGATGTACCTGTTCCCATAGGGATGACGATAGCGCTTCGCACCCGGGCGAGGCGTTCCGAACCGAGGCCACAGCGTTCTCGACGCTGTTGGACCGGGCGCCCGGCCGTGGCTTGCTCAAGCGGTAATGCCGGCTCGGTCCAGTACATCGAAGAAGGCGGTGGGCTCGGGGCGGATGCGGTGGTTGTCTGAACTGTCGACCCAGAGCACTAGGCCACGGGCATCCGTAATCACAACGGTCGGAACCGTCGTGTCGCCATTGGTGCCAGCGGAGTAGATCGCTGGCACGCCACCGACCTGCACGAGGTCGAGAGCGCGAGCGGCGGCTCCGTCGACATCAATGTAGAACTGAACCGGGATGTCGAACCGGGTTGCGAGCTCGACCGTGTCTTTCGCGCGCTGAGCGCTGATGAGCGCGACGCCGACGCCGCGCCGCTCAAGTTCGCGATACTGCTCGGCGAGTTCCCGCACCTGCACCATGCAGAACGGGCACCAGTTGCCGCGATAAAACATGATCACGTGCGGGCGGTTAGTGAGTTCTGCGCTCGAGGTGGCCGTGCCATCCGTGCGTTGGAGGGGGAAGGCGGGGAGCGTTTTGTCGACACGGATACCGCCAGTCGGCACGTGCTGGCGCGAGTACACGTAGCTGTAGAGCAGGATGCCGCCGAACCCAACTAGCGCAAGGGCCGCGGCCGGGATGCCAGCGAGTGCGCTGAGCGCGACGCCGGCGATTGCGATCACGTAGAGCGGCCACAGGTTGCGTGTGTGGGTTGATGGGCGGGAGAGCAGGAGGTATCCGAAATAGCCGAGCACCGGTAGCCAAGCGAGTGGAACGCCAAGCCAGAACCAGTTCGAGGAGTTGAGCGCGGCGCTGACGGCGATGGTGATCGCGACGAGCCCGAGTATGACGGTGCCCTCAATGAAGAACCGGCGGAACAGTCTGAGCATGGGTTTGCCTCCGCGATCAGGCTACGCTGCGAAGCCTTGATTCTGCGCGGGGCTCTGGCGTCGATCGCTACAGGTTCTTGACGGCCGTCAATACCTTGGTCAGCGACTCTTTAGCATCGCCGAACAACAGGGTGGTCTGCGGCTCGTACAGCAGTTCGTTCTCGATCCCAGCGAAGCCGGGTCGCATTGAGCGCTTGAGAAACACCACCTGGTGTGCCGCGGCCACGTCGAGAATGGGCATCCCGTAAATGGGCGAACCGGGGCTCGTCTTCGCGGCCGGGTTCACGACGTCGTTCGCGCCGACGACGAGAGCGACGTCGGCGGTCTTGAACTGCGGGTTGACCTCGTCCATTTCTTTGAGCACCTCGTATGGCACGTTTGCCTCGGCGAGCAGCACGTTCATGTGGCCGGGCATCCGGCCCGCGACCGGGTGAATGGCAAAAATTACCTCGATGCCCTTGGCCTCGAGAGTCGTCGCGAGGTCGGCCAGGGTGTGCTGAGCCTGCGCGACCGCGAGACCGTAGCCCGGAACGACAATGACCTTCTGGGCGTAGCCCAGCAAAATGGCGACATCTTCGGCGCTCGACGACCGCACGGGGCGGTCGCTGACCGTCGTTGAGCCGGCCGTTGACCCGCCCCGGAACGCCCCAAACAGCGTGCCAGTGACGCTGCGGCCCATCGCCTTCGCCATTTCACGGGTGAGAATGGTGCCGGATGCGCCGACCAGGGTGCCCGCCACCAGAAGCAGCGTGTTGCTGAGCACGAGACCGGAGGCGGCGACGGCAAGGCCCGTGCCCGCGTTGAGCAGCGAGATGACGATAGGCACATCAGCCCCACCGACGGGTAGCACGAGTAGTGCTCCGAGCGCGAGCCCGGCCAACAGCACGATGATTGCCGCGACGGTCTTGAGACCTGCCAGCCCTGCACTCGCGAGAACGGCGTCGTCGATCACGACAATGGCCGCGCCAACGAGACCGACAATAACCAGCGCCACGATGACGATCGCCTGGCCCGCGAAAATCATCGGGCGGGTCGGGATGAGCTCTTGCAGTTTCAAGAAGGTGACGATCGATCCCGAAAACGAGATTGAGCCGATCAGCAGGGTGAACCCGATGGCGATGAAGGCACCGAGCGTGCTGCTGTGCTGCAGCTCAAGCAGGGCCACGAGCGCGGCCGCCCCACCGCCGACCCCGTTGAACATGGCCACGAGCTGGGGCATTTGCGTCATCTTCACCATGCGCGAGGCCGGCACGGCGATGATCGTTCCGACCGCGATGACCCCGAGGATGAGCGCAACATTGTCGAGCTCGGTGGAAAGGAACACGACGACCATGGCGAGCACCGCGCCGAATGCGCCAATCAGGTTGCCGCGGCGCGCCGTCTTCGGCGAGCCCAGGCCCTTGAGGGCGAGAATAAAGCAGACGGCAGCCACCAGGTAGAGCACGGCCGTCCACTCGGGGCTGAGGAGCATCACTTCGACGCCTCGTCACGCGCGGGTGCCTTGGCGCGGGCGCCGAACATCGTGAGCATGCGGTCGGTAACGACAAAACCACCCACCAAGTTGATCGTCGCCATCAGCACCGCCACGAGGGCTACCACTAGCACGAGCGTGCTCTCGGCCTGGCCTGCCACGATCACGGCACCGACCAGGATGATGCCGTGGATGGCGTTGGCGCCAGACATAAGCGGGGTGTGCAGCGTGCTCGACACCTTCGAGACGACCTCGAAGCCGATGAACACCGACAGCACGAAGAAGGTCAGCAGGGTGATCGCGTCCATCAGGTGGTGCCCTTTCGCTCGGCAGTGGCCTCGGCAGTGGCCTCAGCAATGGCCGCGGCGGTGGGCTGGTGCCGCACCTCTCCCTCATGCGTCAGGCATGAACCGGCGACAACCTCGTCGGTAAAGTCGGGTACCAGTGCGCCATCAACGGTCATGAGTGCGATGAAGTTCGCGATGTTCTGGGCGAGCAACTTGGACGCGTCAGCTGGCATCGTTGATGGGGCATCCTTCATGCCAACGATCGTGACCTCTCCCCCGGCAACCGGCACCGCGGTGTCGACCCCGGCAACCGTGCCATCGACGTTGCCCCCCGTCTCCGCGGCCAGGTCGACGATGATCGAGCCGGGCCGCATGCCCTGCACCGCTTCGGCCGTCACGAGTCGCGGCGCCGCTCTGCCCGGAATTGCGGCGGTCGTGATGATGATGTCGGCGTCGGAAATGTATGGGGCGAGCAACTGGCGCTGACGGTCGGCGCGATCAGCCGCCAGTTCTTGCGCATAGCCGCCAGCGGCATCCGCCGTGGCGTCGAGTTCGAGGTTCACGAACGTGCCTCCCATCGAGCGCACTTCGTCGGCCGAAGCCGAGCGCACGTCGTAGGCCGAGACTTTCGCCCCGAGCCGCTTCGCCGTGGCGATTGCCTGCAAACCGGCAACTCCCGCGCCCAGCACGAGCACCTTGGCGGGCGGGATAGTTCCAGCGGCGGTCATGTAGAGCGGCAAGAAGCGCGGATACCGCATGGCCGCTTCAAGCACGCAGCGATAGCCCGAGACGAGCGACTGTGAGGTGAGCGCATCCATCGATTGCGCCCGAGAAATGCGCGGAATCAGTTCAAGCGAGAAGGCGGTGACGCCGCGGGTTGCGAGCGCCGCGATGCCGTCAAGCTCGCTGGCCGGCGAGGCGAAGCCGATCGTCACGGCACCCTTCGGCAGCGTCGCGATCGTCGCGGCG
>JBGSTT010000204.1:0-8425 GCA_041736385.1 Rhodoglobus sp. | reverse complement strand
GCGCGCGGTCGATGCCGGCCACGACGTTGTTGGCGTACACCTCGCCCTGAGCCGCCAGCCGGGCACGCTGCGTACCGGAGCGCGCGGTTGCTGCACGATCGAAGACTCGATGGATGCCCAACGCGCGGCGAACATCATTGGCATCCCGTACTACGTCTGGGACTTCTCCGAGCGCTTCAAGACCGACGTCGTCGACGACTTCATTGCCGAGTACTCGGCTGGTCGCACTCCGAACCCGTGTATGCGCTGCAACGAGCGCATCAAGTTCGCGGCGCTGCTCGAGAAGGCGCTCGCCCTCGGATTCGATGCCGTCGCGACCGGGCACTATGCGAGCATCCGCACCGATGACGATGGCAACCGAGAGTTGCACCGCGCCGCCGATTGGGCGAAAGACCAGAGCTACGTGCTTGGGGTACTTACGACCGAGCAGCTTGCACACTCAATGTTTCCGCTCGGGGCGACCCCGTCAAAGGCGGACGTGCGCGCGGAGGCTGCGGCGCGCGGCTTCACTATTGCAAACAAGCCGGACTCTCACGACATCTGCTTCATTCCCGACGGCAATACGCGAGGCTGGCTCGCTGACAAGGTTGGCGCCGAGCCCGGCGCGATCCTCGACCGCGACGGCAAAGTTCTTGGCAAGCACGACGGCGCGCTCGGCTTCACGATCGGTCAACGCAAAGGCCTCAACGTGGGTTTTCCCACGGACGACGGCTTGCCGCGCTTCGTGCTCGAGATTCGTCCGAAGACCAACGAGGTCGTTGTTGGCCCGAGGGCTGCGCTCGCGATCTCCGAGCTTGCCGGCCAAAAGTTCAGTTGGGCCGGGCTCGACCCCGTGGCATCCGGCATCGCAGTATTGAGCGCTGCGGCCGATGTTACTGAGCCCTTCGAATGTCACGTGCAGGTTCGGGCCCATTCCGAGCCCGTGCCTGCGACCGCTCGGCTTGTCGGTGAGCCGCGCGAGCTCGTGATCGTTCCGCGGGATCCGATCATCGGCCTCTCCACCGGACAGACCGCCGTCATCTACGTCGGAACCAGAGTGCTTGGGCAGTGCACCGTCGATCGCACGGTGAGCGCAGTGCCGCTCGGCGCACTGCCGGCCCGCTGAAGCCACACGACATTGCGCGCCCTCGCGACGGTGGCCGCTCATACACTGAGTGCGTGGCAGAGAACTCGGCGAGAGCCAACTACACCGCGCAAGACCTGGAGACCGCCAAGGTCGAGGCCGAGGAGCTGACGGTTCGCATCCTCGAATTGCGCGAGGCATACTACGAGCGCGACAGCTTGCTCGTCAGCGACGATGAGTACGACAGCTTGATGCGCAGGCTCGAGGAGCTTGAGCGGCTGTTTCCGGAGTTGCAGAGTCAGGACAGCCCGACGCAGTCCGTTGGCGGTCGGGCATCCTCGCTGTTCGATCCGGTCACGCATGCCGAGCGGATGCTGAGTCTCGACAACGTCTTTTCGCTCGAGCAGTTCGCCGACTGGGCGGCACGAGTCGAGCGCGGTGCCGGGCGCCAGGTGAACTATCTCTGCGAACTCAAGATCGACGGGCTCGCGATCAATCTGCGCTACGAGCACGGCACCCTGACCAGCGCCGCCACCCGAGGAGACGGAGTCACCGGGGAGGACGTCACCGAGAACATCGCGTACCTGACCGGCATCCCCGCCCGACTGGCTGGGTCGGGGCATCCGCCGCTCGTCGAGGTACGCGGTGAGGTGTACTTTCCGGTGGCGTCATTCCGCGAACTCAATGCCGAGCAGGCTGCCGCCGGTGATCGAGTGTTCGCGAACCCGCGGAACGCGGCATCCGGTTCACTGCGGCAGAAGGCAGAAGGCAAGAATGCGACCGGTCTCGATCTCATGCACCGGCGGTTATCGCGACTGCGGATGCTCGTGCACGGCATCGGCGCATGGCCGAACCCGCCCGTGGCCGCCCAGAGCGAGGTGTACACGCTGCTCGCCGGTTGGGGCCTGCCGACGAGCGTGCACTATCGAGTTGCTGCGGATGCCGCGGGTGCCGCCGAGTTCATTGCGCATTATGGGGAGCATCGGCATGGCGGCGGTGGGGTGGGTGGGCCTGGTTCCGCGCGGACTGTACGCGGGCTTGCGCCGACGGGCTCGGCGGGAATCGACTCTGTGCCGGTCGACGCTGTGCCGGTCGACTCTGTGCCGGTCGAGCACGAGATTGACGGGGTCGTTGTCAAGGTCGATGAGCTCGCGTTGCACGAAGAGCTCGGTGCCACCTCGCGGGCGCCGCGCTGGGCGATCGCGTATAAGTACCCGCCGGAGCAAGTCAATACTCGCCTGATCGACATCGTCGTCAGCGTCGGCCGCACCGGTCGAGCCACGCCGTTTGCGGTGATGGAGCCCGTGCGCGTGGCCGGATCGACGGTGCGCCAGGCGACGCTCCACAATCAGGATGTCGTCAAGCTCAAGGGCGTCCTGATCGGTGACACCGTCGTCTTGCGCAAGGCTGGTGATGTCATTCCGGAGGTGCTCGGTCCGGTCGTGGAATTGCGGGATGGCACCGAGCGTGAGTTCGTCATGCCGACCGTATGTCCGGAGTGCGGTACGGCTCTTGCCCCCGCCAAAGAAGGTGACGTCGACCTGCGGTGCCCCAACTCACGCAGTTGCCCTGCGCAGGTTCGCGGTCGAGTGGAGCACATCGGCAGCCGTGGCGCGCTCGACATCGAGGGACTCGGCGAGGTCAGTGCTGCGGCCCTCACTCAACCGCTGATTCCGACGGTGCCGCCGCTCATCACCGAGGCTGGCCTGTTTGACCTGCGGCTGGAAGACCTCTTTCCGATCGAGGTCATCGTTCGAGACAGCGAGACCGGGCTGGTCAAGCTCCTCGACGACGGAACCCAGAAAACCGAGACTCCGTTCAAGCGCCGGCGTCAGAAGAGGGATGGCGAGTTTGCGCTCGTCTCGGTGGCGGATGCGGCGGAGGTTAACGGCCAATCCCGCGGCAGCGACGCTGCGTTCAACGGCGACGCTGCGTTCAGCGGCGACGCTGCGTTCGTGCCATCGAGCCAAGCTGCCCAGTTAATCGAGAACCTTGAGGCAGCCAAGACGAAGGAGCTCTGGCGATTCCTCGTTGCGCTGTCGATTCGGCATGTCGGACCGGTGGCCGCCCGCGCGCTCGCCGGATACTTTGGTTCCCTCAGCGCGATCCGCTCAGCGACAAGAGACGAACTTGCGACGGTCGATGGCGTCGGGGGTATCATCGCGGACGCCGTAGTCGACTGGTTCTCGGTCGATTGGCACCTCGAAATCGTCGAGCGCTGGGCTTTGGCCGGGGTGCGGTTCGAGACGCCGGGTCATCCGGGGCCGGGAGCTGCGGCATCCAGCGATGGGCCACTGGCAGGGCTCACGGTCGTCGCGACTGGGAGCTTGGACGGCTTCTCCCGCGAGGGTGCGATCGAGGCGATCATTGCTGCTGGCGGAAAGGCCGCGTCGAGCGTAAGCAAGAAGACCGACTTTGTGGCTGCCGGCCCCGGCGCTGGATCCAAGCTCGGCAAGGCCGAGGAGCTCGGGATTCGGATCATCGATGCGGCCCAGTTCGCACGTCTTATTGCGGAAGGCCCGGCAGCGCTGGACTGAGCGTCGACAACGGGGATCCACCGCGCCTCCGCGCAGCGACCCCGCGCACTCACTCGCCCCGACACTCGCCCCATAGACTTGTGCGGGTCCAGCCGAGAGTTCAACGGAGTCGCATGTCTGAAATCACGACCGAGGTCGTCGCCCACCTGGCGAACCTCGCACGCATCGCGCTCACCCCGGATGAGATCGAAAAGCTCACCGGTGAGCTGGGCGCGATCGTCGACTCGGTGGCCAAGGTATCCGAGGTGGCAACGCCTGATGTGCCCGCGACGAGTCACCCGATCCCGTTGGTCAACGTGTTTCGCAACGACGTTCCCGGCGAAACGCTCACGACTGCGCAAGCACTCGCGGGAGCGCCAGACCACGATGGCAGCCGCTTCAGCGTCACGGCCATCCTCGGAGAAGAACAGTGATCGGCGCTTTTCGCCTTGCTAAGGGCAAGGCTCAGGGCACAGCTCAGGGCACAGCTCAGGGCACGCTGCGATGAGCATTATCCAGCTCTCGGCCGCTGACCTTGCCGCAAAGCTCGCCGCCCGGGAAGTGTCATCCGTCGAAGCGACCCAAGCGCATCTCGATCGCATCGCTGCCGTCGATGGTGACGTGCACGCGTTCCTGCATATCTCGACGGATGCCATCGCGACGGCCGCCAGAATCGACGAGCGTCGCGCAGCGGGTGAGGCGCTCGGGCCGTTGGCGGGTGTGCCGATCGCCATCAAGGATGTGCTGTGCACGATCGACATGCCGACAACGGCGGGTTCGAGGATTCTCGAGGGCTGGGTGCCGCCGTACGATGCGACCCCGGTAGCACGCCTGCGCGCGGCAGGTCTGGTGCCGCTCGGCAAGACCAACATGGACGAGTTCGCGATGGGCTCCTCGACCGAGCACTCCGCCTACGGTGTCACTCGCAACCCGTGGGACTTCAGCCGGATTCCTGGCGGTTCTGGCGGCGGCTCGGCTGCCGCGGTCGCTGCCTTTGAGGCGCCGCTTGCGCTCGGATCCGACACCGGCGGCTCGATCCGCCAGCCCGCCGCGGTCACCGGCTCCGTCGGAGTCAAGCCGACCTACGGGGGAGTCTCGCGTTACGGCGCGATCGCCTTGGCGTCTTCGCTCGATCAAGTCGGCCCCGTCACGCGAAGCGTGCTTGATGCCGGGTTACTGCACGACGTGATCGGCGGCCATGACCCGCGCGACTCGACATCGCTTCGTGACGAGTGGCCGTCCTTTGCCGCCGCTGCTCGAGCGGGTGCGGCTGCCGAATCGCTCAAGGGCCTGCGCGTCGGCGTCATCAAGGAACTCGACAGCCCCGGCTTCCAGGCCGGCGTCTCCCAGCGGTTCCACGAAGCGCTTGAACTGCTCACGGCGGTTGGCGCCGAGATCGTCGAAGTCAGCGCACCACACTTTGAGTACGCCATCGCGGCCTACTACCTGATTCTGCCGGCCGAGGCATCCAGTAATCTCGCGAAGTTTGATTCGGTTCGATTCGGTTTGCGGGTGAACCCGCCGGGCGGCGGCACGGTTGAGGATGTCATGGCCGCGACCCGCGAAGCCGGTTTTGGTCCCGAGGTCAAGCGCCGCATCATCCTCGGCACCTATGCGCTGTCGGCAGGCTACTACGACGCCTACTACGGAAGCGCGCAAAAGGTGCGGACGCTCATTCAGCGCGATTTCGCCGCAGCCTTCGATCAGGCCGACGTGCTGGTGTCGCCCGCTGCACCGACGACGGCGTTCGAGTTCGGCGCGAAGCTCGATGACCCGCTGGCGATGTACCTGAACGACGTCACGACGATTCCCGCGAACCTCGCTGGTGTCCCCGGCATGAGCTTGCCGATCGGGCTTGCGCCGGAGGATGGCTTGCCGGTCGGCTTCCAGATCATGGCGCCAGCGCGTGAGGATGCTCGGCTCTACTCACTCGGCGGCACCCTTGAGCGGCTGCTCGAGGACGCCTGGGGTCACACGCTTCTGTCGCAGGCGCCGAAGCTGGGCTGACGTTATCCGTGCCGGTGATCGACAAGCCGGGCGGCGACATCCGGAGACCCGCCGCGCTCCCTACTCCTCAACTCCTGCCCGCTCCCGGAACGCGAGCTGATTCACTCGGTTGCCGCAGCGCACCGAGCAGAACCGCTTTGACCCGTTGCGGGAGAGATCCACGAGCAGCCCTTCGCAATCGGGGGCCTCGCACACGCGCATGCGGCCTGTCTCACCCGTGCGGATGACGTCGACGAGGGCCAACGCGGCTTCTACTCGGATGCGTTCGGCGAGCGGGGCATCCGGCTCGGTGGCGTGCAGGTGCCAGCCGAAGTGATCGTGCCGGGTGAGGAACGGGAGCGCCGCGGCATCCCGGAGCATCGCGTTCACTTCGATGACCGCGTCGTCGGCGGGGAGCGTCCAAACCTCGCGGAGGTGATCGCGGGTGGCCTGTACCTCACGCAGTTCCGCGAGGTCGCGATCGAAGTACCCGGAGTAGGTGTGGGCGTCGAGGAGCGCGGTGAGCTCGGCGGGCGTCGCTATCTCGTCGAGGCCGGTACGCGACGCCCTCGGATGGGTGTTGCCGAGGGCGACAGCGAATTCGAGGGTGATCTCGGTGTCAGGGGCTAAATGCAATTTGACTCCTTATTCTCGCCGAGTCTACTCTCGGCATTGTGACCCTCACCAGCACCACGCGCGGACTCATCTTCGGCGTGCTCGCCTCGCTGTCATTCGCGACGTCTGGCGCCTTCATCAAGCCGATGCTCGAGGGCGGTTGGTCGCCCGCCGCGGCGGTCACGATTCGGGCCGGGATCGCGGGTCTCGTGTTGCTGCCGATCGCGGTCGTTGCGCTGCGCGGTCGGTGGTCGGCGCTGTGGCGCGCTCGCTGGCGCGTTCTGGCGATGGGCCTTATCGGTGTCGCCGGGACCCAGCTCGCCTACTTTGCGGCTCTGACTCGCATCCCGGTGAGTACTGCTCTACTCATCGAGTATCTGGCGCCGCTGGTGATCGTCGGGCTGATCTGGGCGCGCACCCGCAAGGCTCCCCGTGTGATTGTGCTCGTCGGGTCTACGTTCGCGCTGGGGGGTCTCGTTCTCGTCATCGGTCCGGGGGCGATTGGGGCGACGGATGGGCTCGGCATCTTCCTCGCCTTCCTCGCCATGCTCGGGGTCGTCACCTACTACGTGATCGCGGCCCGTCCGAGGGACGGGTTGCCGCCGGTGGCGTACGCCTCAGCGGGGCTGTTACTCGGGTCGCTCGTGCTCGGCATCCTGGGTCTGGTCGGTGTCGTGCCGATGTCAGCCGACTTCGGCACGATCACAGCGCTCGGCGGCGAGGTGCCTTGGTGGATGCCGCTCGGCCTCGTTGCCCTCGTCGGCACGGCGTTCGCATATGTGGCGAGCATCTCGGCCTCGGAGCTGCTCGGGTCGCGGCTCATGTCGTTCGTCGGCATGCTTGAGGTGGTCTTCGCCTCCGCGTTCGCGTGGCTATTGATCGGAGAGACCCTGACGCTGGTGCAGATGCTCGGCGGGGTGCTGATCCTCGGAGGGATCGCGCTGGTGCGGATGCAGCGCGAAGCGGATCCGCCGATCGAGCCCGGGTCGGTGGACGAAGACTCCCAGCGCGCGCTCGACAGAGAGAAGCTGCAACCGCAGCGATAGTGCGGGCCTGTCCCAGTCCTGAGCGGGCGGCGACTGCTCAGGCGGTCGCGAGTACCGAGGCGGCGACTGCTCAGGCGCTGGCGAGTACTGACGCGGCGACCACTTAGGCGGCCGCGAGCACTGAGCGGGCAACGACTACTCAGGCGCTCGCGAGTACCGAGGCGGCGAACCACGTAGGCGGCCGCGAGCACTGAGCGGGCAGCGACTACTCAGGCGCGGGCGAGTACTGACGCGGTGGCGGCGAGTCGTCGCGCGGCGGCACTCTTCGTCGGCATGGCGATCGGCGTCTGGGTCGGGTCGACGTCGGGTGGCGGCACCAGCCAGTACTCGGCGTGATGTCGTTGGATCTCCCACCCGTTGTTGTGGAGCAGCAGATGGTGGTGTTTGCAGAGCAGGATGCCGCTGTCGATGCTTGTCTCACCGTGATCTCGCACCCAGTGCTCGATGTGATGCGCCTCGCACCACGAGGGTGGGCGATCGCAGTCGCCGGCGCGGCATCCACCGTCTCGGGCGGCGAAGCCTTTGCGTTGGCGGGCGGTATGAAGCCGATGTTTGCGCCCGACGTTGGCAACCTGACCATTGCTGTCGAAGTGCACCGGCTCGGTGCCGACATCGCAGATGTACCGTTCGACCGTGGCGACCGAAACGGGCTCGGTCTGGCCCTCGATGAACCCGAGGCCTTCCCGCGCGCGCAGGTCGTGGTCGGTGATCAGCAACTGCACGGCTGGACGCCGGCCGCCGATGAAGCTCGTGGGTGCAACGTTCGCGCCGAGCTCGATCAGCTGAACGAAGGCGTCAAGTGCGAGCTGCTCGGTCGTGCGGGAGTCGTCGAGGATCGCTTGAGCGCGCACCTCGGCGGTCTTCTCGACAAACCTTGGGCCCCCGCGCCGCGGTGACGTGATCGCATCGAACACCGAGGTGACCAGCGCCGCCGACTCGGGGTCGAGTACGGCGACCAGCCTGGTCATGCCATCCTGCTGCCGATAAACGGTCAATGACCGCTTCTCCCGCAGGGCCTTCTCCCTCTCGATCACCAAGAGGAGGTCGAGGGCGAGCCGTTCCTCCCGTGCCCGCACGGCCAGTGCTTCGACCGTGACGGTCGGAGCGAGAAGCACGAGTGTGCAGGCGGCCAGGGCGAGCGCATCCGATGGCACGTCGTCAGTGGGCGCGCCGAGGCCGGCGCGGATGGCGTCAGCGGC
>JBGSTT010000305.1:0-2158 GCA_041736385.1 Rhodoglobus sp. | reverse complement strand
TTCGTGACTGTTCCGCAGATTTCCATCACCGAGCCGCGCGGGCCGGCCGGGGCTCCACTGGTTGTACTCGGCGCTGCGCTTGGCACCGAGACGACGCTGTGGGATGCCGCGACTGACCTCCTGCGCGACCGCTACCGGGTGCTCAGCTTCGATCATCCCGGCCACGGCGCGTCGCCGGTCCCGCCCGAGCCGTTCACCATTGCTGATGTGGGTGCAGGCGTGCTTATTTCACTCGATTCGATCGGTGAGCGGGAGTTCCACTATGCCGGAGTCTCCCTCGGTGGCACCGTCGGGCTGGAGCTTCTTCTTGCGGCGGGCGACCGAATCTTGAGTGCGGCGATCGTATGCTCCGGCGCGAAGATCGGCGAAGCTCCGGGTTGGCATGAGCGCGCAGCCACCGTGCGCGCCGATGGCACCGCATCGCTCATGAGCGGTGCCAGTGAGCGGTGGTTTACCACTGCCTCGATCGAACACGATTCAGCCATGACGACACGGATCCTGAACAGCCTCCGCGACACAGACGACGAAAGCTACGCGATGTGCTGCGAAGCCTTGGCAAACTTCGACGTTCAAGACGCCCTCGGTAGAATCGCCAAACCCGTGCTCGCCTTGTGGGCCGAACATGACGAAGTCACGCCGGAATCACTCTCGACGTTCATCGCCCAGGGTGTTCAGGACGGTCGCGTGCACGAGATCAAGAACGCCTCACACCTAGCCCCGGCCGAACAGCCGGCCGCCGTCGCCGCCGTATTGGGCGAATTTTTCGTCAGGCGCACGATGAGCAAGTCCCTGAACCTGTGAGTATCGGTAGCACGCAGGCTGACCTGATCATTCATGGGGCCGTGCTGTTCGACGGAGCCAGCGTTGTCGAAGCCGCCGACACCATCGCGATCATGGACGGACGGATTTCGGCCATCGGCACCGAGAGCGAGGTGCGGGCGCAATTCCCTATCGCGCGCGAGACCCTGAACGCAGCGGGGGCGCTGGTCTCCCCGTCCTTCACTGACGCGCACGTGCATCCGGTGCAGGGCGGCATGGAGCGTATGCAGTGCGACCTGACCGAAGCCGCCAATGCCGCGGAAACTCTGGACCTCATCGGCCGGTACGCGCGCGCGAACCCGGAACGTGACTGGATCCTCGGGAGCGGCTGGCACATGCCGCACTTCGTGAGTGGGCGCCCGACGGCGGATGCCCTCGAATCGGTGGCTCCAGGCCGAGCGGCCTTCCTCGCCAACGCTGATCATCACGGCGCATGGGTTTCGCACGAAGCTCTGCGACGCATGGGCATCGATGCCGAGACCCCAAATCCGGTAGACGGAGTAATCGATCGCAACGCCGATGGCACGCCGTCCGGGACGTTGCAGGAAGGCGCGATGACCCTCGCCGAGCGTGTTTTGCCCAGTCACAGCCTGGACGAGTACGTCGCTGCGATCGACACCGCGCAGCGCTACCTTGCCTCCTTCGGAGTCACCGGTTGGCACGACGCGATCATTGGTCCCTACGCGGGCGCGAGCGATTCGACCGCCGCATATCGGGCTGCTGTAGAGCGGGGCGTGCTGCGCGTGCACGTGACGGGCGCACTCTGGCTCGGCCGCGACCTGAGTTTTGACACCATCGGCGAGACGGTGGCGAAGCTGCTTGAGCGCAAACGGCAATTTGAGCTCGGCCCGCTGCGGGCATCCGCCATCAAGATCATGCAAGACGGCGTCGTTGAGACCGAAACCGCAGCGCTCAAAGCACCGTACGGCAGTAGGGACAGTCGGGACAGTCACCAACATCGACACACTGGCCAGTCTCACTTCGATCCACGCGTTCTTTCGGCCATCGTGCCGAAGCTGGCGCTCGCCGGCTTCCAACTGCACTTTCACGCGATCGGTGATCGCGCCCTTGCCGAATGTCTGGATGCCATCACCGCCGCCCGCGCCGCCGGTGACGACGGCCGGGCGCGTCACCACGTTGCGCACTTGCAGGTTGTTGACCCGGTAGACATCCGTCGGATGGCCGAGCTCGGCGTGAGCGCGAACCTCCAGATGCTGTGGGCGTGCGACGACGAACAAGCGGTGACGCTCTCGAAGCCTGCGCTCGGGCCCGATCGCTACGCCGCGCAGTACCCCTTCGCGTCGATCGAGGCGGCCGGCATTCCGCTCGCTGCCGGCAG
>JBGSTT010000172.1:0-8637 GCA_041736385.1 Rhodoglobus sp. | reverse complement strand
GCGCCAGCTGCCAGTCGAAGTGCGTCGACCGGCTCAGCCGCGCGAGCTCGGCGGATGGGCCGCTCGAAAAGCGGGCACCCCAGAGCGCGCCGTCGCCGGTAGTTCCAGCCGCGCTTGCCATGACTAGCCCTTCAGGTCGCGGCGCGCGGAAATCTTCGATGGGAGCGACCAGATCTCGATGAAGCCCTTTGAGAGCGACTGGTCAAAGGTGTCACCGGTGTCGTAGGTTGCGAGGCTGAAGTCGTACAGGCTCTGCTCTGAGCGCTGGCCAGTGACGACCGCCCGCCCGCCCTGGAGCTTGAGGCGGATGTCGCCGCTCACGTAGCGCTGCGTGTCATCAATGAAGACGTCCAGACTGCGCTTGAGCCCCGAGTACCACAGCCCGTCATAAACGAGCTCTGACCACTTGGCTTCGACACCGCGCTTATAGCGACCGAGGTCACGCTCGAGCGTCAGTGCCTCGAGAGCTTCGTGTGCCTCGATGAGCGCGATCGCGCCAGGCGCTTCGTAGACCTCGCGGCTCTTGATGCCGACGAGTCGGTCTTCGACAACGTCGATGCGGCCGACGCCGTGCTTGCCGGCGATCGCATTGAGCTGCTCAACCGCCTGTAGCGGCGAGACGGCGATGCCATCGATCGCCGTTGGGACGCCCGCCGTGAAGGTAATGGTGATCTCATCGGCCGGCTTAACGACGGCGGGATCCTGCGTGTATTCGTAGAGGTCCTCGATGGGCGCGTTCCACGGATCCTCGAGGAAGCCAGTCTCGACCGCGCGGCCCCAGACGTTCTTGTCGATCGAGTACGGGTTCGCGGCACTCTGGCGGATCGGAAGGTTGTGCTCCTCGGCGTAGATGATCGCCTTGTCGCGCGTGAGTGCCAGGTCGCGAACCGGCGCGATGCTGGTCAGCTCCGGGGCGAGTGCCGCGACCGCGGCCTCAAAGCGCACCTGGTCGTTGCCCTTGCCGGTGCAGCCGTGCGCGACACTGGTGGCGCCGAGCTCCTTTGCGACTCGAGCGAGGTGCTTGGCGATGACGGGGCGGCTAAGCGCAGAGACGAGCGGATAGCGTTTCTGGTACATGGCATTGGCCTTGAGTGCCGGCATGAGAAAGTCGTTTGCGAACTCATCCTTGGCGTCGACGACGATGGATTCCACGGCGCCGCAGTCGAGCGCACGCTGGCGGATGTCATCCATATCTTCGCCACCCTGGCCGACGTCGACCGCGAGCGCGACGACCTCTTTGCCGGTGGCATCCTTCAACCAACCGATGCCGACCGAGGTGTCGAGTCCGCCCGAGTACGCGAGAACGACGCGTTCTGCCATGTGTGTTGCTCCTTGAAAGTCGTGTTCAGTCTAGGGATTGGGTGGGGGTCTCGGCTTCGCTCGACCACCGGGGTCAGTGAGTTAGCAGCCAGACCATGAGGGCCTTTTGGGCGTGGAGGCGGTTCTCGGCCTCGTCCCAGATGACACTCTGCGGCCCGTCGATGACTTCACCCGTCACCTCGTAGCCTCGGTCAGCCGGTAGGCAGTGCAAGAAGATCGCGTCCGGCTTCGCGAGCGCCATCATCGCGGCATCCACCTTGTATGGAGCGAGGGATGCCACGCGCGCAGCCTTCTCGTCCTCCTTGCCCATGGAGACCCAAGTGTCTGTCACCACCACATCGACTCCGGCGACGGCCTCGGCCGGATCGTTCATGATCGTGACAGAGCCGCCGTTCTGGACCGCGATCGCATCGGCGTCGGCAACGACCCGCTCGTCCGGCGGGTACTCGACCGGGCACGCCACCCGCACGTGCATGCCTGCCGTCGCTCCCGCGAGCAAATAGGAGTGCACCATGTTGTCAGCACCATCACCGAGAAACGCGACCGTAAGCCCGGCGAGCGTGCCCTTGTGTTCGCGAATCGTCAGGAGGTCGGCGAGCAATTGGCACGGGTGAAACTCGTCACTGAGAGCGTTGATGACCGGCACCGTGGTATCAGCGGCCATCTCAACGAGCCCAGCCTGACCGTAGGTTCGCCAAACGATCGCGGCCACCTGACGCTCAAGCACGCGGGCGGTGTCTGACGCCGTTTCTTTGCCGCCGAGCTGACTGTTGGCGGTGGAGATGATGAGCGGCACTCCCCCGAGGTCAGCGATCCCGACCGCGAACGACACCCGCGTTCTGGTCGATGACTTGTCAAAGATCACGGCGACCGTCTGCGGGCCGGCCAGCGGCTTCAGGCCCCAACGGTCGGCTTTGATCTCTTCGGCGAGGTCGAGGATCGCGGTTTGCTCGGCTTGGCTCAGGTCGTCGTCTCGCAGAAAGTGTCGGGTCATGGGTGTGCCTCCTGGCTCGACGGTGCTTCGGTCGCGACGCTCGCGAGCGCGGCGCCGAACTTCTCGATGAACTCGGTGATCTCCGGATCGCCGATGATTAGCGGCGGAGCGATGCGAATACTGGAGTCGTTCGGCGCATTGATGATGAGCCCGAGCTCCAGCGCGCGAGCCACGACGGCGGATGCCACGGGAGCGCTCAAGCCGACCCCGATCAGCAAGCCAGCTCCCCGCACTTCATCGACCAGTGGGAGGCCCGTGATCGCGGCAACAAGCTGCTCGCCGCGCACCCGAGCGTTCTCCACCAGTCCGGCGGCTTCGATCTCACCGAGCACGGCGTTCGCCGCGGCGGTTGCGAGCGCGTTACCGCCAAAGGTGCTGCCGTGTTGGCCGGCCGTCAAGAGCTCGGATGCTGCACCGAAGGTCACAAGTGCACCGATCGGAACACCGCCGCCGATTCCTTTGGCCACGGTGATGGCATCCGGCAGAATGCCAGCGGACTGAAACGCGAACCATTCGCCGGTACGACCAGCACCGGATTGGATCTCGTCAACGATGAGCAGCACCCCGTGTGCCCGCGTCAATTCACGAGCTGCCTCGAGGTATCCAGCGGGCAGCGGGATCACTCCAGCCTCGCCCTTGATGGGCTCAACGACGAGAGCCGCGACATCCGAGCCCAATGCGGCCTTGAGCGCGTCGATCGTCGAATCAATATGGTCAACATTCGGCACCAGCGGTTCGAACGGTTCGCGCAGAGCCGGCTTACCGGTGAGCGCGAGGGAACCCATCGTTCGACCGTGAAACGAGTTCTTGAGCGACAGAATGCGCGGCCGCCCGGTGCGTCTCGCGAGCTTCATTGCTGCCTCGATCGCCTCGGCCCCGGAGTTGCAAAAATAGACGCGACCGTTGGCAGCAGCATCAGCGTCTGCACCCGCCGCCGCGCCAGAACCGGCCAAGCGCAACAGGCGTTCAGCGAGCTCAAGCTGCGGCGGGCTGGCGAAGTAGTTGGACACGTGCACCAGTGTCGCGACCTGGCGACTGACAGCATCCACCAACACCGGATGCGCGTGGCCAAGCGAGTTGACGGCAATACCGGCAAGAAAGTCGAGGTAGGCGAAGCCGGTCTCGTCCCAGACGGTGCAGCCTTCGCCGCGCACCAGCTCCCGCGCCGGGAGTGCCGCCGACTTCATGATGCGATTCGAGTAGTCCTCTTGCCAGGTCATGGTGCAACAACCTCCGCAACGACCTCCGTGCCGATGCCTTGGTCAGTGAAGACCTCGATCAGGATTGCGTGCGGGTCTCGACCGTCGATGATGGCCGCCTTTGGCACTCCGGCGTTGACCGCAGCGAGGCACGCTGTCATCTTCGGGATCATCCCGGATTCGAGGCTCGGCAGCAGCGCTTCAAGCTCCGTCGTTGAGATGATCGACACGAGCGAGTCGCGGTCTGGCCAGTCTCGGTAGAGGCCAGCAACATCGGTCAGAATGACCAGCTTGGCGGCACCGAGCGCGACAGCGAGTGACGCCGCCGCGGAATCCGCGTTCACGTTCAGCAAGCTCTGCTCGCCGATTGCGACCGAGGAAACGACCGGGATGAAGCCCCGCGAGAGCACCTCGAGAACACCCGTCGGATCGACTGTCGTCACCTCGCCAACGAGACCGAGATCGATGAGTTCGCCGTCGACAACCGCGCCACGCACCGCCCCCGTGAATAAGCCGTGCTCCTCACCCGAGAGGCCGTGCGCGATGTCGCCGTGCTGATTGATGAGTTGCACGAGCTCGCCACCGACCTGCTCAGCGAGCACTTGCCTGATGACCGGCATCGCCTCGGCGGTCGTGACGCGATACCCGCCCTTGAATTCACTCTGGATGCCACGGCGCTCAAGCTCGGCCGTGATCTGCGGTCCCCCGCCGTGCACGATCACGGGCTTGACGCCCGCATAGCGCAAAAAGACCATGTCCTCGGCGAATGCCCGCTTGAGCTCGTCGTCGATCATGGCGTTGCCGCCGAACTTCACGACAACGATCTCGTCGTGAAAGCGCTTAAGCCATGGCAGTGCCTCAATGAGCACGGCGGCTTTCGCGGCCGCGCGCTGCTGCGTTGCGTTCACCAATTCGTTCGTCATCAGCTGGCGTACGCCGAGTTCTCGTGCACGTAGTCGTGGGTGAGGTCGTTGGTCAGAATCGTTGCCCGTTCGGTTCCAACCCGCAGATCGATCAAGACCTCCACCATTCTCGGGCTCAAGTCGACCTCGGTCCGAGGCCGATCGGGTCCGCCAGCGTGACACACCCGCACCCCGTTCATGCTCACGTCGACGTTGTAGGGATCGAACGCCGCATCCGTTGTGCCCATGGCGGCGAGCACTCTGCCCCAGTTGGGGTCGTTGCCGAACACGGCAGCTTTGAACAGGTTGTTGCGAGCGACGGACCGCCCAACGGCTACCGCGTCGTCTTCACTCGCCGCGCCGACCACCTCAATGCGGATGTCATGGCTCGCCCCCTCGGCATCAGCCTGCAATTGCTCAGCCAAGTCACAACAGACTGCGGTCAGCAGCTCAGTGAACTCGGCCTCACTCGGGGTGATGCCGGAGGCTCCGCTGGCCAGCAGTGAGACCTGATCGTTGGTCGACATGCAGCCGTCGGAATCGAGCCGGTCGAAACTCAGACGGGTTGCTTCGCGTAAGCCCCGATCGAGCGCGGCCGGCGGCACCGCAGCATCTGTCGTGATGACGACGAGCATGGTGGCCAGCCCTGGCGCAAGCATGCCGGCGCCCTTGGCCATGCCGCCGATCGTGTACCCGGGCCCCAGCTTGATCGAGCGCTTCGGTTTGGAGTCGGTGGTCATGATGGCGAGCGACGCGGCCTCGCCGTTATCGCCGAGCGCTGCGCTGGCCGCCGTGACCCCGGCAAGCACCTTCTCGAGCGGAAGTTGGTCACCGATGAGTCCGGTTGAACACACCAATACGTCTCCGGCGGAAACCCCGATCGCCTCGGCGACGGCCTCTGCGGTGGCGTGCGTCACCTGAAAGCCCGGTGCCCCGGTGAAGCAGTTCGCTCCGCCAGAGTTCAGCACGATGGCTGACACCGTGCCGTCGGCGATGACCTGCTGCGACCAGATGATGGGGTTGGCCTTTGCGCGATTGCTGGTGAAGACGGCTGCGGCGTGCTGAAGCGGCCCGCGATTGACCACGATGGCGAGGTCAAGTCCGCCGCTGGATTTGAGCCCCGCTGCGACGGCTGCCGCATCGAAGCCGAGCGCCGCCGTGACACTCATGGGGCCACCCCGTCAACGCTCAGCCCGGTCAGCTCCGCAAAGCCGAGGGCGATGTTGGCGGACTGAATCGCCGCACCGGCGGTGCCCTTCACGAGATTGTCGAGTGCGCTCACCACCACGACCCGCCCGGCAGCCTCATCGACCGCGAGGCCAATCAGGCAGGTGTTCGCCCCAACCGTGTCGGCCGTGCGCGGGAATTGCCCTTCCGGCAGGAGGTGGACGAAGGGCTCGGTATCGTAGGCGCCTTCCCACGCTTCACGAACCGCGGCGGCGCTGACGCCGGGTTTCAATCGCGCAGTCGAGGTCGCGAGGATGCCACGGCTCATCGGCACGATGACCGGGGTGAATGAGATGCTCACGTCGAGGCCGCCGGCCTGCCGCAAGTTCTGCAGAATCTCCGGGTTGTGACGATGCACTCCCCCAACCCCATACGCACTAGCCGAACCCAGAATCTCACTCGCGAGCAAGTCAGTTCGCAAACTCTTGCCCGCCCCCGACGGACCAACAGCGAGCACCGACACGAGGTCAGCGGCGTCAATGACACCGCTACGGATGCCCGGCGCAAGTCCGAGGGTGATGGCTGTCACATTGCAGCCAGGAACGGCAATTCGCGTTGCCCCAATAAGCGCGCTGCGCTGAGTACCCCCCTCTGCGAGCACGAGTTCTGGTAGCCCATAGGTCCAGGCCCCAAAGAACTCGCCACCGTAAAACTGCTGCCATGCGCTTTCGTCAGTCAGTCGGTGGTCAGCCCCGCAATCAATAACCAGCGTGTCGGCCGGGAGTCCGGCCGCGAGCGTGCCCGACTTGCCGTGCGGGAGGGCGAGGAACACGACGTCGTGGTCGGCGAGCGCCGCGGCATCCGTCGACGTCAACTCAAGATGGGCAAGGGATCGCAAATGCGGTTGCGCATCGATGAGGCGCTGGCCAACGTTGTTGAACGCCGTGACAGTAGTGACCTCGAAGTCGGGGTGCGAAGACAGGAGGCGCAGCACTTCTCCGCCCGCGTAGCCGCTTGCACCGGCAACGGCAACCGATAGGGACATGACTCAACCTTAAGACGCACACGGACGAGGGGAGGAAGAGCGGCGGCGGCTCGCGCGCGGCGGCTATCGGCCGGGCACGAAACGACGCCTAGCGTCGCTCGCTGCGGCTGCGTCGGGTGCTGCCAGTGGTCACGTCAACACACAGCGAAATGCTGTCAGTGGTGTTGATCGCGGCGGTCATGATTCCCAGCGTACCCGTCTCCCGCTCGGGCGCGCGAATCGCTACCCTTATGCCGAGTGGATGCTCGACAGGAGCGCCCAGCACTAAGGAGATTCAATGTCAGACTTCGATGGCCTCATCGATATGCTCCCCATCGGCGACATCGCCAAGAAGCTTGGAATCGACGAAAACATGGCCGAACTTGCCGTCAAGGCCGCGGTTCCCGCAATTATTGGCGGTCTTGCCGCCAACGCCAACAAGAGCAAGGAAGGCGCCAAGTCGCTCGAGGGTGCGCTCGAACGCCACAGCGCAAAAGTGCCAACCGGTAAGGCGAAGGTCGCTGACATCGACACCGGCGACGGTCAAAAGATCGTCAAGAACGTCTTCGGTTCGAAGAGCAGCGACGTCGCTGCCGCCGTGGGCGAGAACACCAACGTCGCTGGCGACATCATTGCGCAGGTGCTGCCGATCATCGCTCCAATCGTGCTCGCTTGGGTGGGCAGCCAGTTCTTTGGCCAGAAGGCTGCACCGGCGGCCGAGCCAGCAGCCAAGGCCGCTGAAGAAGCGCCAGCCGGTGGCATCGGGGACCTTGGTGGGATGATCGGTGGCCTGTTGAGCAGCAAGCAGGGCCAAGACCTGATCAGTGGCGCACTCGCCGGAATGCTGGGCGGCGGCAAGAAGTAAGTGAGGCCAGCGTTCGACTGGGAGTGGGCGCGCGAAGCGGCCGGGTCGAACCGACTACTCGCGCAGCACCGCTCCCAGTCGAACGCCGGCAAGGGCTACCGCAGCATTCTTTGACTCGGTGGCCTCCGCGGCCGTGAGTGTGCGATCGGGTGCGCGGAACCGCAAAGCGAACGTCAGCGATTTGCTGCCGTCCGGAATCCCTGGCCCGCGGTACTCATCGACCAGCCGAACGTGCTCGAGCAGCTCCCCGGCGCCCTCGACGATGATGGCCTTCAACTCGGATGCTCGCACGGATTCCGCAACGACGAGCGAGACATCCTGCGTCGCGGCAGGCATGGATGCGATCGGCCTTGCCGTGATCTCGCCAGTTGCTGCACCAAGCACGGCGTCGAGATCCAGCTCGAGGAGCGCGACGACTCGTGGAAGGTCGAATTCCGCCGCGAGCGACGGTAACAGTTCGCCAGCGAAGCCGACCGGCTTGCCGTCAATTCGCAACTCGGCAGTGCGGCCAGGATGCATCGAGCGGTGCGATCCGGTCACGACCTCGAGCGTGACAGCCAGGGATTTGGCAAGGTGCTGCGCCGTGGCGATTGCGTCAGCGATGCCGCGCGCGATCGGGGGCTGAGTGGGTTGCTTGGCGACGGCATCTCCGAGGAACAGCGCGCCGAGGTGCCACGGCTGGGCCGGGATGCTCGCGTGCAGCGCTTCAAGTTCTCCCCCGGCTGGTACAGCTCCGCCGAGCGGCAGATTCGCACTGCCGTAGCGGGTGCCCGGGGTCGGAAGAAAGACGGTGCCGATCTCGAAAATTGCGAGGTCCGTTAGGCCGCGGGCGAGGTTGCGGCGCGCAATTGCCACCAGCCCAGGCACCAGAGAGGTTCGCAACAACGCGGCATCCGGGTCGAGCGCGTTCGCTAGCTTGACGGATGCCACTCGATCACCATCGAGCGGCCCAAATAGCTGGTTGCTCTGCACGGATACGAACGGATACGCGAGGACTTCGGTGAGTCCCGCTGCGGCCAGCCCGTTCGCGGTGGTGCGCCGCAGTCGTTGTTCGCGCGTAAGACCGCGCCCGGGCGGCGCCACCGGCAGCACGGAGGGAATGCGGTCGTAGCCAACGATTCTCGCGACCTCCTCCGCGAGGGTCGCGGCATCCGTCAGGTCTGGGC
>JBGSTT010000148.1:0-2319 GCA_041736385.1 Rhodoglobus sp. | reverse complement strand
ACACCCTTGAGCAGTCCGCCCACCACCCAGACGACAGAGTCGAACGACCGGATGGCAGCTTCTGCTGCGTGCGGGTTGGTCGCCTTGGAGTCATTGACCCACAGAATCTCAGCTGCGAACGCGACCGCCTCGGTACGGTGATGGTCGAGCCGAAAGCTCGCAAGGCTTGCACGCATGCTGGCGACTGGTGCGCCAGCGGCGCGGGCCAGTGCGCAGGCCGCGAGCACATTGGACACATTGTGCGGACTCGCGAGGCCAGCATCACTCAACTCCGCGACGGTCGTCAGCTCAAGGGCTGCACGTTCTCGATCCTCAAGAAACGCCCGATCGAGGAGGATCCCGTCGACCACTCCGAAGTCGCTCGGACCGGGGCTGTCGAGCCCGAACCCGATCGCGCGAGCACCCTCCTGAACTTCTGCGTCCTCCACCATCGCGATGGTCGCGCGATCGGCCTTGTTGTAGACACACGCAATCTTGGTGTTCCAATAGACGGTGGCCTTCGCCTCGCGGTATGCCGTCAGCGAACCGTGCCAGTCGAGGTGGTCGTCAGCGAGGTTCAGGCACACGCTCGCGAGAGGGTGAATGGACCCGACTCCCGCTCGCGCGAGCCAGTTCAATTGAAAACTCGAGAGTTCGACAACGAGCACGTCAAACCCGTCTGGCCGCCGCACCGCATCGAGCACCGGTGTCCCGATGTTGCCGACAGCGGCAACCCGCAATCCGGCCCCGCGCAACACGTGTTCAGTCAATTGCACGGTGGTGGTCTTGCCGTTCGTTCCGGTGACAACAATCCACTCGGCAGGCTCCCCCACCTTGTCGCGCAGCCGCCATGCCAGTTCGATATCCCCCCAAATCGGGATGTCGCGATCACGAGCCCACGCGATGAGCCGGTGATTCGGCGCGTAGCCGGGCGAAACCACGAACAGCTCCGGATGGTGTTCATCAAGCGAGGACTCTGCCTCAGGTTCAGGCACGAGCCGTGCCCCGATTACCTCAACGATGGCCGAGCGCTCCTCCGAGGCCTCAGCAGCGACAACGAGCACCGCAGCACCGAGTTCTGTGAGTGTGTCTGCCACCGAGAGTCCGGTCGCGCCGAGGCCGAGCACGGCAACCCTTAAGCCGCTCCAGTCTGCGTGCCAACTCGTCAGTTCATCAAGATCGCGCACTGCTACCGGTAAACCCATTCGAGGTAGAACAGACCGACACCGACGGCAACAAAGAGTCCAGAGATCAGCCAGAAGCGCACCACGACGGTGATCTCGGCCCAACCCTTGAGTTCAAAGTGATGATGCAACGGACTCATCAGGAAGATGCGTTTTCCACCGCTGATCTTGAAATACGCGCGCTGCAGAATCACAGAACCCGTCACGATCAGGAACAGGCCTCCGATGATCACGAGCAGCAACTCTGTGCGGCTCAGGATCGCGAACGCTGCCAGCGCTCCACCAATACCCAGCGAGCCCGTGTCGCCCATAAAGACCTGAGCTGGCGAGGTGTTCCACCACAGAAAGCCAATCAGCGCGCCGGCAAGCGCCGCGGCCATGATCGCGAGATCGAGGGGGTCCCGCACGTCGTAGCACTTGTACTGAAGATCCGGATCGAGCTGGAGACTCGAGCACGCCTGATTGAACTGCCAGAAGCCGATAAAGATGTAAGAGGAGATCGCGAAAATTGCTGCTCCCGTTGCGAGCCCATCGAGACCGTCTGCGACGTTGACACCGTTTGAGGCGCTCACGATAATCAGCGTGACCCAGATGGCAAACAGGATGCCGCCAATGACCGCTCCGAAGACCATGAAGTCGAGCCACGGGATGTCGCGTACTGCCGAAATCTGGGTCGAGGCCGGAGTGTGGCCTGCGGCATCCGGAAAATTCAATGCCAGCGCGGCGAAACCGCCAGCGACGATCACCTGGCCAGCCACTTTCGTCCAGCCACCAAGCCCGAGGCTGCGCTGCTTGCGCGTCTTCATGAAGTCGTCGATGAATCCGATTGCGCCAAGTCCCACCATCAGATAGATGACCAAGAGCCCGGACAAGGTCACGGGCTCGCTCGAGAGGGCATGGCCGACGAAGTACCCGACAACGGCGCCGATAATGAAGATGATGCCGCCCATGGTCGGCGTTCCGCGCTTGATGTGATGCGATTGTGGACCGTCGTCCCGGATGAATTGGCCCCACTTGAGATGGCGGAACAGCCGAATGAACAGCGGAGTCAGCAGCAGTGTGAATGCGAGGGATACACCCCCGCCGATCAGGATCGCAATCACGAGTTGAGCCCAGCGAGTCGATCTCCGAGCAGCCGGAGGCCTGCCGAGTTTGA
>JBGSTT010000139.1:0-9865 GCA_041736385.1 Rhodoglobus sp. | reverse complement strand
CTCGGTGTGACCGAGGCTCAATTCCGAGCCCCTGAGCTGTTCGCGATCCTCCCGATGGACTTCTACTACCCCGGCAAGGGCGCTAGTGGCGACTTGCCGCCGCGGAAGGATTTCGCGCCACGATGGCATCCGTTGATCTTGAGTCAGCTCGCTGAACTGCGCTTGACGGTGCTCATGGGCAAGTATGCGCAAGATCATTACCTGGTCGGTCGCGCTAAGAGCAACCTCACCGAGACCGTTCGAGCCTTCCGCGAGTATCTGCCCGATGCGTTTCCCGTCGTACACACTTCTCCGCTCAACTTCCGGTGGCAAGCAACCAACCCATGGTTCGAGAACGAGACTGTACCGGTATTGCAGGCCGTGGTCGCTGACGCGATCGCTTGAGCCGCCCAGCTGACCGCCTGGTCTTCGTACGGTGGATCAACCCGGCGCGGATTACTGGTCGACGTCTCGCGAGTTGGACTTGAGAAGGTGGGTCGGCGTGTCGGCCTCATCCAGCCCGAAACTGATGATTCGTTCCGGGAAAACCCGGATGAGTGGGCCTCTCGGGGACTCCGTGATGGTTTCGCCTCGACCGCGGATCTCGACGCAGCGGGGTCGCCACGGCCGTACCGACGCGAGGTCGTCGATGACAAACGCAACCCGGCCGTTCGCGGCTACGTTGGCATACTTCTTGCTGTGTGCCATCCGGTACCCGGCTATGTCGATGGAGTCGAGCTCGGAGTTGTACGTGAAGCCGACGGGACTGACTTGCAAGGTTCCGTCAGTTTGGGAGGTCGCCAGCCGACCGAGGGGCTGGTCGAGGATGTAGGCAAGTTCGGTCTCTGTGAATGCCGACACGTGTCACCTTTCGCAGCGTTGATGCTGGTCGAGCCGAATGGATATCAGTTTAGTTCGATGGGGCGCGCTCAATCTCGCCGGCCACCGGGCGTCGGCCCGGCAGATGTGAACACCGTCAGCGCGACTGCTGTCGCCGAGTCCCCGGAAAGCGGTAGTTGGCGCGCGAGGTCGACCCTGCGACCGATCCTGTAGTGGTGGCTCCGACGGGCGTCGATCCCGTGACCTCACGATTTTCAGTCACCATGAGAGCCCCGGCGGCAAGCCGGAGGCGCGGCAGATCCCTGTGATTTCGGCACATTTGAGTGCCGTTGAGCACTCTAGATTGACTGCGGTAGCTCCCCGGTTGTGGGCAGGACGTGGGCACGGGCATTCATTGGGGAAGGGTGATATCCCGCGAGACGACCTGATCGAACATCGCCCAGAGCGGTCCGAAGTCTTGGCTTTCGGCAGCGGCACGGCACGCGGCATCGTTTACGGCGCCCTCGACGGAGCGCCAGTCCAGCTGCCAGCCGGCGTCGCCCGCGACCCGATTCCAGAACTCCCGTTGCGTTCGACCATTGCCCTCCCGAAACGGGTGAACATAGTTCCACTGGTCGTAGTGGTGGCTGAGACGGTCGATGAACTGGTCACGGCTCTTTCCTCGGAGCATTCTGTCTTTGCGCAGCTCGTCAGCAGCGAACAGGGAGCCACGGTCGATCGCTGACACTGAGAGAAAGTGCTCGGCACCATCGACGTTCTTCCTCAGGTCGACGGTTCGGACTTCCCCGGCCCACGCGTACACGTCCTGAAACAGGTGGCGGTGGATGGCGCGGAACTCATCGAGATCCCCGGTCGACCGAACCGGGTGATCGCGAAGTTGGAGCGCTCGCGCGACCACGAGTGCGCCTTCGGCAGCCTCGAACTCTTGCTTCGTTCGTGCACCGACGAGGTTGCGTAGCAATCCGGTATCGGGATCGAGGTACGGGTCGACGACCTCAGCCAACGCGGTAGCGTGCTCGAGTGCGCGCCACAAGCTCATCTGAGTCGATGCGACCGGCGACGTACTCTTCAGCGTCAGCGCGCGTGGCCGGGTCTACGTGCAGACCCTCCATCTCGCCACTGTGCTCGGCCTGCTCGAGAGCGAATCGCCGTGCACGCTCGGGCGGAGCGATCGTGCTCTGAATGATGTTCGACATGCCCACTCCCTCGTCGAATTGGTCTGCCGTTCATTCTACCGTTGAGAACAGTCACCGATAGCGTGCTGTGCCGGTCGGGGGACGAGGCTTAATGCGTCGATCTGAGTCTCGCCACAGGGCCTAGCCACGGCGTGCAACCCGTCGGGGTTGTTTCGGCTGCCGCACGACAAGATGGTCCTCCCAGCCTTCGGCTTTGGTCACAAGAGCGAAAACCGGATGCTTTGCGGGGAGTCGAAGTAGGGTGAAATAGATGAGGTTGGGGTCCTTCGTGAGGAATCCACTGAGGTGCGTCGACGCTACCTCCGCGCCAGGTATCCCCCGCAGGAACAGACCAGCGATGTAAGCGCCTACAAGTGAGTCGGAGAAGGAGATTGCTTCTACTGCTACATCGTCCTTCGATTGTGCGAGTACCGCAGCAACGGGGGTTGTGCTGCCGGGGTTGTCTCCGTCCCTTCCGAATCCAGTGGACGCAAAGGCGATGAAAAGCCTCAGGGCGCCCTCCTCGCCGACCGATTCGCCGATCTTCTTTAGCGAGCCATACGACGCAGCGAGGCGATTGAGCGGAAACGACGCTGGGTCATCCTCGAAGTTGTTGATGAGGTGGTTCGCAGACTGGAAGCCAGCCTCATCAGCCGTCGGGTGCGGCTCGATGCTGGTGACGGTGCCGTCGGCATCCACCGTGACGATGGCAAACGGCGGTTGTTCATCTCCCATGAACGGGAGGTAGGCAAGTTCGTAGCGCATGCAGTGAAGCCTAGGGTCCGCCGCGGAAAACTTGGATCGTTAGTTCTGGGGGCTGGCCTCGCCAATTCATAGCTTGGCAAGGAGCGCGATGTCCCACGATGGATTCTCGACCAACCGGAATACTTGCCAAACTCCGAGGTGCCGATCACACAGAAGATGTTCGTCGGGCGATCCCGGGCCGTGGTGCCAGCGAAGCACGAGACGCCACTCAGCCCCTGCTCCGCACGGGCGGAAAGTCTCTACGCTACGACCGTCAGGCGAGTAGGTCACTGGATCGGCCATCTCGCACGGGATGACGGCGTTGAAGTCCGCAAAGATAGTGTTTTCGACCAGGTGCTTTTCAACGATCATGAGCAGAGGGTAAGTCAGACCACTGACTTCGGCTTCCGAATTGACCGAGTTCGGACTACCCGTGAGACTTCGCGCGTGGGGACAGTGAGCCCGACGAGGACAAGAATTCATCTTCTGACACCAGTAACAACGAGATAATCAGGCACTCCCGCTACTTTTCAGCTGAAGGTGACGATGGCTCCCGAAACCGACGACCTACACGATCCTGATCCCGCGTTCCTCGCGTTGCTGTCCGAGTTCGAAGACGCAGATGGGTTTGCCGACGACGAAGACAACACCCTTCTGTTCTATTTCGCCGACGCACTCGTTGACATTTACGTTCTGCCTGACGAGGACCCAATCGTACGGGTCATCGCGGTCTTGCTGGATCCGCTCGGAGCGCCAGATCCTGGAGAGTTTGACAGTCCCGCCGAATGGAGGGCAGCCGTGATGACGCGGACAACGCGGTCAGGACTATCCACTGACGAAGAGGTATCTGCCTGGCGCGACGGACAGTCCGACCCCGATGACCGTCTTGGAGTCATGTACATCGGGTCGGGGGGCCCGCGACGGTTTGCGCCCGCCGTTACCTTCGAGGTTCCCATCGACGTACTTGAACCCGAGTTCATCCGTGACTACTTGTCCGAGTTCGCGGCGGCATGGGCGGCACGGTCGCTAGCTGATCCACCGCAGATGGCGTGGAGAAGGGCATGAACAATTCCGACGACTTGCCGCCAGAGTTGACCCCAGATGCACGGGGAGTCGATCTCGAGGATCTGTCCGACTTGCAGCCGGCGCTCGCTGAGTTGCGCGCACGACTAGTTAGGGATGAGGGGGACATAGATCACGGCGTCAACTGGGTGGAGTTCCTTGCGGCCGATGCATACATCGATGCGGACGTCACCGGAGGCGAAGTTTGCATTCGAGTCCGCGCCTATTTGCTTGACGACGACGCCGGCGTGTTGACAGATGAGGGAGTCCGGGAGTGGGTTGATCGCCAGCCTCGGCCTGCCTCAGGAGTGCTCGAGGCATTTGGTGAAGAGCAGGATGATGGGTCTGTTCGGCTGTTGCCGCGACTGGTCTTTGAGCGCGAGATAAGCGGTTTCGACATCACGGGTATCGAAGAAGACATTTTCCACTTCGCTGAGGCCTGGGAAGCCAAATCGATTGTTGGCCCGCAAGAGACGGTTGAGTTTCGCAAGTTCGATCCGGTCGATATTCGACCTCAGAACGCTTGGCTCCTGATGGGCGACGCAGCGAGCTACCCGGATGGCGACGGGCTGGCCACCGCACTCACGAAGGGTGAGGTCGGAATTCACGACTACCTGTGGACAGGGCCGAAGAACGGCGAAACGGGCGATCTCGCCCTGATCTACTCCACGGCTCCAAAGACTGCCGCATCTTTTGTTGCAAGGCTCGCGTCCCGACCATTCTGGAGGGACGACATCGAGGTCAATGCTGAAAAAACTGTCGAGTCGCGTCAATGGTGGGTCTACTTGTCGTCCCCCGTGGAGATCGAGCCCATCCCATACAAGACACTCCAGCAAGCTCAGAATGGACATCTGCTGCTGAAAGGGAAGTCAGGGCACTATCTCAACCCGACAACGATCGAGATGCTCACCGTCAAAGCGAAGAACCCTGAGCAGCAAGCGCACGTCGACCGGATCGTGCAGCGACCGGAAGGGAACTCGGACCTACCTTTCGCCAAGGATCTTACGTTCGAGCAATGGAAACGGGTCCCGTCCGGCATGCTGCCGCTCGAGGCGAAAGTCTCTGAATACTTGGTGGAGCCCTTGGGCAGGATGCTGAATCTTTCATCGCCGACGAGATGGGTGCTGCCCGAGCTGGTCTTGATCCCTGAGTACCGAGTGCCGACAGGTTCGGTTGACTTTGTTCTCCTCGGGGCAGAGGAACCTTTGGCCGTGGTGGAAGTCAAGCTAAACGTAAGACGGGCTGCGACGGGGATTTGGAACGATTCCCCTGACTTCAGGCAACTGAAGCGCTACATGAAGGATCTGAGTGTCCCAGGGCTCCTCATAGACGCACATAGCATCTTGCTGGTACGCGAAGGGGCTGATGCACCCTACGAGGAAATAGTTCGTGCCGAGGCAACGGTCAAGGATCTTGACCGAATTCGAGAGCATCTCTTCTACGTTGCTCATGACAAATTTGGCGGGACGGCCGGGATCCCAGCGAAAGCACTGGCAGACACCCGGGACGACATGCTGGAGGTCTATCTGGCGTATCTCTCCATCCCGGGGCAAGGCGAAGGCGGTGCTGTCGATATTCCTGTGGTTGCGTTGGTTGCCAGATCGCCCGCTTCTCCAGCGGTCGAAGCGCACCCGATCATTGACCTCCCCGTGTTTCGGGATCTCGCATTGAAGTTCCTTGAGGGCGAGTCTTGCAAGAGGGTGGCGGAAGAGTACCTCGGGGGCTGGCTCATGGATCCCAAATCTGTCGCTACCTTTCTCGGAGCGCCGCTTCCCGAGGAGAGGCCGGAACTTCTTGCGATGCTGGGTAACCTTTACGCTCCTCGAAACGGCCCCACTGGTGAACGCTCCATGCGTCGACGGGTTGCCCGCAGAGCCTAGGTGCCTTCCTTCGCCTATTCCAAGGGCTGGAAGGGGCAAAGGAATAGCTGGGGCGCGGTTTTCCCTGATCAGCCGCCAAACACGAGCGGGCTCGCATTCCCAACCTCCCCCACCCAACAAGTTGTGCAGGGGAGGTTGGGAATGTAATTGTGTGGCGGCTCATCAGGGAAAAGAGAAATGGAGTGGGGAGACCTAGCGGCGAAGACTGCGTGGAAGGCGGAGGCGAAGATCGGGAGTGCGACGTAGCCTGAGGGGAAGCCGTGGCATCCGACACCCGCGACGACGGCAATCTAGGGAGTCATCATGGGGTCCATCTCCGCTTACGAAACTACGGTCGGCAAGCGTTACCGGGTTCGGTATCGCAAGCCCGATCATTCCCAGACCGATAAGCGCGGGTTTCGCACCAAGCGCGAGGCTGAGGACTTCCTCTCGTCGGTGGAGGTGTCGAAGTTGCGTGGGGAGTGGGTCGACCCGACGCGCTCGAGGATCACCGTCGGTGAGTGGGCCGAGCGCTGGTACGAGGCCCAGCTGCAACTTAAGGCCACGACCCTATCCGGCTACCGCTACACGCTCGACCGGCACGTGATCCCAGCGTGGGGTTCGGTGCGGCTCGTGGACATAGGCCACGCGGACGTTCAGGCGTGGGTCACCAAGCTGACGAAGACCCTCGCCGCCTCGACGGTTCGGCAGATCTATCTGGTGCTCGCGGGGTTGGCGAAGTACGCCGTCCGCGATGGGCGACTATCCCGCAACCCGTGCGAAGGCGTGCAGCTTCCTCGGGTCGTGAAGAAGCATCGCGGCTACCTCAGTCACACCCAGGTTCGACAGCTCGCTGACGGGTGCGACGAGTACGGCGACGTTGTTCTGTTTCTTGCCTACACGGGGCTGCGCTGGGGCGAGATGGCCGCGCTCAAGGTCGGCAGGCTCGACATGCTGCGCCGCCGCATCGAGGTGGCCGAAGCGGTCTCGGCACCGCGGGGTGAGCTGGTGTGGAGCACGCCGAAGAGCCACAGCAGCAGGTCGGTGCCGTTCCCTGAGTTCCTTGCGGCTCCGCTGGCTCGCCGGTGCGAGGGCAAGCGTCGCGACGAGCTGGTGTTCGTCGGTCCTGACGGCGGGGTGCTGCGTAGCGGCAACTTCCGGCGTCGCCAGTTCGCCACAGCGGTGAAGGCGTGCCAGAGCGCCGACCTCGACTTCCCGGACATGAGTCCGCACGACCTTCGGCACACCGCTGCAAGCTTGGCCGTGTCATCTGGAGCGAACGTCAAGGCGGTGCAGAGGATGCTCGGGCACGCCAGCGCGGCGATGACCCTCGACGTCTATGCCGACCTCTTCGAGGACGACCTGGATGCCGTTGCAGTGGCTCTCAACCAAGGAGCGGCGGATTCAGATGTGGGCAAACCGTGGGCACGGGACGAAAGTCGCATCACCCGTTAGCGCAAAAAACCCCGCAAAACCGGGGCATGTAGTGGTGGCTCCGACGGGCGTCGATCCCGTGACCTCACGATTTTCAGTCGTGCGCTCTACCAACTGAGCTACAGAGCCTCGCACCGAAAAGACGATGCAAGTAAGGCACGGCCATCTGGCGAGAGATAGACCGTGCCTTGCGACCCTGACCGGACTTGAACCGGCGACCTCCGCCGTGACAGGGCGGCGCGCTAACCAACTGCGCTACAGGGCCTAGCTATTTAGTTCTGTTCAGGCATTGCTGCCTGTGTTTGGTGACCCCAACGGGATTCGAACCCGTGTTAACGCCGTGAAAGGGCGCCGTCCTAGGCCACTAAACGATGGGGCCGCGAGATCACAGAACCTCTTAGCTACCGAGGGTCAAGCATAGAGCCGCACCAGCGAATTGCCAAACGACCCCCTTCCGCTCCTGACCGCGACCCTCAGCCCCTGCCGCGAACCACGACTTCTGCGAAATGTCCCCGAATTTGGTACATGGGCCGGTTAGGTTCAACTCGCCGTTGAAGCTTGTGAGCCTTGACTCCGCGCCGCTGCTGGGCAAAACTGCGCCTCGTTGCTAGTGTGGTCAATGTTAACAGTGTGATCAACGTGACTCATTTGTGCCACGAACCAGTGGCGAGACACGATTCGGGGAGTGATGGCTGAGACAAACACCTCGCGTGCGGGGGCGATCGGGCGTGCGCTTGCACGTTGGACGCGCCTCGGCACACTGCGCGTGGCAGCGATCGCCGCCGTACTCGCGCTCGTGCTGACCGGCGCGGTTGTGGCATCCACCGCGCAGTCTGCGTGGGCTGTCGACTACCCGAGCTGGGATGATGTCGCTGCCGTTCGCAACGACCAAGCCAGAACTGAAGCGCTCGTCAAGCAGATCGAAGCCGACCTCATTCGCCTTGAGGCGGAGGCGCAGCGCGCCCAAGCCGACGCCGAAGCCAAGGGCACCATCTGGCAAGAAGCAGACACGAAGTTCCAAGCTCAAGTGCAGGTGACAACGGCGCTGCAAGATCAGGCGGATGCTGCGAACACGACCGCGACGGAATCCGCCCGCCGCGCGGGCCAGTGGGCCGCCCAACTCGCCCGCTCGGGCGGCGGCGACCTCACCACAAAACTGCTCGTCAACTCCGGGGACGCTGACGATCTGCTTTACGGACTCGGCCTCTCCAGCAAGATCTCAGACCAGGCGTATGCCATCTACGAGCGTGCAACCCTCGACAAGAACACCGCCCAGGCCCTCACCGATCAAGCCGAGGTGGCGCGCGGCGAACTCGAGGTGCTCAAGGCCGCCGCTGAGGCTGCCTTTATTGAAGCGCAGGCTGCGGCCATCGCCGCCGCGACCGTGCTCGAAGAGCAGCAGACCTACCAGGCCCAGCTGCAGGCGCAGCTGGTGGTGCTGCGCGAGAAGCGTGCGGCAACCGAAGCCGATTATCTCGCCGGTGTGCGTGAGCGGATTGCGGCAGACGCAAGCCTTGACGCTGGCGAGATCAGCGACAGCGGGTGGGTGCGTCCATCTGGCGGCCGCATCACCTCAACCTTCGGCTGGCGAGTGCTCTACGGCGCGAACAACTTCCACCGGGGTGTCGACCTGGCTCCCGGCTGCGGAGCGAACATCTACGCGGCCACCAGCGGCACCGTCATCTACGCGGCGGAGGGCTGGAACGGTGGCTACGGCAACTACATCATCATCGACCACGGCGGTGGCCTGACGACCGCATACGGGCACATTCGCCCGGGCGGCATCCTCGTGTCGTATGGGCAGTCGGTCGGGGTTGGCACGAACATCGCCAAGGTCGGCACGACGGGCAACTCCACTGGATGCCACTTGCACTTCGAAGTAAGGCCGGGCGGTGTGGCCGTCGACCCGGTCGCCTATCTGAGCAATCAGGGCATCAACGTCGGTGGTTGATCGACGCTGCGGGCTTCGGCGGCGGTAGTGTCTCGGCACCACCGCCCTACGCGGGCGCTCGCATTCGTTGCTGTCGGCGTGGTTGCCGGCGGAATGCTCCTGAGCATCTCGCCTGGCGTTTCGGCGCTCGCAGACGACTATCCGAGCTGGGACGACGTGCAGAACGCGCGGCAGAGCGAGTCGACCGCGGCGCGGGCAATCGTTGAGATCGAAGGCCTGCTCGTCTCGCTCAGCCGCCAGGCGGGAGAGCTTGGGCGGGAGGCCCAGCGACGCAGTGAGCAGTACAACCTTGCCCGCAACGCACTGACGTTGGCCGAGGCTCGAGCGAGCAGCCTCGCGAGTCAGTCACGCGCGGCCAAGCGAAACGCTGATGTCTCAACGAGCCGGGCCGGCCAGCTGGTCGCGCAGCTTGCCCGCACGGGCGGCGGCAGCGTGACGCTCGCGCTCCTGACGAGCCCGGATGTCGGAAACCTGCTGGCATCCCTCGGCACCTTAGGCAAACTCAGCGAGCGCACCCGGCAGATCTATGAGCGCGCGGTGACGGATCGCAACACGGCCGAGTCGCTCGCCGCGCAAGCAAGTGAAGCGGAAGCCGAGCGCAAGGACCTGAGCGATGAGGCTGCAGCCGCGCTGGCTTCTGCCCAATCGGCATCGGATGCCGCGGCGGCCCGTGTTGCCGAGCAGCAGTCTGCGGCCGAGCAGCTCTACGCACAGCTCGCGATCCTCAAGGGCACGACAGCCGAGGTCGAGCAGCGCTACCTCGAAGGACTTGTTGACCAGCAACCGGTGCCGAACCTGCCGCCGGGACCGGGACCGGGACC
>JBGSTT010000119.1:0-6088 GCA_041736385.1 Rhodoglobus sp. | reverse complement strand
GACGTCGTCTTCGTGCACGATCCAGACGACCACTACCAGGCGGCGATGGATGGCGCATTCCCTGCGCTCGACGCGATGCGTCGCGAGGGAATCATCACCTCGTACGGCGCCGGCATGAACCAGAGCGCGATGCTCGCCGATTTCGTACTCAACACCGATCTCGACGTTGTGATGTGCGCCGGGCGATACACCCTGCTCGAGCAGGGGGCGCTCGCAGATCTGCTCCCCGCGGCATCCGACCGCGACGTTTCGATCGTCGCGGCAGCCGTGTTCAATTCGGGTCTCCTCGCACGGGATCGCCCGCCGGCTGGCGTGCACTATGACTACGCTCCCGCGTCCGACTCGGTCATTGCCCGTGTTAACGCGATCGCCGACGTGTGCGAGGCGCACGGGGTGGCGCTGCCAGCGGCGGCGCTCCAGTTCGCCATCGGGCATCCAGCCGTTGCAACCGTCTGCACCGGTGCGCGGTCTGCAGATCAGGTGCTTCGCAACATGGCGCTCGCCAGCATCGCGATCCCAGACCAGCTGTGGTCCGACCTCGTCTCCGCCGAACTGATCGACGCAAACGTCCCAACCCCAACCCAGGAGAGTATTCAGTGATCATCACCGCTGTCGACGTCGTCCGCGTGAGCGTGCCAGCACATGACCCGCCGTTTGTCTGGCGTGCCGGCCTGCCGGGGTCCGAGCCAGCTGCTGACGGCGCCTGGCTGGTGATTCATAGCGACGCAGGCATATCGGGAATTTCGTTCGCGCTGCGCGGCGCGATGCTTCAGGACGTCGTCGACCGTCGCATCCGTGCGGAGCTGCTTGGTCGCGACCCCATTGCGCGCGAGTTCCTGTGGGAGCGAATTTGGGAACTCGACCGCATCGACCGCTTCCCGGTCTTTGTGCAGGGCGTCATCGATGTCGCGCTGTGGGACCTTGCCGGCAAAGCGGCCGGGATGCCCGTCTACCAGCTATTGGGCTCATACCGCGAGTCGCTGCCTGCGTACGCATCGACGGTCACCTTCGGCTCGATCGAGGAGTACCTCGATGTCGCCGATCAGTGTCTGGAGCTGGGCTACACCGCGATCAAGCTGCACGCGTGGGGCGATGCGCGCCGGGATGCTCGACTCTCGGAGGCGCTCCGCGAGCATGTCGGGCCGGATGTCGCGCTCATGTATGACGGCTCTGCCGGCTTTGACCTGCTCGACGCCACCTATCTTGGCAAAGCGCTCGCCGCGGCCGACTACCTCTGGTACGAGGAGCCGATGCGCGAGTTCAGTGTCACCGCATACTCGTGGCTGGCCGAGCGGGTGGATGTGCCGCTGATCGTCGCCGAGGTGGCCGAGGGATCGCACATGAAGACCGCTGACTTCATTGCCACCGGATGCGCGGCCGCCGTGCGCACGAGTACTGGACTGCGCGGCGGCTTCACTGGCGCGATGCGCACCGCCCACCTCGCCGACGCATTCCTGCTGCGGGCAGAGGTGCACGGGCCGGGGGTAGCGAACCGCCACCTCTGCATGTCCATCAGCAACACGACCTATTACGAGTCCCTCATTGACTCCAACCCGGTGCGCCGGCCTTCGGATGTCGATGCCTCGGGTTACACCCACGCTCCAACTCTGCCCGGTGTCGGATACGAGGAAACCTGGATCGATGGACCGCCGGCCGGCCTGGCCGACGCGCTCGCTGACTGAGACGAAAGAACCGACCGCAATGAAGATCACCGAAATCGAGATCCGTGCGTGCAGCCCCAGTGCAGCAGCCGGACCTGCGAGCGATGCCGTCGACGGTGCCAACCTTCGCGGAGGCATCTCTCCGGAGATTGTCGTCGTCTCCCTCAAGACTGACGAGGGCTTCACCGGTGTCTCGTTCGGGTCGGGCGGGCTCGACGCCACGATCACCGCGCGCGCGTTCGCGCAGGTCAAGCCGTTCTTCCTCGGCCGCAATCCGATGGCTCGGGAGCAGAACGCGCAGGAGTTTCGCTGGTTCGACCGACGCTGGAACCACTCGCCGATTTACGCCTATGGCCCCTACGACGTCGCCTGCTGGGACATCGCGGGTCTGCGTGCCGGCCTCCCCATCCACGAGTTGATTGGCACCGCTGCAGATCGACGTGCCCTCTACGTGAGCTCGATGTTCCTGAGCAGTCCCGAGGAGTACGCCGCGCAGGCGCTCGAGGTTAAGGCGCGGGGTATCCGAGGCTACAAAGTGCATCCGCCGGCGCCTACCTCGCTCGACCTCGAGGTCTACGCTGCCGTTCGGGATGCTGTCGGCCCAGACTTTCCGCTGATGGCCGACCCAGTGGCGACGCACTCCTATGAGGAGGCGCTGCGCGTCGGCCGATTCTTGGAGTCGCTCGGCTATCTCTGGTTCGAGGAGCCGTTCTACGACTACGACATGCACTCGTATATCAAGCTGCGCCAGAAGCTGGACATCCCGATTGCCGGAACCGAGACGATCGCGGGCGGGAGTCATTTGACCGCGCAGTTCATTGCGAGCGGTGCCGTCGATATTGTGCGTACTGATGCGTCGTGGCGTGGCGGCATCACCTCGGCGCTGAAGGTTGCCCGCACCTCGGAAGCGTTCGGCATGACGTGTGAGCTACACACAGCGATCTACCACCCGCTTGAGCTGGCGAACTTACACACGGCACTGGCAATGACGAACACCGGATGGTTTGAACTTCTTTATCCGATGGATGACTTCTCGTTCGGCTTAGCCGAGCCGCTCGACATCCGCGACGGCTACGCGTATGCGCCGACAACGTCCGGGCTTGGCGCTGTCTACGACTGGGATGCCATCGACAACGCAACGGTGGAGATTCTGTGAGCCAACCACCGGGCCTGCACACTCTGAACGTTGCCGACGCTCTCGGTGAGGAGCGTGAGTACCTTCTGTTTGTTCCGGAGGGACAAGTGCGGGCACTGGTCGTGCTCTTCCACCCATTCGGGTCGCGCCCCGAGCTGGTGCTCGACGGAGGCACAGACGGCGACTACCTTATGCGCCCGCTGACCGGGGCTGTTTCGAGCGCAGAACAGCTCGGGCTTGCGGTGCTCGCGCCGCGGTCGAGGGGGCGACAGCTCGAGGGTGTCTCTCTCGCATGGAAGGGCCACCTCGACGCGGTCTGGTCTGTGGCGGACTCGTTGCGCGAGGAGTTCGGGCTTGCGAGCATCGGTGCGGGCGGGCTTTCGATGGGCGGCCTCGAGTCCCTGGTATTCGCCGGCCAGCACCCGGATGGTGTCGCTGCCGCGTGGGCTGCCAATTCGATCGTGGATCTCGCGCAGTGGTGCCGTGACCTTGCCGGGCCTGGCGGGCCGGAGGGTGGGCCGGGGCTTGCCGAGCTGATTGGCGCGGAAGTGGGGGGCACCCCCGACGAGCTGCACGCCAAATACGCGGCACGCTCGCCGTTCAACTATCTCGATGCCTTGGCACAAGTCCGAGTGCGAATTGCGTGGTCGCCGGTCGATGCGGTCATCCCGAATCAGGGCACAGCCCACTCGCACCCGCTCGCGAGTCGACTGCGCGAATTGGGCGGTGAGGTCGTTGAGGATGTCGTGACGCACGCTCCGGCCGACGACGCAACCGACCGTGGCCGGTTTGCCCACGAGGCGTGCGACACGCGAGAGGCGATGGGCTGGATCGCGGAACAGCTCACCAGTTCACACCGCTGAACCCGTTGGATATGAACCATCTAGACACAGGAGGAATCGCATGAAACGCATCGCGTCCGTGATCGGACTGCCCCCGGAGAGCGTCGAGCGCTACGAGGCACTGCACGCCGCCGCGTGGCCCGCCGTGCTTGAGCGCATTGCTGCCAGCCACATCGTGAACTACTCGATCTACCGTTACGGTGAACTGCTCTTCTCGTACATGGAGTACGACGGCGATGACTTCGATGGTGACATGGCAGCCATGGGGGCCGATCCCGTAACCCAGGAGTGGTGGGCGGTTTGCATGCCGCTCCAACGACCCCTCGATGATCGAGCCGAGGGCGAGTGGTGGAAAGAGATCCCCGAAATCTTCCACACCGACTGATGGCAGTCTTCGAGCAACAGCCGGGCGATGAACGCCTCACCTCGGCGATGATCAGTGATGCACTCGATCAGTGCGGCCTGCGGGCGCAGGTGCTGCACAGTCGCCTGATCCCGGTTCTGCCCGGGTCGCGAGCGTTCGGCCGCGCCGCGACCGCGCGATTCGTGCCGAGCAGCGTGGATCGACCGGACGACCCGTACGGCCCAGCAATCGATTTTCTCAGTGGCCTCCGGCGAGGCGAACTCGCCGTCATCGCGACCGAGGAGAGCAACGACTCCGCGTTCTGGGGCGAGCTGTTTAGCGCTGCGGCCATGGGGGCGGGCGTCGTGGGAGTTGTGACCGACGGAAACCTGCGCGATACCGGAAAGATTGCCGGCCTCGGCTTCGCCGCTTTCGCCCGCTCGCACCGGCCGATCGATTACCGCCTCCGTATGGACATTGCCGACATCCGCAAAACCGTGACGATCGGGGGCGTGCAGATTTCGAACGGTGACCTTGTCATCGCCGACGACGACGGGGTGGTCGTCGTGCCCATGGCGCGGGAGGAAGACGTGCTCGCGGTCGCCCGGCTCCGGGCGGCGGGCGAGTCGACGGTGCTCAAGGAACTGTTGGCCGGCGAGTCGCTGCGCTCGGTCTGGGACCGCCACCGCATCCTGTAAAACAGCGCTGCATGGTTGACATGGTAAATCGATTAACCATAAGGTGAAGTTTGTGACAGAGACGTCGATCGAAATGCCCACTGTTCTCAAGGGGATGACCTGGGATCACCCTCGCGGGGTGGACGGCCTACGCGCCTCCGACGCGCTGCTCATCGAACGCCACGCAGTGACGGTCGAGTGGGAGGCCCGTTCCCTCCTCGCCTTCGGCGACCAGCACGTTGCCGACTTTGCCCGCGAGTTCGACGTGATGGTGATCGACCACCCGCACGTTCCCGACGCGGTTGATGCCGGTGCCCTCCTGGCGCTTGACACCGTGCCGGGAATCGAGGATCTCGCCAGAGAGAGCGTCGGGCGGTCGCACGAGTCCTATCAGTACCGCGGCGCCCAGTGGGGGCTCGGGCTCGACGCCGCGGCGCAGGTCAGCGCCTTCCGACCCGATCGCGCCGACGGAGCTCCGGTCTTCTGGAGCGATGCGCTTGAGCTTGCCAAGTCAGGCACCGTGCTGTGGCCGTACAAGCCGGTCGACGCCTTCAGTACCTTTGCGACCCTGCTCGCCCAGCGCGGCGCACCGCTGGCCGAGTCTCTCGTGGGCTCTGGCCCATTCCTCGACCGATCGGTCGCCGGCGAGGCAATCGAGTTCATGATTGAGCTGGCGGATGCCGTGCCCGACTGGTGTTCCAATGCCAACCCGATCGATGTCGCTGAAGCCCTTGTGGCCGCCGACGGCAGTTACAGCGTGGGAGTCGCCCTGTTCGGCTACACGAACTACTCGCGGCCCGGTTTTCGTGACCGGCTGCTCGCCTACGACGACATTCCCTCCTTCGACGGTCTCAGTTCTGGCTCGACCCTCGGTGGAGCCGGGATTTCGGTGTCGTCGAGCACGCGGCATCCGCAACTGGCGCTCGCGGTCGCGGCAACGCTTGCCGGTGCGGATGTGCAACGTGGCCCGTACACCGCGGGCGGTGGTCAGCCGGGTAACCTGCGCGCGTGGCGCGATGGGGCCAACAATGTCGCAACCCTCGGCTTCTTCCGCAACACGCTGCGCACCCTTGAGCGCGCGTGGGTGCGTCCGCGCGTGGCCGGCTGGCCCGATTTGCAGTTGGCGCTGTCGCACGTGGTGCGTGATGCGGTGCTTGCGCACCGGGTCGACAACGTGGTGCTCGACGCGATCGAGCGTCTCCCCGAACTGCACCTGAAGCACCCGGGGGGCATCGCGTGACCTACTTCGAGGAGTACGTCCTGGGCTCCACCCGGCTCAGTCACGGCCGCACCGTGACCGAGGCCGACATTGTGCTGCATGCCGGCCAGACCGGTGACTTCTTCCCACACCATATGGACGCCGAGTTCGCGAAGTCGCTGCCCGGCGGTCAGCGGATGGCACACGGCACACTCATCCTCTCGATGGCCGT
>JBGSTT010000108.1:0-1697 GCA_041736385.1 Rhodoglobus sp. | reverse complement strand
TCAAACTTGCAAGACGGCCGCTGTGGGGTTGAGTCACAGATCGCGAGACGCTCCTTGGGTGGCCGCCTCGATCAGGTGCCATACCTGATGTTCTGACGTTAGGCGTTCGATGATTCTGGCGAGTTACCGACACGCCCCGTTTGGTGTCCTGGAGGTTAAAGGTTTGCGACACTCGCAAACGCGGTGAAACTCGCGCGCAGCATTTCCAAGCTCTCGTCGGTTGTCGAGACGTGCGGGCTGATCCGCACAGAGTCGTCACGGACCGTCACCGAGACTCCGTGATTATGCAGCGCGGCGACCAGAACAGTGAGGTGATCTGGGGCAGGCGTTACGACGACAATGCCAGCGCGTTCCGACGGCGGGCGGGCGGATGAGACGGGCAAGCCGAACTCGTCTGCCAAGTCAATGACCGCGCTCACTCGCTCGGCCAACCGGGCGTTCAGCGCGGGCACGCCGACCTCGTTGATGCCTTCGACCGCCGCCGCAAGTCGCGCTTGGGCAACCGGATCAGACCACGACACCGCGAAGGCTTTCGCGCCATGCACCGGCGGCGGCACGGCGCCGTTCCCGGCCGGGTCGCCGTCAGTGGCCGAGTGTCCGGAGAACACGGGAGTGAGACGCTGGAGTGCTCGCTCGCTCAAGCAGAGGAACCCTGCGCCCCATCCGGCGCGAAGCCATTTGTAGCCGCCGCCGGCAACAACGTCGGCGAGCTCGTATGGCGCATCCACGACCCCCATCGCTTGAGTCGCGTCAACGATGAGCAAGCGGTCACCGATCACTTGACGAATCCCCTCGAGGTCGACGAGGTAGCCGGTTCGGTAGTCGACGAGACTGACGGCGACGGCGACGATCTCTTTGCGAAGTTGACGCTTCAGATTGCCGGGAGTTACGCGACCTGCATCGGTGTCGAGCCAAACCGGGTTGAGCACGCCGAGCGCCTCGGAGGCCCGCGCCGCGCTGACAGTGAGACTCGGATAGTCCGCCCTCGAGAGAGCAACCGCACCCGTGATCCCGAACATCGTGTGCATCAGGCCTTGGCTTGTGTTCGGCTGAAACACGATCCGCTCTGCCTCAAAACCGGTCAGCGTGCTGAGCGCGTCGCGCACTCGCGCATCCTGCTTCTCGACAATATCGAGGGTGCCGAATCGTGATCGCTCGAGGATGCTGTCGAGCGCATTGGACTCTTCGCGTACCGCATCGCCGATCGGTCCAACTCTGGCGAAGTCGAGATATCCGGGGTCTTCACTGAACCCGGCCACAAAGTCGTCGAGGCTCTTGGGCGGGCCACCGTCGACCGTGGGGACCGTCACTGGCCGAACCTCCGTTGTCGTCGCGAGAAGTCACGCAGCGCGCGAAGAAAGTCGACTTCGCGCAAATCCGGGCCAAGCGCCTCCACGAAATACAGTTCGCTATGGGCGCTTTGCCAGAGCATAAAGTCGCTGATCCGCTGCTCCCCCGATGTGCGGATGACCAGATCCGGGTCCGGCTGACCTCCCGTATAGAGGTGCTCGCTAATCAGTTCGGGAGTCAGGATCTCGGCGAGGGCGTCGAGCGTTCCGCCATCACTCTCGTGCGACTGGACGATGCTTCGCATGGCGTCGGCGATCTCCCGTCGTCCGCCGTACCCGATCGCCAGGTTGACGTGAAGTCCGGTCTTGCCAACACCCCGCCGTTCGGCCTCTGCGAGTCGGCTGACA
>JBGSTT010000070.1:0-2969 GCA_041736385.1 Rhodoglobus sp. | reverse complement strand
GCACAACGACCGCGGCACAGCGGTGGCGGCGGCCGAGCTCGGCTACCTCGCCGGAGCCGACCGAATCGAGGGGTGCCTGTTTGGCAACGGCGAGCGAACGGGCAACGTCGATCTCGTCGCCCTTGGCATCAACCTCTTCACTCAAGGGATCGACCCGCAGATCGACTTCAGCGACCTCGACGAAATCAAGCGAACAGCCGAATATTGCAACCAGTTGAAGGTTCACGAACGCAGCCCATGGGCTGGCGACCTGGTTTACACAGCCTTTAGCGGATCGCACCAAGACGCGATCAAGAAAGGCTTCGAAGCGATGGCTGCGGATGCCGCGGCACGTGGCGTAAGCGTCGATGAACTCGAGTGGGCCGTTCCGTATCTGCCGGTCGACCCGAAGGATTTGGGCCGCGGCTACGAGGCCGTGGTGCGCGTCAATTCGCAGTCCGGCAAGGGCGGCGTCGCCTACCTCCTCAAAGCGGACCACAACCTCGACTTGCCGCGCAGACTCCAGATCGAGTTCAGCGGTGTCGTTCAGGCCAAAACGGATGCCGAGGGCGGTGAGGTCACGAGCGAGGAGATTTGGTCGCTGTTCCGGGACGAGTACCTCCCAGCACCGGCCGACCGAGCAGAAGACAAGTGGGGGCGTTTCGAACTGCTGTCGACTCGCACGGCAAGTGACATGACGGGGGAGACCACCCTCGACGTGAGACTTCGCGTTGGCGATGACCTTGAGGCAACGACCGCGACCGGCAATGGTCCCGTCGCTGCGTTCCTTGCCGTCATGGCCGATCAGGGCATCGACGTGAAGCTATACGACTACGTCGAGCACGCACTGAGTGCTGGTGGTGACGCGATTGCGGCAGCGTATGTTGAGCTGAACGTCAACGGTAAACGCCTCTGGGGCGTTGGTATCGACGCTGACATCTCGACGGCATCCCTCAAGGCTGTCGTCTCGGCCGTCAACCGCGCTGTGCGCACCGAGGCTGGCGATCGTGAGCTCGTAAGCGTCTGATCGAACTGATCAGTCGGCTTGCCGTTTTGCACGACGGATGCGCGGAAAGGTCTCGATGGCGCGTTGCTCAGGCAGCGACCAGTTCAGCAACACAGAGAGCACGCGAACCGTAAAGGTCACGGCGACACAGATGCTTGCGGCGACGAAGACCGGCACCTCAAGCTCCAGAAGCACAACAAGGCTCGTTGCCCCTCCAAACGCTGCGACCGCGTACAGGGAGCCGACGTGCATGAGAGCAATTGGCAAGTTGAGCAGCAGGTCGCGCAGAATCGAACCCCCAACCGCCGACACGACTCCGACGAAGATGGCGGGTACCTCCGGTAGCCCAAGGGCGAGCGCTTTGGTTGTCCCGATCGCCCCGAACAGACCTATCGTGAGCGCGTCGAGCACGTTGACAAGCGGGCCCATTCGCGAGATCAGCCGCTCCAGCAGCATCCCGAGTATTGCGGCGAAGGTAGCGACGATGAGATACCAGTTACTCGTGAGCGCTGCCGGAACTTCCGCGAGTAGAACATCGCGGAGGATTCCGCCACCGAACCCCGTTGCAATTCCGATAATCGCGACGCCGAGCAGGTCGAGCCGGCGGTCGCGAAACTGGGCCGCGAATAAGGCGCCCTGCGCAGCGCCAATACCGACCGCGAGGAGGTCCGCCCAAAGTGGGATCGTAAAGAGCGGGGTCGTAACGAGCGCGGTCACGGAGAGCGGGGTCACGACTCGCCCGCCGATTCGACCCGGTTACGCGCAGCGCTGGCAGCGAAGTCGGCAAGTGTCTCTCTGCCGAAGCCAGGAAGTCCTGGCATGTGGTCGCCGCGCTTGAAGGCCTTGATTGTCTTGCCCAGCATCGGCAAAGTCACCACCGGCTTAGGCCGTCCACTCGCGGCCTGAAGTGTTGCGATTGCGTCTCGCAGTTGCAATTGATCCGGCCCGCCGATGTCGGGCACGCGTCCGGCCGGACCCGCGCTCACGAGCTCAACGAGCCGTCGAGCGACCTCGTCAACGGCTATCGGCTGAACTGGAATATCGACTGCGAGCAGTAGCGGCATCCGACGCTGCAGGCGAACGACATGTGCGAGGAATTCGTGAAACTGCGTTGCGCGCAGGATCGAATACGGAATACCAGACTCCTCGATCGCACGTTCGCTCACGCGCTTGGCACGGTAGTACGAGTACGGGATCGTGTCGACACCGACAATCGAGCTGAAGATCAGGTGACGGATGTTCGCGGTGCGGCAGGCCTCAACCAAGTTGCGCGCTTGCTCGGCGTCTTTCGAACTCGCCGTTGTCGCTAGGTGCAGCACGGCTGTTGTCCCGGCTAGTGCTTGCGCGATCCCTTCCGCTGTGCTCAGGTCGCCGTGACTCACCCCTGGTGCTTTCGTCCGACTCAGCACCCGTACGTTGTGGCCGGCCCCGCGAAGGAGCGCGACGGTGGGTCGGCCAAGCGTTCCGCTACCTCCCGTGACGAGGATTGTCATCGTGTCCTTTCGCCTGCCAAAGGCAGCGCGACGACTGCATGAGCTGGATGTCGCCAGAGCTTCGCCACGGGACCATTCTGCCGCGTCGGGAAGGCAACGCGGGGGATACTTGAGGGGTGCCGACCTACCGTGACGAAGCCGTCGTGCTGCGCACCCACAAACTGGGTGAGGCCGACCGCATCGTAACGATGCTGAGTCGGCAGCACGGCAAGATTCGAGCCGTCGCAAAAGGTGTGCGTCGCACGGCATCAAAATTTGGCGCGAGGCTTGAGCCGATGATGGTCGCTGATGTTCAGTGTTACGTCGGTCGAAGTCTCGACATCATTCAGCAGGCCGAGTCGATCGCCTCGTACGGCGCGGAGATCGCTGACGACTACGCGAGCTACACCGCAGGCAGTGTCATGCTCGAGACGGCCGATAAGGTCACGGATGACGATGGCAGTCTTCAGCAGTACCTCCTGCTTATCGGGGCGTTGCGTTCGCTCTCGCGG
>JBGSTT010000038.1:0-13506 GCA_041736385.1 Rhodoglobus sp. | reverse complement strand
GCGAGGCCACGACCGCGCCCAGTCCGGCGGACACCGCGCCGAGCGAGGCGGCGCTGAGCCTCGAGGCCCCCGGATGCTTGATTGGCGATTGGTACATCTCGCAGGATGAACTTCAAGGCTTCTATGACTCGGTGACGGAGGCATCCGGAAGCGGGGTCGCTTTCGTCGTCGACGGTGACACCGGCTTGAGTATGGACGGGGCCCAGTTCGAGTACACGCCGGACATGATTCTCACGATCGCGCTTCCTGGAAGCGAGGGAATCGCGACCTTGAACGGATCCATCATCGGCAGCTACACGGCAGATACCGGAACAGTCGTGACCAGCAACGAAACCGTGGATGTTGCATACACGTACACGGTGGACGGCGTGACTCAGGACGCTTCTGCTCTCTTCGGTTCGGCCATCACGACGGCACCGATCGGCGGCGGCGAGTACGAGTGCACGTCGGTTGGGCCTCTCGCGCAGTTCGACAATGGATTCGGACGGGTACCGGTTCAGCTGGTGCCAGCGAGCTAGAGCGGCGCGCCCTGAGTAACAACTACTTAGTCTCATGCTTCCCGAGCGTGGCTACTCTAGTTTCCAACGCACAAGCCACCCAAGGAGCCAGCCACCATGCCATCCCGACGACCGCACCCAGTTCTGATTGCCGGCATTATGTTCGGCGTTCTCGCGACGGCGGGATGCGCCGTGCCGTCCGCCCCGTCGGGCGAGTCGGGCGGGCCTGCGACCTCGGCACCAACGTCAGAGGCTCCACCAGAGGAGGTCACCGGACCCGATTGCCTCATCGGAGACTGGTATATCGCACAGGACCAGCTGCAGGCCTTCTACGACGGGCTTTCGGCAGAAACTGGGGGCCTTGCGTTCACCATTGATGGTGGTACTGGCTTGAGCTTCACCGACACGACGTTTGCCTACACGCCAGAGTTCACCCTGCGCCTTGAGATCGCAGGAATTGCTGGTACCGGCACAATCGTCGGCGCGATCGCCGGCGGGTACACCGCAGACGACACGACCATCACCACGTCTCAGGAGACTAGCGACGTTGTTCTCACGGTCGACGTCGGAGGCACTGTTCAGGATGGCGCGGGACTGTTTGACAGTTTCCTCGCCTCTTCGCCGATCAACAGTTCACCGTATGAGTGCACCGCGGCGGGTCCGGTGATTCAGTTCTCGACCGGCGAAAATCGAGTACCGGTTCAGCTCGTGGCACGCTAACGGCATCAGCACATCAGCAAATGAGCGCGCTTGCGCAAGAGTTCGAGATGCGCGCTGAGCGGGTTCTACAGGCCGCTGTAGGTGTGCAACCCCTTGAAGAAGAGGTTCACGATTGTGAAGTTGAAGATCACCGCGCTAAACCCGATGATGGCTAGCCACGCGCTGCGCGAGCCACGCCAGCCGCGAGTTGCTCTGGCGTGAATGTAGCCAGCGAAGAGCGTCCAGATAATGAAGGTCCACACCTCTTTGGTGTCCCAGCCCCAGTAGCGCCCCCAGGCTCGCTCGGCCCAAATGGCTCCAGCGATAAGGGTGAAGGTCCAAAAGACAAAGCCGATCACCGTCAGCCGATAGGCGCTGTTCTCGAGCTTCTCGGCCGACGGAAGCGTGTCGAGGAAACCGAGGCGTTGCAGGCCACCAGCAGCTCGTCGCGCCTTGAGCAACTGCGCGACGGACAGGCCGGCGCCGAGCGCGAAAAAGCCAGTGCCGAGGGTCGCCACAAAGACGTGAATGACGAGCCACACCGATTGCAGGGCTGGCGGCAGCGGCACGACATCAACGTAGAAGTTGGTCGTGCCAACCCCGAGCGCGACCAATGCGAAGCCAGAGATGAATACCCCGAGAAAGCGCAGGTCTTGCCAAAACTGGGTAGCGAGAAACACGCCGACAATAATTGCGGTTGCGGTGAGCGCGAACTCGAACATGTTCGCCCACGGCACGCGACCGGCCGCAACTCCGCGGAAGATCACCGCCGCGACGTGAAGTAGCCACGCCAAGACCATGAGCCCCATAGCGGCACGCAAGTAGCGCGGGCCTTTTTGCGATGCGGATGCCGCGGCTTCCGACTCCCGTTCAAGCACGCTCGTCGTGCCGCTAGGAGCTCCGCTCGAAGCAGCGCTCAGAGTCGCCCTTGCGGCAGCGCGAACCTCCGTCGTCGCGGCGAGACGATTGGCGGGGCTTGTTGCGGATCGGCGAGCCAGATCGACAGCGAACAACACAAACGCGAGCGTGTAAACACCCATCGCGGAGTACACAGCAATCAGCGAGTATGAGACAAACGTTTCGGTCACGGCTCCACCCTAATCGGCAGTGCCTGAGAGTGCTTCTCGGCGATCGCGGCGACCGCGGCATCCAAGCCGGGATCTTCGCCTCGGGCGAGCCCCGCGTACTCGATGGTGTGAGTTCCGTCTGCGTTCGCGACCACTTTCACCCACACCCGCCGCCTCGGGATGAACAAACTCGTCAGGAGTCCAGCCACAACGAGCGCCGAAAAGACCAGCACCCACAGTTGGCTGGGGTCGTGGTGAACATCTAACGAGACGAAGCGCGGGATCGCCGTGAGCTCGACGCTGCCGAGACCGTTCGGAAGTTCGATGCGCTCCCCGATCGTGAGTGCCAGCGTCGCGGCATCCGCCTGCCGTCCAGCAATCTGGGTCAGCGAGTCGGTGTTGATGACGTACGCGCTCGTGGCCGTTCCGTTATCGAGCCCGAGATCGCCGGTGTAGACCTCGAGCGTTAGCGTCGGGTTGAGCAAGTCCGGGAAGTTTGAGGTGAGGGCACCGGTCGCGAGCGTCACCGTCGTCGGGTACAGAAAGCCGCGCATTCCGATCTGCTCGTCTAACCCGTCGGGCACCTTGATGATGCAGATGCTAGTCAGGTTGCCATCTTGTGGCAGACATGCCGTCGGTTGCGAGAAGACGACGGTACCGTCCGGGGCTCGCACCGTAACGACCGGCGCGTAGCCATTGCCGAGGAGGTAGACCTGCATCTGGCCGATGCTGAGCGGTTCGTTGACCTTGATCTGAGCGACTTGTGGTTCGGCGCCCTGTGTCGTTGTGGTCACGGCGGCGGTGAAGTCCACGGCTTGGCCGAGCGCGCTCAGATTGTCTTGCTCATACACCGGCTCGAACCTATCCAGTGCAATCGAGTAGGGCTCGAGCACGGAGGATTCGAAGAATCGACCGGGGTTGAATGAGTCGTAGTTGGCTAGGTTGTTTGAGAACGCTTCCCCTTCGACGATCACACGCTGGCCGGAGTACCCGAAGCCGCCGCCGATACCGACGGCGACGAGCACGCCGATGAGCGCGGTGTGGAACACGAGATTGCCGGTTTCGCGAGCGTAGCCTCGCTCGGCGCTCACCGAGTTGGACTCCGCCCGCTCCGACGAGGAGTAGCGCTCCGTTCGGTAGCCCTCCCTTCGCAGCACCAGCTCGGCGGCCTCCACGATCGTGGCCGTGTCAGCAGAAGACTCGCGGGTCGTGAAACCCTCGAGTCTCGCGAGTTTCGCTGGCGTGCGCGGCGGGCGAGCACGCAACGCATCGAAATGGTGCTTGGCCCGGGGGATAACACAACCGATGAGTGAAACGAAGAGCAGCAGGTAGATCGCTGAGAACCACACCGAGGTATACGTCGTGAAGACCTGGAGGGCATCGAGTACCGCAGCAACCCCCGGACTGTTTTGTCGGTACTGAATCACGCCATTGGGGTCAGAACTGACTTGAGGCACCAGCGAACCCGGGATTGCGGCAACCGCGAGCAGCAACAGCAAAAACAGCGCCGTGCGCATACTCGTCAGTTGCCGCCAGAAGAACCGGAGGTAACCGACGAGACCCAGGCTGGGTTGCACGATTGCTTGGGCATCCGCCGAGTCGATGTGATCAGAGGGCCGGGACAAATCCACGAATCACCGCCTGAAGGCTCAAGGTCATGGCCTGCCACAGGCCGGTAAGCATGAGCACGCCGATAAGGATCAGCAGCGCGCCGCCAGCGATGTTGATCGTGCGGATGTTGCGTCGCATCCAGTCAACGGAACCCGCCACCCAGCCGAGCCCGAGTGCCACCAGGAGAAATGGGATGCCGAGTCCGATGCAGTACGCGAGCCCGAGAACGCCTCCGCGAACCGGGTCACCACCGTCGAGCGCGAGACTCGTAACGGCGATGAGCGTCGGGCCGAGGCACGGCGTCCAGCCGAGAGCGAAGACGATACCGAGCAACGGGGCTCCTGCAAGCCCGGTTGCGACCTTCCACTCTGGCTTTATGGTGCGCTGCATGAAGGTGACCTGACCCACGAACACCAAGCCCATCAGAATCACAATGAGTCCGGCAATCCGGGTGATGAGGTCTTCCCACGGGCGCAGCAACAAACCGGCGGTGCCGAAGAGGATGCCGAAACTCACGAACACCACGCTGAAGCCGAGCACGAATAGCGCGACTCCAAGCAGCAGTCGACCGCGGCCACCGCGCTCGGCCTCGCTCGTAAATCCTCCAATGTATGCGAGGTAGCCAGGCACTAAAGGCAGCACGCAGGGTGAAGCGAACGAGACGACCCCGGCAAGCACAGCGACGGGTAGCGCGAGCGCTAAGTTGCCGCTGAAGACCAACTCCCCGATCGGGTCGATCACGCCGGAGCCTCGACGAGGACGGTGTCGATCACTCCGGCACCTCAGCGAGCACGGTGTCGATCATCGCGGCGAGAATGTCCGGCTCGCGGATGAGCCCGCTGATCCGCCCGGCCACGCGACCGTCGCGATCCATCACGAGGGTCGTTGGCACGGCATCCGGCGCAACAAGGCCGCTGAACGCTAGTTGTACAGACGCGGTACTCGCGTCAAGAATCGATGGGTAGCCGATCTCGAACTCGCGAGCAAAAGTCAGCGCAAGGTCGCTCGAATCGCGGATGTTGACGCCAAGGAACGGGACCTGACTGTACTCCTCGCTGAGAGCCTTCAAGTCCGGAGCCTCGACGCGACACGGCGGACAGCCGGCGTACCAGAAGTTGACGACGTAGACCTGACCGGCGAACGCTGCGCTCGATACCGGCTGCCCGAGCTCGTCGAGACCCGCAAACTCGACCGATCGTGTGCGCTGTTGCGGGGGCAATTCGGTGTAGGCACCGTCACCAGACACGTACCCCTGACCCGAGCCGTCGGCGTACTGCTCAGCGAGCGGGTCGCTCGCGCAGCCACCGAGCGCCAGAAGTAAAGCGACTGCGCCGGCCGCCATGCTGACTCGCCTCACGCTGCTCCAAAGTTCACTGTGCCAAAGATGGTGGCAACGACTCCACCACAACCCACCGCGTCCGCTTTACACGGCGCCGAAATCACTGGCTTGCGCTAACAATTCTCTCGCGGGTTCCTGATAGTCAACCTCGATGAATCGGTCGCCATCGTGCCGAACGGTGGTGATGCTCGAGAGCGAGCAGCGCCGTTTGCGGGGGTCGTGGGCGAGGCCCATCCCCTTGACCGAGCGCGCCACCATCACGATTGGCATCTGGTGGCTCACGATCACCGCTTCGCCGCTTTCGGTGTCATGCCAGGCGGACTCGACCGCCGCGAGCATGCGCGCCTCAACGCTTCGAAATGCCTCGCCCCAGCTTGGCTTGAGCGGGTTGCGCAACCGAATCCAGGCCGCCGGGTAGCGGACCGCTTCTTTCATTCGCTTGCCCTCGAACCAGTTGTGCGGTTCGATCACGCGCTCGTCGGTGACGATGTCCAACCCGAACCGCAACGCCCACGGCGCCGCAGACTCTTGCGCCCGCTGCAGCGGGCTTGCGACCAGCCGAGTGACTGGATGCCCCGACAGACTCGCCGCCGCAGCATCCGCCATTCGATGCCCGAGTTCGCTCAAGTGGTAGCCCGGAATGCGCCCGTACAGGATTCCGTCTGGGTTATGCACCTCACCGTGTCGAACAAGATGGACAAGGTCTGCTGGCACCCGCCAATTGTACTTGCCGGATAGCGAGAGGGCCGAGACTAAACTCTGGGGGTGACCGAACGCACCCCCAACACACGCACCCCCAACACACGCACCCTGATCAAGCAGCTCGCCGCGGCATCCGATGGGCCGGTCTCGGTCTCGGGTTGGGTCGAGACTGTTCGCGATCAGAAGAAGGTGCAGTTCGTCGTGCTTCGAGACGAGTCTGGGGCGGTGCAGTTGGTGCATCCAAAGGTCGATGGCGGGGAGGTCTCGACAGGCTCGACCACCGAAACCGACCAGCTTGCCGACACCATTTCCGGCCTCGCGCAGGGCACTTTCCTGACGGCGACCGGCGAGCTCAAGCACGATGAGCGGGTCAAGCTCGGTGGCGTCGAGATCAAACTCCACACGATCGTGATCGCTGGCGCCGCGATTCCCGAAACGCCGATCGCCGACGACTCGGGAGTCGATAAACGCATGGATTGGCGTTTCCTCGACCTCCGTCAGCCGAAGAACAACCTCGTCTTCCGCATCCAGACCACCCTTGAGCACGCCTGGCGCACGTACTGGATCGAGCACGAGTTCATCGAGCTGCACACTCCAAAGCTCATGGCGAGTGCGAGCGAATCGAAGGCAGAACTCTTCGAGGTCGACTACTTCGACGGCAAGGCCTACCTCGCCCAAAGCCCGCAGTTCTTCAAGCAAATGGCGCAGCCGGCCGGGTTTGGCAAGATCTTCGAGATCGGACCTGCCTTCCGCGCTGACCCGAGCTTCACGAGCCGCCACGCCACCGAGTTCACGAGCGTCGACAGCGAGATCAGCTGGATCGATTCCCACGAAGATGTCATGAAGCTCCACGAGGAGCTGCTGGTCGCGGGATTCCAAGCCGTCAAAGAGAAGCACGGTGACGAGATTGAGGCCCTCTTCGGGGTCGAGGTGACCGTTCCGACACTGCCGTTTCCACGCATCCCGCTCGCCGAGGCGAAGCGCATTGTTGCCGAGCGCGGCTACGAGGTGCCGCGCTCTGATGACGACATGGACCCTGAAGGTGAGCGCCAGATCGCCGCATACGTCGCCGAGAAGTTTGGCCACGAATTCGTCTTCCTCACGGACTACGCCTCAAGCATCCGGCCGTTTTATCACATGCGTCACGCGGATGACGCGGGGCTGACGAACAGCTACGACCTCATCTTCAACGGCGTCGAGATCTCCACCGGAGCCCAGCGCGAGCACCGTGTCGACATGCTGATTGCGCAAGCGAGAGACAAGGGCGTCGATCCCGAGGAACTCGACTTCTACCTCGACTTCTTCCGCTACGGAGTGCCACCGCACGGCGGCTTCGGAATGGGTTTGAGCCGGGTACTCATGCTCATGCTTCACCTGCCGAATCTGCGCGAGGCAACGTACCTTTTCCGCGGGCCGACGCGCCTTACGCCATAGTCGCGAAACTCGTTGCAGAAGGACTAAGGCTGTTTCGCTCGCACAAATCTCCTGAAGGCGTAGCCATCGTCGGGCCGCATGAGGCAAGATGAGGCCATGTCCAAGAAGATTAACTCTGCCCTCAAGAATCTGAAGAAGGCATTGGAAGCGCACGCGGATGTCGTCGGTGGCAGCGCAGTTTCACTCAAGAAAGCTCAACGTGCAAGCGCCAAGGTGGCAGCTGCCGCCGAATCGTACGCCGAAGCGGTGTATGCCAAGAGCGGGCTTGCCACCCCATTCAGTACGACGGCGAGTTCTGGACTTGAAGAGGCTACGGTGGCGTCCCTCACCGCCGAGCGCAACTCGATCAAGGAGCAACTGACCGGACCGGTGCCGGTTCAGGAACCTGCGTCCCATGAGTGGCAAGAACCCGAACTTGCCGACAGCCACAGCGACAGCGACAGCGACAGCGACAGCGACAGCGACAGCGACAGCGACAGCGACTCTCATACCGACCAGCACGAACCTGAGCTTGTGGAAAACCCGACGAGCTCGAGCACCGACTAGCTCAAGTACCGACTAGCCCGAGCACCGATTCGCTCAAGCGTCGGCTCACACAAACCTCGGCTAGCTCAAACCTCGAAGTCGACGGTTGCCTTCTCGGTGGCGAGCGACCGCGGCACATCCCCAGCAACTTGGTGGGCGGGATGCTCTTGGTACGCAACGAGCGCATCGACGGAATCGAAGTCGGCAACAAGGACAACATCCCAATTTTCATCGTGGTAGGCCACGTTCGGTCGAACGACGAGACTCTGCAACCCCGGGATCAACCCGACGAGCGGCTCCAGTGCCGCCGCGATCGCTGAAACCGCCTCCGCCTTCCCCTCGGTCGACTCTGGGCGAACGCGCCAGCAGACGACGTGCCGGATCATGCCGAGACCGCCATGATGCGCGCGCGGAGAGCCGCGGCATCCACCCGATGGATGCTGTGAACCTCGCCATCAATCATCAGCACAGGGATGTCGTTGGCGAACCGCTCGGCGAGCGCCGCGTCATCCACAATCGACAGTTGATTCAGGCGCGGGGCGCCGGATATTCCGAGTTCGGAGAGCACTGCCGTGACGACAGCGTACGCGTCGTCACACAAGTGACATCCCGGCTTCCCGATCAAAGTGAGTTGCATCGCGGACACGACAATAGACTAATCCGGATGTCTGATGCAACGGCGCCACCCGACACCGATCGAACGATCATTGCTTTCTTCGACGTCGATAACACGCTGATGCGTGGCGCCAGCGTTTTCTATGTTGGGCGCGAAGCGTTCAGTCGTGGGCTGATCAAGTGGCGAGACATCGCCCTATTCGCCTGGCACCAATTTCGATTTCTCGCGGTCGGCGAGAATCGCAATCACCTCTCCGCTGCCAAAGAGCGCGGCCTTGGCCTCGCGATCGGGCACACCGAGGCGGCACTGGTTGCACTCGCAGAAGACATCTATGCGAAGCACATTGAACCTAACCTCTGGCCGGAGACCGTCGCGCTGACGCAGGAGCACCTCGCAAAGGGCCACGAAGTGTGGCTCGTGACCGCGACGCCACAACTCGTCGCCCAGATCATTGCTGATCGACTCGGTCTCACTGGCGCACTCGGCACCAAGGTGCAGGCACTCGACGGCGTCTTCACCGGTGATCTCGACGGTCATGTTGTGCACGGCCAAGAGAAGGCCAACGTCGCCAGAGCCTTCGCCCTGGAGAGAGGCGCCGACCTTGTCGATTGCTGGGCCTATTCAGATTCCAGCAACGACATCCCACTGCTGTCGATGGTCGGCCACCGCGTCGTTGTGAATCCGGATGCGAAGTTGCAGGCCCACGCTGAGCGCGAACGTTGGGATGTCTTGCCCCTCAAGCGGTCGAGCATCCGAAACGCTCGTAAGCAGGTTCGACGCCAAGCTCGCGCTGTCAATCGCGAAAAGTAGCCGCGTTACTTCTTGTTGCGACGCTGGTGGCGCGTCTTGCGCAGCAGTTTGCGGTGCTTCTTCTTGGCCATCCGCTTGCGACGCTTCTTGATTACTGAACCCATACAACCCTCACCGATTAACGAACAGTCGCGAATTTCGCACCGTCCCGAACTTGAAACACACGCTCTTGAAACACACGCTCTTCAAACACACGCTGGCGTCTGCGCCCCACACAAGGAACTCTCAGATCACAATGTGATCAGACGCACGCGGCGAAGGAAGACGCTACCGGCGCTGGTCACTGGCGCCGCGAAACCCCAATCCTAGCCGAAGTCAACCAACCTCGGCGATAGGAGTCTGGATTGCAGCGACCACGGCGGACTCCGGAATACGGAACGACCGACCGAATCGCACGGCAGGGAGGTCTCCAGAGTGCACGAGACGGTACACGGTCATGTTTGACACGCGCATCATCTCGGCGACCTCAGCGACAGTGAGGAAACGTACATCGGAGAGATCCCGTGACATGCGGTCTGGCTCCTTCGTTCGTCGCGCACCCGCAATGTGACTGGAGTGCTAATCGGTAACACTAGGGGCTGGTGTTACCGGATGTCCAGCGACTGCTATCGCCGGCGCTGGCGAAACGTCGCGGTGAACCCCTTCGGTACGAGCATTGAGACTCGAGCGCCGGTGCGATGGATGACCGTGCGAACTAGCTCAGCGCAAGCTGCTGCCGTGCGCCCGATTGCGTTCGCAACACCCACACCCGCCGATGGCGCGAACCGAGTCGCTTGTTGCGATTCGGCATCTCGACTGAGGAACGGAACAAGCCAGGCCTCAACGTACTTGAGTGGAGCCCGTTCAAGTCGGTAGTAGCGATGTTGCCCGTCCTCGCGTACCGTCACGAGTCCGTGGTCGCGAAGCACCTTGAGGTGCTTGGACACGGTCGGCTGCGAGAGCCCGATGCTCGCGACGATGTCCCCGACGCTAATGCCGGCTGCGCTGACGCCGGCTGCGCTGATTCCGGCTGCGCTGATTCCGGCTGCGCTGGCTGCGCCCACCGCATGCTCATGCCGCGTACCGAGCAACTCCAGCAGTTCCCGCCTGGTCGGATCGGCGATAACGTCGAAGATGTCTGCCATCGGGTTAGGGTATCGGGGCGCGCTGAGGAGTACCATGACCTCTCGTGCAACGGAGCGTGGAGTCGTGAGCAATCGAATGTCAGGACGCGCCTTCGGCGGGCGCGAAACGATCGGCGCGCGGCTGCGCGATGTCGTCGATTCCTTCGCCGCGTCATCCCCCGCTCGGTTCGCTATCATCATCTTCACTGGGCTGATTCTGACCCTCACGACATTGCTCGTGCTGCCGATTTCTTCGGCGGATGGCCGCGCGACGCCGATCGCAGATGCCCTGTTTACCGCCGTCTCGGCAATCTGCGTGACAGGGCTGACGACCGTCAATATGGCGACGAGTTGGTCGGCCTTCGGCAATGGCGCGATTCTGCTCGGCATGCAGGTGGGCGGCATCGGGGTGCTCACGCTCGCGAGCATCCTCGGGCTTATCGTGTCGCGCCGCCTTGGCTTGCGGCAACGACTGATCGCCGCGAGCGACACCAATCCATCGCGCATTCATGTCGGCCCCGTTTCGGAGTCGCAGGCGATCCGGCTCGGCGATATCGGTGGACTTCTCGCAACCGTTGCTCTCAGCGCTCTCGTGATCGAGATCGTGTTGTCCCTCGTCATCATCCCGCGCCTGCTCGCGGAGGGCTACGACCTGTGGACGTCGATCTGGCAAGGGTTCTATTTCGCGGTCTCGGCATTCACAAACACCGGTTTCGTTCCGTCCGCAGCAGGGATGGAGCAGTTCGCGGGCGACCCGTGGATGCTCTCAACCCTCGCACTCGGCGTGTTCCTGGGCAGCCTCGGCTTTCCGGTCATCTTTGCCCTCGCGCGCTTCTGGAGGTATCGCACCCGCCTGTCAGTGCACGCGAAAATCACCCTTCTCACCACCACCGGGCTAATCATCCTCGGCACTCTGGCGATCCTCGCGCTCGAATGGAGCAACACCCTCACGATCGGCGCAGAGGATCCGATAGCACGGCCCGGTACGGCGGCCTTCCTCTCGGTGATGTCCCGCTCTGGCGGCTTCTCTCCCGTTGACATCGGAGCGATGAACGGATCAACGCTGCTCGTCTTCGACATGCTCATGTTCGTCGGAGGCGGGTCAGCCTCCACGGCCGGCGGCATCAAGGTCACGACTCTCGCCGTGCTGTTTCTTGCAGCTTTCGCCGAGGCAAAGGGCGATAACGACATGCACGCCTTTGACCGTCGCATCCCGACGGATGTTCTACGCCTCGCCGTCAGCGTGACGCTGTGGGGAGCGATTATCGTTGCGGTCGCATCCATCACGATTCTTCACATCACCAAGGCTCCGCTCGACTTCGTGCTCTTCGATGTGATCTCAGCCTTTGCGACCTGCGGCTTGAGCACCGGACTCACTGAAACGCTGCCCGATTCCGGCAAATACGTGCTCGCGGCCACCATGTGGGCAGGCCGAGTTGGTACCGTGACCTTGGCCGCCGCCCTCGCGGCGAGCCAGCGTAGGCAATTGTTCACCCGGGCAGAAGAGAGGCCAATCGTTGGTTGACAAGATCGCACATAACGCACCTGTGCTGGTGATCGGTCTCGGCCGATTCGGCGCGGCCACGGCTGGACAGTTGCATCGGCTTGACCGCGAAGTGCTCGCGATCGATATCGACATGGCACTCGTGCAAAAGTGGTCAGAACGCGTCACACATGCCGTGCAGGCGGATGCCCGTCAGCTCGATGCGCTTCGCCAGATCGGGGCTGAGGAGTTCTCGATCGCTGTGGTGGCTGTCGGATCGTCGATCGAAGCATCCGTGCTCATCACGGCTAACCTCGTCGACCTGAAGATTCCGCAGATCTGGGCGAAGGCAATCAGCAAGTCACACGGCAAGATCCTCGCTCGTATCGGGGCCAACCACGTGATTTACCCGGAGGCAGAAGCCGGTGAGCGCGTCGCCCATCTTGTCTCGGGCCGCATGCTCGACTTCATCGAGTTCGACGACGATTTCGCTATCGTCAAGATGTACCCTCCGAAGCCGATTCGCGGCATCCCGCTCTCTGAGTCTCAAGTGCGAAGGAAGTACGGAGTCACGGTCGTTGGCGTCAAGTCGCCCGGCAAGGACTTTACCTACGCAACTCCTGAAACCCTGCTGTCGAACCACGACCTGATCATTGTGAGCGGCCAATCGAGCGCGATTGAGAAGTTCGCAGCGCTGCAGAGCTAGAGCACTCATAAGCCAGCGCGCTCTGAAGTCAGAGCGCCGCGATTTCCTTCGCTCGCGCGAGTGCCGCGGCGGTCGCCCGCGAGAACAGTCCGGCGAGGTCTGCGGTTTCGAGCACCGCAATCGCGCGTTCCGTGGTTCCGTTCGGGCTGGTAACTTGGCGGCGCAACTCGGCGGGATCTGTGCCAGAAGCGGCCAACAGTTCTACCGATCCAAGGAAGGTGCCCGTCACCAGTTCCCGAGCTTGAGCAGCTGAGAACCCGAGCTCGACGGCTGCGCGGGTCAGCTCCTCGATGAGATAGAAAACGTAAGCCGGACCTGAACCCGAGATGGTGCTCAACGCGTCGATCTGCGACTCCGGCACCTCCACAACGCTGCCGACCGTCTCGAAAAGAGCGCGGCCAAGTGCGACGTCTTCTCGGGTCGCACGCGATCCGGCTGACAGCCCGGTGACGGACCTCCCGACGATCGCCGGCGTGTTCGGCATCGCGCGGAGCACACTGTTCCCAAGCACCTCTTCCATGCGAACGGTCGGCACCCCCGCCGCCACGCTGATCACGAGCGCATCAGGTTCGAGCGCGTGCGCGATCTCGGTAAGCGTGTCGACCACGCCGAGCGGCTTCACACCGATGAGCACGATCTTCGCCCCAGCCACCGCGAGCGGGTTGGCGTTGTGGACGGTCTCGAGGGCGAACGACTCCACCCCGTCCCCTCGGAGCGCCGCAGCTTTCGACTCGGTGCGATTGGTCACCCGGATGCCGCCACTGATCTTCACGTCTGGCCCGAGTAATCCGCTCAGTATCGCGCCGCCCATCGCGCCGGTGCCGATAATCGCAATGCTGGGAAGAGTGGTGACCATGGGGACATCCTAGGATTGGGCCCGTGAGCACTTCCGGCGGCACGCGAGCGATCGTCGC
>JBGSTT010000016.1:0-1697 GCA_041736385.1 Rhodoglobus sp. | reverse complement strand
TCAAACTTGCAAGACGGCCGCTGTGGGGTTGAGTCACAGATCGCGAGACGCTCCTTGGGTGGCCGCCTCGATCAGGTGCCATACCTGATGTTCTGACGTTAGGCGTTCGATGATTCTGGCGAGTTACCGACACGCCCCGTTGAGTGTCCTGGAGGTTAAAGGTTTGCGACGCTCGCGAACGTGGTGAAGCTCGCGCGCAGCATTTCGAGGCTCTCGTCGGTTGTCGAGACGTGCGGGCTGATCCGCACAGAGTCATCACGGACCGTCACCGAGACTCCGTGATTATGAAGCGAAGCGGCCAGAACAGTGAGGTGATCTGGGGCCGGCGTCACGACGACAATGCCAGCGCGTTCCGATTCGGGGCGGGCGGATGACACGGGCAATCCGAACTCGTCTGCCAGGTCAATAACCGCGCTCACTCGCTCTGCCAACCGTGCGTTCAGCGCGGCCACCCCGACCTCGTTGATCCCTTCGACGGCGGCGGCAAGCCGCGCTTGGGCAACCGGATCAGACCACGACACCGCAAAGGCTTTCGATCCCTGCGCTGGCGGCGGCACAGCGCCGTCCCCGGCCGGGTCACCGTCAGTCGCGGAGTGTCCGGAGAACACGGGAGTCAGACGCTGGAGTGCTCGCTCGCTCAAGCAGAGGAACCCGGTGCCCCATCCGGCGCGAAGCCACTTGTAGCCACCGCCGGCAACAACGTCGGCGAGCTGGTATGGCGCATCCACGACCCCCATCGCTTGGGTTGCATCGACGATGAGTAAGCGGTCGCCGATCACTTGCCGAATCCCCTCGAGGTCAACGAGATAGCCGGTTCGGTAGTCGACGACGCTGACGGCGACGGCAATGATCTCTTTTCTGAGCTGAGGCTTCAGATTGCCGGGAGTTACGCGTCCGGCATCCGTGTCGAGCCAAGCCGGGGTGAGCACGCCGAGCGCCTCGGAGGCCCGCGTCGCACTGACGGTGAGACTCGGATAGTCCGCTCTCGAGAGAGCAACGGCACCCGTGATCCCAAACATCGTGTGCATGAGCCCTTGGCTCGTGTTCGGCTGAAACACGATCTGCTCTGCCGCAAAGCCGGTCAGCGTGCTGAGAGCGTCGCGCACTCGCGCATCCTGCTGCTCGAAGATATCGAGAGTGCCGAATCGTGATCGCTCGAGGATGCTGTCAAGCGCACTTGACTCTTCGCGCACCGCATCGCCGATCGGTCCAACCCGAGCGAAGTCGAGATATCCGGGATCTTCGCTGAATCCGGCCACAAAGTCGTCGATGCTCTGGGGTTCGCCGCCGTCGATCATGGGACCGGTCACTGGCCGAACCTCCGTTGTCGTCGCGAGAAGTCCCGTAGCGCGCGAAGAAAGTCGACTTCGCGCAAATCGGGGCCTAGCGCCTCTACGAAATACAATTCGCTGTGGGCGCTCTGCCAGAGCATAAAGTCACTGATCCGCTGCTCTCCCGAGGTGCGGATGACCAGATCCGGGTCCGGCTGACCTCCCGTATAGAGGTGCTCGCTAATCAGTTCGGGAGTCAGGATCTCGGCGAGGGCGTCGAGCGTCCCGCCATCACTCTCGTGCGACTGGACGATGCTTCGCATGGCGTCGGCGATCTCCCGTCGTCCGCCGTACCCGATCGCCAGGTTGACGTGAAGTCCGGTCTTGCCAACACCCCGCCGTTCGGCCTCTGCGAGTCGGCTGACA
>JBGSTT010000295.1:0-10168 GCA_041736385.1 Rhodoglobus sp. | reverse complement strand
GCATCCCGGCCGCGAACAGTCGGATGCCGCTCAACGAGCGCGAGGGAGAGGTCAAGAATCTCCCGGTCGAAGTTGAGAATGGTGAGGATTGAGACGATGTCGCGACCGTTGCTTACCGCTTCTGCGCGATCCCCGGTTCTTCTCAGGCGGTGATGGACGAGCTCCTGCACCATCTCGACGCTCGCGTACCCGCGAAACTCCCCCGCAACGAGCCGAGACAACAGTGCACGATTCGAGTCGCGCAAGCGGTGGGCTTCGCCCAGCGCGTACGTGGGTACGGTGGAGTCGAGGAGAATCGCGTTCTCAATCACGGCAGGTCACGGAGGATGTCACGTTCGAAGTGTTCCTTCTCCTCATTCCAGTCAATGGGGCCGAGGGTTGGATTTCTGTCGCCGCTCGCAAACAGCCGGGCGAGTGCCTCCTGCTGAGTCGTTCTTCGAGCACGCAGCCGGGCATCCACCGCCTCACGGATGATCGCTGCGACACTTTGCCGTTGGGCAGCCGCCTCCGCCTCAAGCGCGGCGTACTGCACCGGGTCGAACAACACCTGAACTCGCCGATCAAAGGTTGCCATGCACATACCGTAGCAGGCATACACATGTTTGCTGGCAGGCGTACAGTCGCTCCGTGCCTGAAACTCACCGCCCACCCGGTCGCTTCTCGCGAATTGTCGGGTCCGGGCCGGTCCTGTTGCTCGCGTTCGCGTTCGCCGTCATGGCCGACCCGGTGTCGTCGGTCGCCTACGCCGTCGAGGCGGCCCTCCGCGCGCTGAACGGTGACCTCGGACTCCTCGTGATCACCATGGTCATTGTCGTCGCGATCATCGCTCTCGTCATCGTGAACTACCACCAGCTGATCGCAAGATACCCGCAAGGCGGCGGCGCCTCGGCCGCGGTAGGAGAGGCATTCGGGGACGGCCTGGCGTTCATCCCGATCGGCTCGCTGATCGTCGATTTCGTACTCACTATCGCGATTAGCGTTTCGGCGGGCGCTTCGGCGATCATCGTCTACTTCCCTGAGCTCGCGCCATGGCGACTTGTCATCGCCCTCTCGCTCGTGGTCGTCGTCGCCGGGATCACGTGGTTCGGACACCTCGGGCGGATCGTGTTTGCTCTCATGGCCATCTCGTTCGTCGTCGTCGCCGTTGTCGTGCTGCTGTTCGGGCTCTGGGCAACCCCTATTCCAGGCGGGGGAGCAATTGCGACTCCGAACGAGAGCGCTGTCCTCGCAGTGATCTTTGCCTTCCCTGTCGCGATGGCGCTCGCCACAGGCGTCGAGGCACCATCCTCCGCCATCGCCCAACTCGGTGCACTGAATGACCGACGCCGACGCCGTTTCGGCCAGGTCACGCTCTGGCTAACACTCGGAATCGTCGGCACAATCACTCTTGGACTTGCCACCGAGGCCGCGCTGCTCGGAGTGGGGATACCCGGCGCGGACAGCACCCTCATCGCCGAACTCGCCCGTTACGTTGCCCCTGCTCCTGTCTTCGCTGCGTTTCAGTTGGTGACTGCGCTCCTGCTGCTGGCTGCGGCGAGTTCGAGCTTTCAGGCCGGACCCGGGTTGCTCAAGGCGCTCGCGCGCAGCAACGCGGCCTCTGGCATCCTTCCCCGCCCCTTTAGCCGAACTAATGCGGCGCACACACCGTACTGGGGCGTCGTGGTCTTCGCCGTGCTATCGGTGGTCGTTGTCGGCGTCGCGGGAGGCGATGATCAGGTTCTCGTGCTGTTCTACGCCGTCGCCGTGTTCGTGAGCTTCCTCGCGGGCCTCGCAGCGATGACCCGCTTCGCGTGGCGGGAGCGCCGATTGGGGTCGCTTCTACTCAACGGTTTCGGCACGCTGGTCGTGGCCTTCACCTTGGTCGTCAACCTCGGGCGGGTGCTCCCATTCGTCAGTCTCGCCGCCGCGCTCGCCGTCGGCGGAGCCCTGTTCGTGCTCTGGGTGAGGGCCGGGCGACCGCATGGCGTCCGTCACTTCGAGGTTGCAACTGAGGCCAAACAACAGGAACCCTGAGCGGATCGGCGGCGGTGAAACACCAGCGCAACACGGCGGCTCTAGGCTCGTGACATGGCTGATCTGTTCGATGGCTACGGCGCCACCGCCACGAAGAGCGCAACCACGCCCCCTTGGGACGAGATGTTTGCCACCCCCGGAGCCGCGAGGACGTCATACAAGGAGATTCACGCCGCTCTCGCGCAGATGACGCAGGCCGAGTTGCGGGGGCGGACTGACGCGCTCGCGAGTTCGTATCTTGCGCAAGGTGTCACCTTTGATTTCGCCGGCGAAGAGCGCCCGTTCCCGCTGGATGCCGTGCCTCGAGTCATCGATCAGGCCGAGTGGTTGACGGTTGAAGCTGGCATCAAACAGCGGGTTCGAGCCCTCGAAGCCTTCCTCGCCGACATCTATGGTCCACAGGCCGCGGTTCGTGATGGTGTGATTCCGGCCCGCTTAGTCACATCATCAAGCCACTTCCATCGTGAGGCTGCGGGAATCGAACCGGCTAACGGGGTGCGAATTCAGGTTTCCGGGATCGACCTGATCCGTGACGAGCAGGGCGCTTGGCGCGTGCTCGAAGACAACGTTCGGGTACCGAGCGGCGTCAGTTACGTCATCTCCAACCGGCGCGTAATGGCTCAAACTCTGCCTGAACTGTTCGTCTCAATGCGGGTGCGCCCGGTCGGCGAGTACCCGCACAAGCTGCTCGGCGCGCTCCGCGCGAGCGCCCCCGCTGGCGTCGACGAACCGACCGTGGTCGTGCTCACCCCTGGGGTGTACAACTCGGCGTACTTCGAGCACACCCTGCTCGCGCGCCTCATGGGTGTCGAGCTCGTCGAGGGTCGTGACCTGTACTGCTCCGGTGGGCGGGTCTGGATGCGAACGACCGCGGGCCCAACTCGCGTCGACGTGATCTATCGCAGAGTCGATGATGAGTTTCTTGATCCGCTGCAGTTCCGGGCGGACTCGATGCTCGGCTCGCCAGGGCTCTTGATGGCCGCCAGACTCGGCAACGTGACCATCGCCAACGCCGTCGGCAATGGTGTTGCAGACGACAAGCTCGTGTATACCTACTTTCCAGAGCTGACCCGGTACTACCTCGGCGAGGATGCGATCCTGCCGAATGTACAGACCTGGCGCCTTGAAGATCCAGATTCACTCGAGGAGGTGCTGGATCGGCTCGCTGAACTTGTTGTCAAGCCGGTTGACGGCTCTGGCGGAAAGGGTCTCGTGATCGGCCCGGCGGCATCCGCGGCAGAGTTGACCGAGCTTAAGGGCCGGCTGTTGCGGGATCCTCGCGGGTGGATAGCGCAGCCGGTTGTGCAACTCTCGACGATTCCGACTCTCGTCGATGAGGGGATGCGCCCGAGGCACGCCGACCTCAGGCCCTTCGCTGTCAATGACGGCAACGACATCTGGGTACTGCCTGGCGGGCTTACTCGCGTCGCGCTGCCGGAGGGCGAACTCGTCGTCAACAGCTCGCAGGGCGGCGGCTCGAAAGACACCTGGGTCGTCGGTCAGGACCCGCTTCAGGTCTCGCGGCACAGCATCCAAGGACTGGTCGCAGGCCAGGCCGCCGCGACCGAGGCGATCTCGATCATCACCCCCGAGATGCTCAAGGAGCACGCAGCTCGGGATCACGGCCCCAAGGATCGGCCACTCGGGCAGGGACAGCAGGAGCAGCAACAGCAGCAATCAGTGGTCGAGCTCGTCGAGACCTCGCCCGAGGATCTCGGCTTCGCTCGATCACCGGAGCCGCAATGCTGAGCCGAATCGCGGAGAGCCTGTTCTGGATTGGGCGGTACATCGAACGTTCAGACGGCACCGCGCGCATCCTCGATGTGCACTTGCAGCTCCTGCTCGAGGATCCGTGGATTGAAGAGGATCTGGCCTGTCGTGCGCTCTTGAGCGTCATGGGAAGCGAGGTGCCGGCAGATCAGTCGCTCACACGCGAGGACATTCTGAACATCCTGGCCGTCGACCGTTCTGAGCCGGCATCCATCGCGTACTCGCTCGGCGCCGCCCGGGAGAACGCGAGGCGCGCGCGCGAGGTCGTCTCTACCGAGCTGTGGGAGTGCCTGAACACCACGAGAGCGCGGATGCCACGCAAAGTATCGACCGATAAAGTGCACGAGTTCTTCGGCTGGGTGCGCGAACGCTCCGCTCTCGCCGTCGGCATCATCGAGTCGGCAACGAGCCGGGATGAGGCGTGGCAGTTCTTCACGCTTGGCCGCAGTCTTGAGCGCGCAGACATGACGGCGCGACTGCTGTCGACCAGAAGCCTCACCGAGGCATCCGGGCCAAGCTGGACGACGATCCTGCGGTCGTGCGGCGCATATGAGGCCTACTTGCGCACCTATCGTGGTGTGCCGAGCGCACGCAATGCCGCGGAGTTTCTGCTGCTCGACCGGCTGTTTCCGCGAAGCATCTTGTTCTCAGTGACGCGAGCTGAGACCTGCATGCGGGAGATCGAACCGCGCAGCGATCGGGTGGGAGTGTCTGATCAGGCGCTCCGGCTGCTTGGACAGATCCGCAGCGAGCTAGAGTATCGCCCAATCGCCGAGATTCTTGAGGACCTCACCGCGCACATGGATAGTGTGCAATTGGCTACCAGTGCGGCATCCGAAGCAATTCGACAGCGTTACTTTCCGACCAACGCGGCACCGAGTTGGGTGGGCGAGACCTCGTGAACCGCTTGCGCATTACCCACAGGACCGGCTTTCACTACGGCGGTGATGTGACCGCCTCATACAACGAAGCGCGGATGCTCCCGGTCAGTTCAGACGGTCAGCTTGTGCTCTACTCCAACCTCGAGATACTGCCCATCTCAAGCCAGCACAGCTACGTCGACTATTGGGGCTCGCGAGTCTCGTCGTTCGAGCTACTGACCCCGCACAAAGACCTCGCGCTCACTGCCACGAGCCTCGTCGAGGTGCGCCCGCGCGAGCACGCTGCTGAGACGGTTGGCTGGGGCGCGCTTGCCGAGGCGGTGGAACTCTCGACCACAACCGTCGAACAACTCGGACAGACGCGACGAACAGATCCGCCGGTCGAGGTCGTTGAACTGGCTCGCGAGATCGCGCGGAATTCTTCGGATGTCTGTGCTGCTGCACTCGCCATCTGCATTGCCATCGGCGACGCCGTCGAGTACATGCAAGGCGTCACTGGCGTGCATTCGACGGCTCGCGAGGCGTGGAGCGAACGCAAAGGCGTCTGCCAGGACATCACGCACCTCGCGCTCGGAGCGCTTCGCTCGGTCGGCATCCCGGCTCGGTACGTGTCGGGCTACCTGCATCCGAAACCGGATGCCGCGATCGGAGTGACCGTCGCAGGCGAGTCGCACGCGTGGGTGGAGTGGTTCTGCGGCGGCGAGTGGCGCGGCTTCGATCCGACCAACCTCATCGACATCGGCGATCGTCACGTGCTCGTCGGTCGGGGCCGCGACTACAACGATGTACCGCCGCTACGCGGAGTCTATGCTGGGCCATTCGGCTCGACGCTGTTCGTCACCGTGGAAATCACGCGTGAAGCCTAGTCCCAGTTAGTGATCGTTGCGTACCCCGACACAAAAGTGGGGCCCTAGCACTCGGCCAGAACCCCACTTTTGTAGTTGAGTACTACTTCATGTTGGCGACTGCTGGCTCTTCGTCGCCCGAGCTCTCGACCGCCGCGAAGTCCGAGTCGTCTTCCATCGACTTGATGCGGGCGATTTGGAAGATGATCAGACCGTAGACGGCCTTCGCAACGATGTCAGCGACCGAGTAACCGATCTGCTTACCAACCCAAGCATCCGCTCCGGAGATGTTGAACAGCGGCAAAGCGTAGGCGATCGGGTAGACGCCCCACGCGAGGAGCAGCAGCCAGCGCAGGTTGCTGATCAACTTGCGCACAGCGACCGGCTGACGGTCGAGCGACTTCGTGAGCTCAACGAAAAGCACGTACAGGATGTACAGGAACGGAAGCGTCGACAGGATGCCGAAGATCGTGCGAACGGTGTTGTCCGTGCTGATCTCGCCCGGGTAGCCGAGGATGATCATGAGCGCAGCGGCCGGGATGAGCTTCACCAGCAGCGAGCGCTGGATGTGCTTGGCCAGCGCCAGCACGGCGATGAGCTCGACGAGCAGCAGCGGAACGGTCAGCAGCCAGTCAACGTAGCGGTAGCCCTCGTTGAACGAAGCTCCCGCGGCCTGGGTGTAGGTTCCCATGCCACCGACCGCGTCGGTCACGAATGCGGCCCGGAACGAATCGAAGATGCGGAAGTAGTGGTACGCCGCGATTCCACAAACAATTGCGGCGACCGCGATGGCCTGCCGGTAGCGCGGCAGAATGCGCTGCGACGCGATCACGAGGAACAGCGCGGTGAAGAGCTGCGACGCGATCACGAGGGACAGGAAGTTATAAACGGTGTCGTACTGAAGCTGAGTAAGAGACTCAGGAATCACGAAATCCTCCATTGGATAGTTGATTGTAAAAAAGTGCGGCCTCGATGTTCACCAGCCCGGGACCGCGTTTAGTACCCTATTCCCTCTGCCGACACCAGATTGGCTGGTGTTTGTGAAAGAAGGAACACCCATAACCTACTCCCTAGCGAGTCGATTCGCATGCATGGAGCTGGGGCATAATTGGCGGGTGCTCACACCCGCACCCCAAGACGGAATCGTAATCGTCGTTGGGTCGATCAACATGGATCTGGTATTCGCCGGTCTGGCCGAGCTTCCGACTCCTGGCCAGACGGTGTCGGCGCGAAACTTCGAGACCTTGCCGGGCGGCAAAGGGGCAAACCAGGCCTCTGCTGCGGCAGCGGTAGGTGCAGCAGTGCAACTGATTTCCGCGGCCGGAATCGACAGTCTGGGGGATGCAGCGCTCGCCGATCTCGCGGCAAGAGGGGTCGGATTACAACACGTCAAGCGGGTGCAGGAGCCGACCGGCGTTGCCGCCGTACTCATCGAGGACTCCGGTGAGAACATCGTCATCATCGCCGCCGGAGCGAACGCCACCGTCGCGCAGTCCAGCGTGGCAGCGGCCGAAACTGTCGAGTTGCACAATGTGGTTGTGCTGGCGTGCCTCGAAATACCGGTCGCCACGGTTCTCGCGTGGGCACGAGTCTCGCGTGAGCGAGGCTGGACCTTCATCCTCAACCCGGCGCCCGCGCAATCCCTGCCAGTCGAACTGCTTGAACTCGTGGATCTGATTACACCGAACGAAACGGAGCTTGCGCCGCTGGGTTCCGCCGCTGAGCTGCTGGCTCGCGGCATCCGTGCGGTCATCGTCACGCTGGGTGGAGATGGCGCTCGACTGCACACGGCTTCTGGCGAACACCATCAAGCCGCGTTTCCGTGTGTCCCGGTCGACACCACCGGCGCGGGAGACGCCTTCAATGGTGCGCTCGCCGCCGCTATCGCGGAAGGTCAGAGCATTGAGGACGCGGTCGAGTTCGCGGCGGCAGTCGGGGCACGCGCAACTGAGGCGCTCGGCGCGCGCAACGCGTTACCAACCCGCGCAGAAGCTGTCGCACTGCTCGAGGCGCAACAGTCGTAGTCTGAACTGTGCCAGTCGCGAGACTGTGCCAGCGACGAGCAAGGAGGCCGCGTGACCGAGTTCACTTCGATCCGTTCGGATCACAGCTACGTCGACGCCGAGGGCGTCACGATCCACTATTACGCGTGGGTCGCGAGTGAGCCGAAGGGTGTCATCCAGATCGTGCATGGGCTGGGCGAGCACGCGCTGCGCTACGAGTGGGTTGCGCAGCAACTCGTCGGGGCCGGCTACTCGGTGTACGCGGACGATCACCGCGGGCACGGTGCGACCGGGGCTGAGCAGCACGGTGGGGATCTCAGCAAGCTCGGTCGGCTCGGGCCCGGCGGCTTACGCGCGACGATTGCTGCAATTCGAAAGTTCACGACCATCGTTCGGGCTGAGAACGCGGGACTGCCTCTCATGGCGATCGGGCAATCGTGGGGGTCGCTCATGCTACAGATCATCATCAATCAGCACTCCGGTGACTACGACGGTGTTGTACTCACCGGCACCGCCCACCGTTCGGTCGGTCTCATGAACGGCGGCGACCTCAACGCAAAACACAAGCATCTCGGCTCGACGCGCTTCGAGTGGCTGAGCCGTGACCCCGCCGTCGTGACCGCCTTCGTCGAGGACCCGCTGACGTTTTACGCCGACGTGATCAAGCTCTTCGGCATTCCAGACGGGCTGCGCCTGTTCGGCCGACCGGCAAAAAACATCCAGCCGACCATCCCCGTGCTCATCATGATCGGCAGTGACGATTCGCTCGGCGGCGAGAAAAGTGTCGCCAAACTTGCGGACGAGTATGTAACGAGATCCGGGTTGGATGATGTGCGTGCAATCGTCTACCCCGGTGCGCGTCACGAAGTTTTCAATGAGACCAATCGCGACGAGGTCATCGGCGACCTGATCGCCTGGATCGACGAGCGTATCCCAGCTTGAGGCGTGGCGGTTAGGCTTACCTAAGATAGTCACGAAGGTAGGGCAATGCGCGGCGAAGTGATGGTCGTAGGTCGCGCCGTGACGCTTGCTGTCGTGCTTGCCGTACTGCTCATCGGCGGAGTCATGCTTTCCGCCGTAATTGGCCAGCTTGCAATTAGCCCGGCGGAAGTCGTTGGTTCGATTCTGCGTGCTATCGGAATTCAGAATCCGTGGGCACCGCAGGATCCGATTCTCGAATCCACCCTCTGGGTCGTGCGGTTCCCGCGAATTGCGATGGCAATCGGTGTCGGCGCAGCGCTCGCGGTGGCCGGAGCCATCATGCAGGCCATCTTCGGCAACCCGCTCGCCGAGCCCGGTGTTGTCGGTGTCTCATCGGGCGGCGCGCTCGGCGCCGCGGTTGCGATTGTCATCGGTGTCACCGCACTCGGCTCTGCAACGATCGCGGCCTTCGCGTTCGTCGGCAGTCTTGTCGCTACCTTGCTGGTCTACTTTGTTGCCCGTGCGAATGGCCGCACCGAGGTCGTCACGCTCCTGTTGACCGGCATCGCGGTCAACGCCTTCGCCGGGGCAGGGCTCGCGTCGATGCTGTTTATCGCCGACTCTGGTGGTCGTGAGCAGATTGTCTTCTGGCAACTCGGATCACTGAACGGCTCAAGTTGGCCAGAAGTCGGCATCGTCGTAACCGCGACGAGTATCGCAGCTGGCGCCGCCTTGATTCTTGCAAAACCGTATGATCTCCTCGCTTTAGGCGAACGCAACGCTCGTCATCTCGGTGTCAACGTCGAGAGGCTGCGCATCGTGTCAATCGTGCTGGTCGCTCTACTGACCGGCGTCGCCGTAGCCTTCTGCGGGATCATTGCCTTCGTTGGCCTCGTGGTGCCGCACATTATTCGCATGGCGATCGGACCATCGCACCGCCCGCTCATTCTCGCGAGTGCGTTCGGCGGAGCAGCGCTCATGGTCTACTCCGATCTGCTCGCGCGCTCAGTCGTGGTTGGTGCCGACCTGCCCATTGGCCTGCTCACCTCGCTTCTCGGTGGCCCGTTCTTTTTCTACCTGCTCTACCGGCAGCGCAAGCGCAGCGGCGGTTGGGCATGATTCGCGCCGAGAACGTGACTGTTGAACTCGACGGCGTGACGGTTCTTGATGACGTGAGCCTTGAGGTGGTCCCCGGCGAGGTGCTCGTGCTCGTCGGACCGAACGGCGCAGGCAAATCGACTCTCTTGGGAGTTCTGAGTGGGGAGCGAAGCCCGGTACGCGGATCCGTGACGGTCGACGGTCGCGCGATTGGCAGCATCCCGAGTGGCGAGCTCGCGCGTCTGCGCAGCGTCTTGACTCAAGACAACGCCCTCAGCTTTCCGTTCCGTGTGTCCGAAGTTGTAGCGATGGGTCGAAGTCCGTGGGCGCGTCAAGTCGAGGGACGCAGCGACGTCGCGCAGGTGATCGCTGCGATGGATGCCGCGGACGTGCGTCACCTCGCAACCAGAAGGTTCACGGCGCTGTCCGGCGGCGAGCGCGCGAGAGTATCCCTCGCGAGGGTGCTCGCACAGCAAGCGGCAACGGTGTTTCTCGACGAGCCGACCGCATCGCTGGATCTTCGTCATCAGGAAGAGGTCATGCGCATTGCGCGGCGGCTTGCGAGGGAGGGCCGCGCCGTCGTTGTTGTGCTGCACGACCTCAGCCTCGCTTGCGCCTATGCCGACCGGCTCGTCCT
>JBGSTT010000268.1:0-12383 GCA_041736385.1 Rhodoglobus sp. | reverse complement strand
AACCCAGCCTTGGGCGGACAGCCAGGGGCCCAACAGCCAGCCGCTGCCCAGCAGCAAGGGCAGCCGGCGCAGCGTGGCGCATTTGGCCAGCGGGAAGCCGCACCAGAGCCGCCGCCCATCAATCGTGCTCAGCGTCGCGCGCAGGAAAAAAACAAGGGCCGCTAACCCCACTCGGTGATCGAGCTCGTCGAGATCCCTCGGTGATCGAGCGAAGCCGAGATCCCGCGATCCAGTTCACAGCACGTTGATCGCCGTCGCGCGCCAGCGACTGTCCAAGCCCTCAAGCCGGAGTGCGACCGCCCGCGTGCGTGCCCGACCTCGAACAATGACCACGGCTTCGACGACGCCGTCGCGAGGCTCGCAAATCGTCGTTGAGCCGAGCGTGAAGACGGGGCGCACGGCGGCAAGCCCCTTCGCCTGACGCGCTCGCGTTGACAGCACAACCCGCTTCAATAGGTGTCGATAGACGTCGTCCGTGACCCAGCGCGAGATCTGTTCAAGCTCCCGCGCCCCCGCAAGGATTTCGATGACGCACCGGGTGAGATTCTCGACGAGGGGATCTGGCGCTGGAAGCGAGACTGTCGATGTTGGCTGATGGCCGAAGAACTCATCGGGGGAGAAACGGCTGCGAGCCTTCCGCGAGGCAGACAGACCAGGCGCCGCACGATCGGCAGGATCGACTCCACCGGGGGTGTCGGGTTCCGCTTCGACTGCCGAAAGTGCTTCGCTCATCATTCCCCCACCTTGAGAAAGCGGTACCGATCTGTAGACCCCACGATGGGGGTCATCACACTCAACTGGGTTTGCGAGATGCTGTCAATCGAATTCTTTCGGATGTGGATAACCTGCGTGTACTCGTGAACCAGCAACTAGCGTCTGTTCATGCGCTGGGACAAACTGTTCGATGATCTGGAGAGCCAGATCGAACACGAACTATCGGCAGAGGAACTCGATCTTCAGGCCGAGGAGGAGCGCCTCCGCTTGGGTCGACTCTCACTGCGCGAGCGCATTCTTGCGATCGGCTCAAGCGGTGACAGTCTTCGCATCATCATTGGTTCGGATCAGTGGATGACGGTGACCCCGCTCACCGTCGGGCGCGACTGGTTTCTCGCACAGCTACTCAGCGATGCGCGAGTTGCGCCGCAGTACATCGTGCCGATCGCGAGTTTGGCTGGATTCACCGTGCTCGACAAGAACGTCGTCAACAGCCTTCCGGTTGCAATCGAGTCGAACGGGCGCGAGAACCTCTCTGCGCGACTGGGTATCTCGTTCGTGCTCCGTGACTTGTGTCGACGACGCATCGCCGTCGAAATCACCGTGGGGGAGGTGCGGCATCACGGCACCATCGACCGTGTCGGACGAGATCACTTTGATCTGGCGAGGCACGAACCCGGTGATCCGCGCCGCTCTAGCGCCGTATCAGACATCATGGTGGTGCCGCTCGAGCGCCTGAGCTTGGTGAAGATCTGAGTCTGCTGAAGATCTGAGTCCGGTGGAGATCTCACTCCGGTGAAGCTCTGAGCCCGGCGTTCGAGCAGGGCTAGCGCTGCGGTGGCCCACCAAACGAGAGCTCGGCGACCCCGGCCAAATCGGCTTGCTGCCACAGGTTCATGCGTCGAGTTTCTTCGTACTTCGCTTCGATGTAGTCCTCAAGAATCGTTCGTTCGATTCGCCACTGGCCACTGGCACCAACCTTGATGGCCGGCAGCTCGCCCGAGCGAACAAGGGCGGATGCTTGTCTCGTCGAGATGCTGAGCAACTCGGCGGTGTCGGCAAGCGTAAGGAATCGGCCAAGACCGTCAGCCGTGTGCGCATCGTTCATGCCTCGATTATGTGCGAATTGGCATTCCAGTGGTCGGCATGTGGATAACTTTCGCGACGCTGCCTCTGACGTTGTGAACATAGGGCCGTTAGCAAAACACCCCTGCCCAACCAGACCCGGTGCCGGGATCCCCAGAAACGGAGACACGATGTCAGGCAGTCCGATGTCAGGCAGTCCGACCACACCGCAGGGGCTGCGTCGGCGCCGGCGGTTCAGCCTCGACCCCCGCCTGCTGATCGGTCTCGCTCTCGTGGCCGCTTCGGTCGTCGGAGTGGTCGCGATCGTTAGTGCCTCAGACGAATCGGTTCTCGTCTACGCCGCTCGTGAACCGCTGGCGCCGGGAGACAGGGTGCGTGCAAGTGATCTGCAAGAACTTAGCGTGCAACTTGAGGATGCGCACCAGTTCTACCTGGCGAACGACAGTATTCCGGATGCCGGATTCGTCGTCACCAAACCGGTGGGGGCTGGCGAGTTGATTCCCAGCTCGGCGACCGGCAGTCTCGACGGCTTGCGGGTGACGGCACTCGTTATCTCCGTGAACGGACAGCTCGCGGCATCCGTCGCCCCTGGCGCAGCTGTCGACATCTGGGCCGCGCGCGAGACGGATGCCTCATCGGCTGGTTCAGCACAGGCAAACGGCACGCAGTTCGGGCCGCCAGCGGTCGTCACGACAGCGACAGTGGCGCGGCTAGTGGACTCGGGTTCTTTCGTTGCCGGGGCGAAGACCACCGCAGTCGAGGTGCTCGTACCAAAGTCGCGCGTCGCTCGCGTGCTTCAAGCGATCGCTAATGACGATCAACTTTCCATTGTTCCGACATACCTGGCAGGCGGCCAATAATGACTCGAATCGCTTTGGCGCTGCCCGCCCAACTTGAGGCGCGGATCGAGGCTGAATCTATCGATCACGGCCACAGCATCGTGAGTCGCGCAACCGGTGCTCACGAACTTGCTGCGGTCATCGAGGAGACCCGGCCAGACTGCGCCATCGTCGCGGCAGAACCGCGCTACCTCACGCCGCGAGTCATGAGCGTATGCGACGCGATCGGCGTGCGCACCCTTGCGCTCGTGGCAGGCGACGTTGACCGACGGTATGCCGCGACACTCGGGCTGTTCGAGACGCTCCCGGCCGATTCGAGTTGGGCCCAACTCGAATCCCAGCTTGAGCAGCAGCTGGATCTGCGCGTGAGCCAACGCCACGACCTCGGTGCCATTGGGAATCACGACAACGGATCGACGAAGCGAAGTCGCGCTACGGTCATCGGCGTGTGGGGCCCCTCTGGTGCCCCGGGCAGAACGACGACGGCAATCGGGATTGCGGCGGAGCTTGCCGCGCACGGCCATTCGGTCGCGCTCGCGGATGTCGACACCCACGGCGCCTCGATCGCCCCGACGTTGGGGATGCTCGACGAGGCTCCTGGCTTTGCCGCCGCGTGTCGTCTGGCTGGTAACGAGAGCCTCACGATGGAGGAGTTCGAGCGCATCAGTCAGCGTTACGAGTCTCGCAATGGCGGATTCTGGGTGCTCACCGGTATCGGTCGCCCGAGTCGCTGGCCAGAGCTGTCAGCCGCCAGAGTGGCAACGACGATTGCCGTTGCTCGGGACTGGGTCGACTATCTCGTGCTCGACACGGCCTCGAGCCTCGAGAACGACGAGGAGATCTCGAGTGATCTCATGGCGCCTCGCCGTAACGCTGCAGCCGTCACTGCACTACGAGAAGCCGACCGCATTGTCGCCGTCGGCTCGGCCGACCCGGTTGGGCTCTCCAGATTCCTGCGATCCTATGTTGACCTTGTCGAAACCGTCGCGAGCGCCGATGTGACAGTCGTCATGAACCGGCTGCGCGCATCCGCCATCGGCTTGAATCCGGCCGGGCAGGTCATCGAGACGCTCTCGCGCTTTGGCGGGATCGAGATGCCAGCGCTCGTGCCATACGACCGGGCCGCGATCGACGCTTCGATTCTGAGTGCCAGCACCCTCGTGGATGCCGCGCCCCGCTCGGCAGTCAGAACGGCGCTGCGCGATCTGGTCGCCAGTCGAATTCTGCCGGCGGCGGAGCGTCAGACTCGCGCCCGGTTCGGGCTGGCCAGACTGCGCGGGTAGCCTTGGAGGGTGTCAACGCTCAGCGAACTCGTGCAGGCCAACGGCCGCTCGACGGATGCCGACGTCGAGTGGTTGCACCTGTTGGTCGGAGACTGGCAACTGCTCGCTGACCTCGCCTTCGCCGACATCGTGTTGTGGGTGCCATCGGAGGAACATGGATTCGTGGCGGTCTCGCACGCGCGCCCGTCGAGTTCTGCAACCCTCTTTTACCGGGACTTCATCGGTCAAGCCATCAAGCCGGAGTGGCACGCCCAGGTCACGGAAGCCTTTGAAACGGCGCGGATCGTCGACACCGGAACCCCCGATTGGTACGAGGAGACGCCGACGCGCGTTAGGGCGGTGCCCGTGCTACGAAGACTGAGCTCGGTCGGCAGCGAAAACACCGAGCCGATCGCTGTCATCACTCGGCACACGAACCTCAGCGAGGCGCGAACTCCCAGTCGCCAGGAACTCACCTTCAACGATTGCGCCAACGACCTGTTCGCCATGATTGCCGCCGGCGACTTTCCGGATCTTGGCGCACCGAGCGGACCTCGACGCGGTGCGCCGCGCGCCTCAGACGGTCTGGTTCGCTTGGATGTCGACGGCACGGTGACGTTCGCGAGCCCCAACGCGCTATCGGCCTTCAACCGCATTGGCTTCTCGGGGGAACTCGAGGGCGAATCACTCGCTGAAGTCACGACGAAGCTCATCAGCGGGCAACTCGTCGTCGACGAATCGCTCCCACTGGTGGTTACCGGGCGTGCGCCATGGAGGACCGACATTGAGGCACGCGGCGTGACGGTATCGCTGCGTGCCATCCCGATCCGCAACCGGGGCGATCGGGTTGGCGCGATCATCCTCTGTCGCGACGTTACCGAGGTGCGCCACCAAGAGCGTGAGTTGATTACGAAGGATGCCACGATCCGTGAGATCCACCACCGGGTCAAGAACAACCTGCAGACCGTGGCATCCCTCTTGCGTATTCAGGCCAGACGCACGCATTCGGATGTCGCCCGCGACGCACTGGGCCAGGCTATGCGACGCGTCGCCGCCATCGCGGTGGTGCACGACACGCTGTCAGAAGGACTCAATCAGAATGTCGACTTTGACGTCGTGTTTGATCGAGTGCTCAAGCTCATTGCCGAGGTCGCCTCAAGCCACAACACGACAGTGCACCCGCGATTTAGCGGCAGCTTTGGGAGCCTTCCCAGCGAGTACGCGACCCCGCTCGCTCTTGCGCTGACAGAACTCGTCACCAACGCCGTCGAGCATGGCCTGGCTGGGCGCACCGACGGCGAGGTCGAGATCACCGCCAAGCGTTCGCGCGAACGAATGAGCGTGCGAGTTCGCGATAACGGCGTCGGCTTGGCGGAAGGCAAGGTCGGCTCTGGCCTGGGAACTCAGATCGTGCGCACCCTCATACAGGGCGAACTCGGCGGAACGATCGACTGGCACACGGTCATGGGCAGCGGAACAGAAGTCACCATCGAGGTGCCTCTGGCGTGGCTGAAGGCCGCGCGGTCAACCGCCGAGGTGCTGCGCTAGGAAGCGCGCCGAGCCCGCGCCGCGCGACGCTTTAGGGCGCGACGCTCGTCTTCACTGAGCCCGCCCCAGACGCCGGAATCCTGCGAGGTATCGAGCGCATACTGGAGGCACATTTCAGTGACGGAGCATCGGCCGCACACCGCCTTCGCTTTGTCGATCTGATCGACGGCCGGGCCGGTGTTGCCGACCGGAAAGAACAGCTCCGGGTCAGCGGTGAGGCAGGCAGCTTTGTCGCGCCAGTCCATGGTGGTGCTCCTTCGGTGCGTGCGGCGTGGCTAGCCGCGCCGGACTCTATTGAGCGTCAAAGCTGGTGTGCTTCTCGGCAGAGCCCGGTGGTTCGGGTGAGAGAATCTTGGTTGAGTCAACTGTGCTTGAGTCAACTCTCGGGGACCCGCTCACAGCACTGGGAGCGTGAAATCAACCTCCACTAGAGTCTCATATCGATACATTCAAATCAATGGTTTTTTCCGAGGTGGAATTGTGCTAGGCGAGAACACGCAGGCCCACAAGGCAGCTCGGGGAACGCGGCATCCGCTGATGGTGTTGCTTGCTGTGATCGTGTTCGCGGAGTTCCTACTACTCGTCGCGGCCACCGGTTTTCTGGTCATCGAGCTGTTAGTTGCCACCCCATCGTCGTTCCCGACCGCGATCGCTCTGACCGTGGTCGTCGCGATTGCGGCGGTCTGGCTCGCGGTCATTACCCTCAACATTCTGCGGTGCCAGCCATGGGTTAGGAGCGCAGCGCTCGTATGGCAGGTGCTGCAGATTGCGGTCGCAATCGGGAGCTTTCAGGGCCTGTTTGCCCGCCAAGACATCGGCTGGCTGCTGCTGATACCCGCGGTCGTTGCGATCATCCTCTTGTTCACGAGGCCGGTTATCGAGGCGACGGCTCGGCGCGGCTAGTGCGTGCGCGCGTGTTGGTGGAGCCTTCAGTCAAGCTCGAGCTTCTTGCGCAGACTTGCAACGTGGCCGGTGGCCTTCACGTTGTAGAGCGGCAGTTCGATGTGCCCGGTTTCGTCAATGACAAACGTCGAGCGAATGACTCCCATGACGGTCTTGCCGTACATGGACTTCTCGCCGAACGTGCCGTAGGCGTTGTGAACCGCCAGGTCTTGGTCACTCAGCAGCGGAAAGTTCAGCGCCTGCTCCGACTTGAACTTACCTAGCGCCGCGAGCTTGTCCTTAGATACTCCGATGACCTGATAGCCCGCAGATTTGAGCGAATTCAAGTTGTCGCGAAAATCGCAGGCTTGCGTCGTGCAACCGGGAGTGGATGCCGCGGGATAGAAGTACAGGATCACCTTCTGCCCGGCGAAGTCCGCAAGCGAAACCGATTTCCCGTCTTGATCACTGAGCGTGAATGCGGGTGCCACGGCACCTTCGTGAAGACGTTCAGCGGTCTCGGCCATGCTCTCTCCTTGCTCTGGATGCCCCTATGCTAACCTTGTCCGTCGGTCAAGAATGCCAGCCGACCGCGCACCTCTAGCTCAATTGGCAGAGCAACTGACTCTTAATCAGTGGGTTCCGGGTTCAAGTCCCGGGGGGTGTACCACTTCCTTCTCTGGATTCATTTTTTGGTCATGACTCTTCTCGCCCGATGACCTCTATCGCCGCGCGGCGACAGTCCCTGTTGCAGCCGTACGGCGACAAATGCTAATGTAGCCGTACGGCGACAGAACGTTGTGTCGTCGTACGGCGACAAGGAGGATGCATGCTCACGATGCGCGAAGCTGCAGCAGTGGTGCGCGAACTGCGTGTGGAACGGAACTGGACTCAGGCCGACCTCGCAGAACGAGCGCGAGTTTCGAGATCGTTCGTCGCTGACCTCGAGACAGGCAAAGCAACTCTCGAAGCGGCAAAACTGTTTGATGTATTCCAAGCATTCGGACTAGAAGTTGCTTTGAGGGACCGCTCGTCCGGAGTCGTGCGATGGTAACTGAGCTGGTCATCTACTTGGACGGCGAGCGATGCGGCAGAGTTGAGCAAACGCCGGCGGGCAACGTCACATTCGGATACGACGAGGAATATCGCGTGCGACGAGGGGCAACCCCACTGTCGCTCTCGATGCCCCTCGCTGCAACGAAGCACAAGAAGCGCGCGATCCTTCCGTACCTTCAGGGGCTGCTTCCCGACAGCGAGGAGGCGCTCAACGCAATTTCTCGGCGTTATGGTGTCTCGTCCCGAAGCCCACTCGCACTACTGAAGCATGTTGGAACGGACGTCGCCGGCGCGGTGCAAATCGTTTCGCCTGACACCGCACCATCGGATGCCGTGGGTGCGCGCGGAGAAAGTCGAGTGGTCGACGACTCCGAGATTGCCCTCATGCTCAAGCAGGTGCTTGATGAGTATGCGGATGGAGTTCCGTACATCGGCAGTGTTGGCAACTTCAGCGTGGCCGGTGCGCAGCCGAAGATAGCGCTGTTCAAGAACAAGCAAGGCCGATGGGCGATGCCCGAGGGTGCCACGCCGACCACTCACATACTCAAGCCCGTGCCCGGAACGATCAGGCGGATCGACGTTGTCGAACAGCTGACGATGTCTGCGGCGCGGATCCTTGGCTGCACTGTAGCGGCATCCGCGCTTCAGAGTTTCGACGGCGTGTACGTCTTCGTGACCGAGAGATATGACCGGAAGTTCGAGAACGGAAGTTGGCATCGACTCCATCAGGAGGACTTCTGTCAGTCTCTGAGCGTGCCACCGGACAGGAAGTATCAGCACCGCGACGGCGGACCTGGACTCGCGAAAATCGCGGCCCACATTCGTTCCCTCCCCTTTGACGACGATCGGCAGTTGGTCGGGCGGGACTTCTACCGAGCTTTCGTGTTCAACGTGGTGGCGGGATGCACTGATGCGCACGCAAAGAACTACTCGCTGATGCTTCAGGGCGATCACGTGCGACTTGCCCCGCTGTATGACCTTGTCACCTATGCGCCGTACTGGGACGGAAGCGCACGCCTCGACTCAGCGATGAGCGTGAACGGCGAATACGCGCTCGCCCGTATCAGTGGGGAAAGTCTCGTTGCCGCGGGGAAGCAATTCGGGGTTGGGGCGGAGGCCGAAGGATTGGTTCGATCGATGCGCGTGGGTATGGTCGGCGCATTCGAAGCCGCTCGCGATCTACTGAAGTCATCCGCGCCCGAGGTGACGACGATTGCGGACGACCTGATGTTCGGGCTGAAACGTATGCCCCTCGTCGGGTGATTGTCCGTCCAGCCGTTCCGCGGAAGGCCAGCTGCAACCGATCTGACAACCTACGCAAACCGCAGCAGCATCGGGCTACGGCAGCAGCAGCATCGGGTCGACGCGTACACCGTAGGCATAGACCTCGAAGTGCAAGTGCGAGACGGTGGCGTAGCCGGTGTCGCCAACTGCGCCGAGGTAGTCGCCTGCGGAGACCGCTTGGCCGGCCGCCACAGCACGCGAGCCTTCAATCATGTGTGCGTAGAGGGTTGCGATTCCCCCGCCGTGGTCGATCTTGACGTATTCTCCCCAGCCCCCCGAGTAGCCGGACTCGACGACGACGCCTGGCGAAGCAGCTGAGATGGGGGCACCGTTCCCGGCCATAATGTCGATGCCGTTGTGGAATTCTTCGCCGCGATAGCCGAAGCCATCATTGACGTTTCCGGCGGCCGGCCAGATGGCAAGCGAACCAGAGAAGTTGGCAACAGCGTATGCCGGTTTCTGCTCGATCATCTCGACGGTGAAGGTGTCGCGCGCGACTGTTGGAGCGACGCTCGCTTCTGCGACGGCGAAGGCCTGCGGTGCTTCAATGGTGGCGGATGCCGGTTCCTCGGCGGCCTCGGCACTGCTGTTCGCTTGGATCGAGCTTGGCAACGCGGCGGCGGGAAGGCTCATGCCAACCGCTAGGGCAGCGACGGCACACAACGTGCCTGTTCGTTTCATGGTGGCGGGGGAAATCATTGGAGCTACGTACCTCGGTCGTCGTCGGTTGGCCGTGTGCCAACGTGCCTCGCGCATCCAGCATCATCGGCTTCTGGCGCAGCTGCCCGTGTCGTCGATCCATTCGAGATCGCACTGATCGGCGCACACTGGCGGCCGAGACGGACCCTCCACCATAACTCACGACATTGCGAATGGCACCCAGCTTCGTCGGGGCGTCATGATCGGTGGGGTCACAAGACAGCCAGCGGCATCGTTGCTCGTCGTGCGTTTCGCCTGCGCCGCTAGCCTTACTGGATGCATCCAGACTTCCTGCGGCCCGACCTCACGGAAGGCGTCGTGATCGGGCCGTGGGCCAAGTCGTTTCCCGCCTCGAGTTGGGGAATGACCAAGGACAAGTTCCTCGCGACCGAACCCAGGCTGTCTGGCTTCGCGACGCCGCTCTTGACGATCGAGCGCGCTGCGACCGCACACAACGTCGTGCTGATGGCGCAGTGGATCGAGACTCGCGGCTTTGAGCTCGCCCCGCACGGCAAGACGACGATGGCCCCGCAGCTTTGGCAGCAGTTGCTCGATGGCGGCGCATGGGGAATCACGCTCGCGACCGGATGGCAGGTCCAGCTGGCCAGGTCGTTTGGCTTCAGCAGACTCATCCTCGCCAATCAGCTCATCGACCCGGTGGTACTGCGGTGGCTGGCGACCGAACTCGATGACCCGTCGTTCGAGTTCATGTGCTGGGTCGACAGCGTCGAGAGCGTCGAGCTGATGCGCGCCGGGCTTCTCGGTGCCACCCGGCCGGTGGATGTCGTGATCGAGCTGGGTTCGCGCAGAACCGGAGCGCGAACTGTCGAGGAGGCGCTCGACGTCGTTGCCGCCGTCAACACCGCACCGGAACTCCGCTTGGTCGGCGTCGGAGGGTACGAAGGATCGGCCGGCAACACTCGATCGAGCGACGATGTTGGGGCCGTTCGGTCCTGGCTCGATCGACTGGTCGAGCTGCACGGAGCGGTGCAGTGGGAACGCGAACCGATCGTGACGGCGGGAGGCAGCGCATACTTCGATCTGGTTGCCGAAGCGCTCGCTCCGCTGGTCGGGCACGCGCGCGTCATCCTGCGTTCTGGGGCATACCAGCTGCACGATGACGTGCACTATGCGCGCCTCACCCCGCTCGCGGAACTGCGATCGGCAATCCACGGCTGGTCACGCGTGCTCTCAACTCCAGAGCCGGGCCTGGCGATCCTCGACGGCGGTAAGCGTGACTTCCCTTACGATCTCGACCTGCCGGTCAGCGCGCTTGGCCCGGTCACCAAACTCAACGATCAGCACGCCTACCTCTCGACTGCTGCCGTTGCGGTCGATGACGTCGTGCGACTCAGCCTGTCGCATCCCTGTACCGCAATGGACAAGTGGCGACTCATACCCGTCATTGACGACGCAAACGCCGACGATCCGTGCGTCATTGACCTGATCAGCACCTACTTCTGACTTTTCGGGCCAAAAGGCCCTTCTGGTGCCTCTGGAAGCAACGCCACACTGAGAGCGGATCTGCCATCGGCGTGATTGGCTGCCACGACTGTGAGGGCCGCAACCACATGTTCAGCCAAGAACTCGACCCCGTCTTCGGATCCTTGGCGCTGTCCGCGCTCGTCGCCGCGATCCCGATCGTGCTGCTGTTTGTGCTGCTCGGCGTGTTCAAGGTGAAGGCACCAGTCGCCGCGATAATCGCGCTCGTGCTGTCGATCTTCCTCGCGATCGTAGGCTGGCGGATGCCGCCGGTGCAGGCCATCAGTGCGGCTGCTGCCGGCATTTTCTACGGCCTGTTCCCGATCCTGTGGATTCTCGTCAATGCCCTGTGGGTCTACAAGCTCACTGTCGCGACCCCGTGGTCTGAGACGTTCGGGCGCACGATTCGCTCGATCAGCAATGACTTGCGCATCCTCTCGATCCTGATCGCTTTCTGTTTCGGAGCCCTTCTCGAATCGCTCGCCGGCTTCGGGGCGCCGGTCGCGATCTCGGCCGCGATGCTCCTCGCGGCTGGCATGAAGCCGCTCAAGGCCGCGATGGTTTCGTTGCTCGCCAACACGGCTCCCGTCGCGTTCGGCGCGCTCGGGGCACCCATCTTCGCCCTCGCCGGCGTGACCGGCCTGCCCGTGCAAGACCTGGCCTCGATGGCCGGCCGACAAACGCCGTTTCTTGCGGTTCTCGTGCCACTGCTGTTGGTGTTTCTTGTCGACGGTCGCCGTGGTGTGCGCGAGACGTGGCCGGTCGCCGTCGTGGCTGGCCTGGTCTTCGCGATCGTCCAGTTCCTCACCTCGAACTTCTTCGCCGTCGAACTGACGGACGTGTTTGCCGCGATTGCGACGATCATTGCCGTGCTGGTGATGCTCAAGCTTTGGCACCCGCGTCACGAGGTCGAAGTGAGCGGAGCCGACCAGCTGCCCGTTGCTCGCCCTACCCTGCGCGAGATCGCCATGTCGGTTGCTCCGTACGTAATCATCATCACGATCTTCTCAATCGCCCAGATTCCGATCGTGAAGGCGTGGCTAGGCGAGGTCGGCACGGTGACCTTCCGGTGGCCCGGTCTGGATGTCGTCAACGCGGCGGGCGATGCGGTCGCGAGCCAGGACATCCACTTCGATCACCTCAAGGCCACTGGCACCCTGCTGTTCTTCTCTGGCGTGATTACGACAGTGCTCTATCGCATTCGCTTCGGTCAAGCCCTCGAAATCTACGGCGCGACGCTCAAGCAACTGCGGTGGACCATCGTCACCGTTACCGCCGTGCTGGGTCTATCGTTCGTCATGAACCTCTCGGGCCAGACCTCGACGCTCGGAGTGGCGCTCGCCTCGGCCGGCGGATTCTTTGTCGTGCTCTCACCGATCATCGGGTGGATCGGAGTGGCGATCACCGGGTCAGATACGGCATCCAACTCGCTGTTCGGCTCGCTACAGGTGACTGCCGCCGCCGCGACCGGGCTGCCACCGGTGCTGATGGCCGCGGCGAACTCTTCGGCCGGTGTGCTCGGCAAGATGCT
>JBGSTT010000216.1:0-1833 GCA_041736385.1 Rhodoglobus sp. | reverse complement strand
GCCATCGTTGGCAGCCAGTCGCGCATGGCGACCCCGCGCGTTCCTGGCAGCGTTCTGAATGCCGACTGCAAGAGATGGTGGTGCGCATTGACCAAGCCCGGCGTGACGACGCAGCCGGAAGCATCCAGGGTCACATCGTCGCCGGGCGCGTCGAACGACAGGTCTCCCGCGGCTTCGGTTCGCTCGTCAACGAGGATCGCGGTCGCGCCGGTGATGGTCAGCATGCAGTAGTTCTAGCAGCAGCATGTGTCGGTGCCGTAACGCGGTGCCGTAACGCGGTGCCGTGACGCGGTGCCGTAACGCGGTGCCGTAAGCAATCCAGTGACACGGTGCGGCTAGCGTTGAAGCATGCGACTCTTGGGCGCCATACGAGCGAGCCGCCGATGAAGACGATCGGACTGATTGGCGGCATGAGCTGGGAGAGCTCAGCGCTCTACTACCGCTTGATCAATGAGCTTGTGCGCGACCGTCTCGGCGGGTTCCACTCGGCGAAGTGCGTGATGGTATCCGTCGACTTCGCCGACATCGAGCGGCTGCAGGTCGCTGGCGAGTGGGACGAGGCCGGGCGATTGCTTGCCCTCGAAGCGCAAGTGCTTCAGGCCGCTGGCGCGGACCTCATCGTGCTGGGCACCAACACGATGCACAAGGTGGTCGCCGTCATCGAGGCCTCGGTGCAAATCCCGTTGATTCACATTGCGGATGTCGCCGCCGAGGCCGTGCAGGCGGCAGGACTGTCGACGGTCGGGTTGCTCGGTACCGCCTTCACCATGGAGCAGGCCTTCTACCGGGACCGGCTCGAAGCGCGCGGGCTTACCGTCATCGTGCCGGAGCCGGAGGATCGTGCGACCGTGCACCGCATCATCTACGACGAACTCGTGCTCGGTATTGTGACCCGAGAGTCGCGGGATGCCTACGCCGCGGTGATCGCGAGACTCACCACGCGCGGCGCTGAGGGAGTCATTCTCGGCTGCACCGAGATCGAGCTGCTCGTCGATTCTCAGACTGCCGAGGTGCCAGTATTCGCGACGACCCTGCTGCACGCCGAGGCCGCTGTCGACGCCGCTCTGGCATAGTCGACGGTCGCAGCCCGCTTACCGACCGTAGTGGTAGCGGCATCCGGCGATCCGGATCTCATCCCCTTCGATGCGGTAGACGAGCCGATGCTCGTCGGTGATGCGGCGTGACCAGTAGCCCTGAAAACCGTGCTTGAGCGCCTCAGGCTTGCCTATCCCGTCATTGCCGTTACCGGCGATGTCGTGCAGCAGGACGTTGACTCGCTTCAACACCTTGCGATCGTGCGCCTGCCACCATTCGTAGTCGGCCCAGGCATCCTCATGCCAGACGAACTTCATTCGATGAGATCGCGGGCCACCCCGGCGCCGGACTCGAGGCTGTCGATCGCGGCGAGAAGCCGACGCGCGTTGGCCGGGTTGCGCAACAGGTACGCCGTCTCCTTGAGCGACTCGTAATCGTCGAGCGAGACCATCACGACGGGGTCGTGACCGGCTCGGGTGATAATTACCTCTTCGCGGTTGTCGACCACGGCGGAGAGCGTCTCGGCATACTTCGCTCTGGACTCGGAGTAGCTCATCGTGCGCATACCAACACCGTACAGGATTCCGTACGTTTGAGTTGCCGCGTAATCGCGCCGAAGCCCGGGTGTGCGAGGCTGGAGGCATGTTCGAAATCGCTGACCGACTGCTCGCCGCGGTCGATGACGGGCGCCAGCTCGCCGTCGCGACCGCGGTGTCGATCGACGGCAGTGCCCCGCGCACGGTCGGCACCTCGATGGCCTACGACGGTCGCGCGGTCATCGGCAGTATCGCCGGCGGC
>JBGSTT010000159.1:0-26566 GCA_041736385.1 Rhodoglobus sp. | reverse complement strand
GGATGCCGTTCGCCGTCGTTTGGCGGTGGCGGGAGTATTCCGTGGCGAAGCGGTCTGAGCCGTGATCGTGCAACGTAGCCGTAGTCGGCCAGGATGCGGATCGCGCGGCTCACGGAACTGGCGCCGCTATTTCTGCTGCTGCAATTGCGAGAGGAGCTCGGGGCCGCGCTTATCGAGAATGTCTCCACCAACGCGCACGCCGATCACCAGTAGCACCGCGCCGAGCCCGAGGCCGACGAGCAATCCGGCCCAGCCGTATGCCATGTTTTCGGTCGCCCACGTCATGAGCGCTAGCCCGAGTGCCGGCAGCACGAGGATGATCAGTGCCGTCCAGGTGACCAGCATCGACACCATGAGGCTAAACCCGCCGCCCGGCTTCGATTTGAACGGGCTCTCGCCGGGGGCGGGAACGCCAAAGATCACGGCGCCAGAGATCACAGAAGAGATCGCGAAACCCGTGAGCAGCACTCCGCCGGTCACTCCGAGCAAAGCCGGGAGCAAGTACCACGTGTCGACCACCCAGACTGTCGCGATCGTCGCAACGAGACACACCGGTACCGAGAACGTTGCAAGAGCGATGACGCGGCCGAGGCGGTCAGAGCGGCCACTCACCCCGGTCTGCAGGTGCAGCGCGTACGCGGTGTTGTCGTACGAGACGTCGGTGTAGATCGACAGTGCGAGCAGCAAGGCCACTACCGGGCCAATAATGTTGAGCGGCCCGAGGTTGTCTCCCGCCCCAGCGATAAAAAACACAATGATCGGGATCACCGGGATGCTGATGAGTGACTGGGCATAGCGTGGATCGCGCACCCAGTAGGTCAGCGCGCGGGCCGCGACCGCGCCGGTCGCACTGCCGGGGAATAGCCCGAAGAGTCCGAGTCCGCGCGTGCTCGTCGCGGTCGATGACGATCGTGTTGGAGTCTCCAGCGCGCGCGCCAGTCCGAAGCGCCAAAGGGCTAGGAACACGCCGAAGGTTGCTACCCCAATCAGGAACTCAATCCCGGCTCTGCCGAAGTTGCCAGCCGCGACATCCGCCGGCACTGCCCAGATCGCACCGAACGGTGTGAAGGCGACAATGTCAGCAATGCGCGGGAGCTCAGCAGAGACCTGTCGAATGAACTGGCCGCCGAACATGACGATCGGCGCGATGAGTACGAGTACCAAGATGAGTACCGCGCTGCGCGCCTCACGAGAGCGCCGACCGGCGTTCAGGCGCGAACCGAGAGCAATGAGCATCCTCGAACCGACAACTGCGGTGAGTACGCCGATCGCCGAGCAGACGACTCCGACCAATGCCGCGAGCGGGAATTGCCACCATGTCGCGGCCGCAGCGAGTGCAGCGATCGAGGTAACGATGCCCGGCACGCCGAGCACGCCGCTGATTGTGAGCGAGACGAGCAACGTGTCGAGCGGAATCGGAAAGGTCACCAGTCTGGCTGGGTCGACAGTCTGGTCGATTCCCGCGGTCAGGGCAGGCAAGATCGTCCAGCCGAGAATGAGGGCTGCACCACCAAGCACGATGGCCGTGCGGGCAAGCTCTGGCGGACCAAAACTGAGGCCGATGAGAGCGGTGACGACCACCATGAGAATGCCGAGGCCGTACAGCCCGCCAGCGATCGTGGCCACGATCTGCCACGGGCTCGATTTGATCGTGTTGAACAGCAGCAGAAAGCGAAGCCTTACGAGCGTCGCAACCATGCCGGTCCCTCTCCGTGGCGACGGCCGCCAACCAGTTCGACGAAGCGATCCTCGAGGGTCGAGCCTGCTCTGACCTCCTCGATGGTGCCGGATGCCACGACCCGACCATTCGCAATCACCGCAACGTGATCGCACATGCGCTGCACCAAATCCATGGCGTGACTCGAGACGATGACGGTGCCGCCCGAGCTGACAAAGCCTTCGAGAATGTCGCGGATGTTGGCTGCCGAGACGGGGTCAACCGACTCGAACGGTTCGTCGAGCACGAGCACGCGTGGCGCATGCACGAGCGCGCAGGCCAGCGCGATCTTCTTGGTCATGCCAGCGGAGTAGTCGATGACGAGCGTGCTGCCTGCGCCCTCTAGGTCGAGGAGGGCGAGGAGCTCTCCAGCGCGCTCGACGACAACCTCCCGGTCCATACCGCTGAGTAGACCCGCGTAGGTGATGAGTTGCATGCCAGTGAGGCGATCGAATAAGCGCACGCCGTCACTCAGATTGCCGATGATGGACTTGGCGGTGATCAGGTTGGTCCAGACATCCAGCCCATGAAGTCTGATCTGCCCGCTGTCTGGGCGCAGCAGACCGGTTGCCATTGACAGGGTTGTCGTTTTGCCTGCGCCGTTCGGACCGACAAGTCCATAGAAGGAGCCGCTCGGTACGGTGAGGTTCAGATCGTCGACAGCGACCTTCTCGTTGAAACGCTTCGTGAGGCCGCGAATCTCGAACGCAGCGGTGTCGGTGGTGGTCATGGATCCTCGGTGGCGTTCGGCAGTGCTCGTGGCGTGCTTCTCGGTGTCGGATCACCGCGCACGACACTATGTTGCCAGCATTTGAGGGACCTCCGTGTTTGCTGGCGCGCTGGGCATCGGAGCGCTCGGCTTGCGCTCTAGCATGGGACCGATGACAATCACGGCGGCAGCAGACGGTTCAGCGCTCGGCAACCCTGGGCCGGCCGGATGGGCGTGGTACGTCGACGACGTCTGTTGGTCGGCGGGCGGCTGGTCCCACGCCACCAACAACCAGGGCGAGCTCAAGGCCGTGCTCGAGTTGTTCCGCGCGACGGCGCACATCGATGACGAACTACACGTCTTGTGCGATAGCCAATATGTGATCAACAGCGTCACGAAGTGGATGCCGGGCTGGAAAGCCAAGGGCTGGCGCAAGGGCGACGGTAAGCCGGTCATGAACCTCGAGTTGCTGAAGGAACTCGACGAGGCGATCGCCGGACGCCGCTACCGCTTCGAGTGGGTGCGCGGCCACGTCGGGCACGTGCTCAATGAGGCGGCGGATGCCCGTGCGCGCGGCGCTGCTGAATCCTTCGCTCGCGGGGCTCCGCCCGACAGCGGCCCGGGGTATCCGGGTGCGCCGATGGTGCGTGACTCGGCTGTCGGTAACTTCGCGCCCGGTTCCTTGGGGCATGGAACGCTGTTTTAGCGAAGTCCCCCTGCGCGCTCGACGCTCTCTGCTAGCGCCCGTCTCAGTCCCGTCATGCCGTGAGGTGCCCATTTGGCACAGTGCTTCGGTGCCATCACTGTGCCAAATGGGCACCTCACGGACCGGGGGACGCCGAGCTAGGTTGTGACGGGTCCGGCCGGTGCTAGCCGAGGGCTGGCGCAACGCATCGGTTGACGCTGCCGCAAACGGTTGACCGAGATCACGTCCCGTACCCGATGCCAAGAAAGAACTCACAATTCCGTCGCGTACCCTTACCCCCATGAGTACAACTACCACCCCGATTACCATGTACGGTGCCGATTGGTGCGGCGACTGCCGCCGCGCGAAGAGCGTTCTCGAAGTCAACTCCGTTGACTTTGAGTACATCGACGTGGAGGCAATTCCGACAGCAGCCGATGCGGCCAAAGCGATCAGCGGGCGCACAAACATCCCAGTTATCACGTTTCCGGATGGCACCCACCAGGTCGAGCCGAGCAACGCCGAGCTGATGGCGAAGCTGCGCGAAGTCGGCGCAGTAGTCTGAACCGGTCGCACCGGGGTAGCTTGAACGATGGATCTCAACGCTCCGCTCCCGCCACGTCGCGCCAGTCTGGAAGTGCTGCGAGCTGAAGCATCCCAGGAGCTTGAGACGGTCATCCACGAACGATTGATGTCCGGTGAGGATCCGTGGGATTTCATGGAAGAGCTCCCGGAGATCGACGAACTCGTGGTCTATTTGCTGCGATCCGAAGCAATCAGCGCCAACGGCGGACAGCGGCCTAGCCAAACTCGCGACTACCGCGTTCTCCGTCAGATCGCACTCCAGCACCCTGAGCTCACCAACACCGTTTGGTTACTCCTCGGACGAGACAGCTCGACGTTCGCCTGGGCCAGCGGCGCAGGTCACGATCAGACAACCCAGCCAGCTCGCTCGTCCGAAGTTGTTGATTGGCCAAGCAACTGACCCGCTACCTCGGAGTTGACCTTGCCTGGGGCGAGGGAACCTCAAGTAAACCCGCGAACGAGACGGGGCTCGCTGTCATTGACGAGGACGGAACCGTGCTCGACGCGGGATGGGCACGCGGAATCGACAATGTCGAACGGTGGATCACCCTCTGGGCGAGTCCCGGATCGTTCGTCGCGATCGACGCTCCCTTGATTGTTCACAATGTCTCGGGGATGCGTGACTGTGAACGCGAGGTTGGACGTGGCTACGGACGCTCGCACGTCTACGCCAACGCAAGCAATCTGAGCATGCGCTGGCTTGGCGGTGTAACACTCTTCCGGCGACTCGATGCTCGGGGGTTTCGCTACCTCGGAGACCCGCGAACGAAAAACGACACGGCCCCGACCGTCTTCGAGTGCTACCCGTACACGACCATTGTTGGCGCTGTTGAACTTGGGTATGACGGGAAACGTCCCCGCTACAAACGCCCGGACCGGTCTTTGCCGCTCCCGCTGAGGCGAGCGGCGCGCGCTGAAGCCTGCGACGAACTTGTGCGTCGAGTTGGTTTGCTCGAATCGGCCGATCCACCGCTGCGTCTCGACTCGCACGAGGTCACCCGTACCCTAATCACTGAGCAGTCACCAATGCTCGACTCGGCATACAAGCATCGCGAAGACCTATTAGACGCCGTGCTCAGCGCGTGGACTGCATCCCTCTGGCACCGTCACGGATTCGGCCGAGTTCAACTTCTTGGTGCTGCGAGCGCCCCGGATTCTCGCGGCCGCCGCGGCATAATCGTCGCCCCGGCACGCCCCGAGCAGCGCTTAGCCAGGGTCACTCTCGCTGAAACCAAGGTGGATACACCGCGACTTTGAGCTGCGTGGCATCTGCCGCTGCCCCTGCCCCTGCCACTGCCGCGAGCATCCCCCGAACTCGCTCCCGCATCGGATCGTTGGCGACCCCAATCAACTGGATGCGGCTGAGCTCGACAGTTCCAGGAGCGAGCACCTCGGCACGCAGCAACTGCTCTGGTGAGAGGCGCGAGAAGAACCGTGCTCGGTCATCTGGTTGGGCCGAGAACCGCGTGAAGGTTCCAGCTGCGTCGTCGTCAGCGATCATGGCACCAGCGCCGAGTGCGCCCATCGTCGTGACAAGCATGATGAAGTCGGTGGATGTCGCTGCGCGCGCCGCGACTGACCATCGCGTGCTCTCGACCGCACCGCTGCGTAGCTCGTTCAACAGTTCAGCGTTTGGCGAGAGAAAAAACGGTACGCAGTCCGAGACCGATAGACCAGGTCGCACCTCCGCTGTCGCCCGCAGCTCGCGGGTCAGTTCAGAACTCAGGTCGATCGCGGGAACCCCAGGAGCAACGTGAGCGCTCGCCCCCGCTGCCACGTTTTGCGAGTTCCTCAGCTGACCGCTCTCAAGAATCTGTTGGAGGTTGCGCACGTGTGTCAGGTGGTAAACGCGCGCGTTATTGGGGTTTATCGGCGCAGATCTCGAACCAGAACGCGTTGGTTGCCCGCCTCGCTCGGCTCGTGCGCTCGTGGTCGCGCGCGGCGGTCGCACCACTGAAGAACGCTTTGGGGTTGTTGGAACCTTGGGAAAGCAGATGTCGCAGAGTCCAGGCTCAAATCCGTGGATGCACTCGACCGCCACGATTAGAACCAGACACTCAGGCGTGGGGCACGTGAAGCGTGAAAAAGCTGATCGACCCTGATCGCGTCACCGACGCGATGTTCATGCACGCGCCCTGCTCGCACCAGCGTGGCTGCGGAGACACCGCCCAGGTAGATGGAACTGAGCTCGGTGACGCCAATAGTGAGCGCCGCGGCGTCCGTTGGAAGTTCCTTGACTCGACTGACCTTTCCTGCGCCAAGCTCATCGACCTCGAGCAGGTAGCGGCCCGTTGCGAAGCCGTGGGGGTCGCTGACGTCAAGGCCGATCGTGACCGCTGCGCCAGACTGCGCTGCGCCAAACTGACGAGCTTCCAGCGCCGCCACCACATCAAGAATGCGCAGCCATAAGTGGCTGTCGCGCGTTGTTGTTGCCGCCCGCGGATCGCTCAATTGCCAAGCGAGCGGCTCATCAACAGACAACAGGGTTGCCTTCACGAGCGTCACGAGATCCATTTCGACAATGAACCCCCACAGTGCCGAGTACGCATCGTCGGTCGCCGCGAGCAAGTACCGCACATTCACATGATGCGCACTGAAATCAGGATCCCCGCCACTCACGGAGTAGACAACGAACCCCTGCGCGACACCTGCTTCGTCGTCGTAGCGCACGACACGCAGAGACCGCTCACGCTCGGCGGCGCTTCGCGCTTCGGTGTCGAGCAAGTCCGGTGCGAGACCGAGCACGGTGTCCCAGAGCCCATCCCAGACTCGAAGCTCCCCCGGCACGTCGAGTCGTGCGCGATCGAATACGGCCGACAACTCGTCTCGGGAGTGGGCGGCAACGACGAATTGCAATCGACCGGATGATGAGTGGCCGGCCCAGCCGGTCCGTCGCGTGTCAATCGTCCAGTTCGTGCCGAACGCAGCCGCCCCGAAGCCGAAACGCTCGTAAATCGTTGACTCTGAAACCGTTATTGCTGCGAGGGGATGTCCGAGCGCCGCAGCCGTGCGCAACTCGCCTTCAATGAGTGCGCGGGCTATCCCCCGCCGACGGTGCGTTGGCGCGACTGTCACGGAGCTGATGGCCCATGCTGCGACGGTGCGTCCTGGCGAAACCGTTAGTTCTGTTGGCCAGGAACTGACGGTCGCAACGGGAGTGTCTGCTTGTGCCGCCGTAGCGTCAAACACTCCGGTTGTTCTGCGGTCGGCAACGGCGGATGCGAGCTGCGCGAGGTCATCATCGTTCGGGAGCGCGGCATGGAAGCCGCGCGCATCCGCGTTTAGCCAGTTTTGGTGGTCGGCGACGTCGAGCGTATTGACGAGGCGCAACTGCAGAGCGTGAGTCCCGAGCTGTTCGGCCGAACGCGTGTCAATGGGCTCGGTCTGATGCTGGGATGCCACTCAGCGAGCGTAACTCGTTCCGCTGCGTTGTTTGCTGCGCTCGTTCCCGTCTGCTTGCTCCCGCAGCTAGGATCTGGCCATGACGGAATCCGCCACATCCCCAATCAACAACCCGGTTGACACGCTCGCCAACGGCGCATGGGGCTGGGTGCTCCTCCGTGGCATCCTCGCAATCGTTTTTGGTGTCATCGCGCTCATCAGCCCGGCAGCGGCAATCGAAGCGATTGCCATCGTTTTCGGTGCGTACGCGCTTGTCGATGGAGTCGTTGCGATTGTGCACTCGATCCGCGTTCGACACGAATTCCCGCGTTGGGGGTGGGTGTTGGTCCAAGGCATCCTTTCGGCAGTCGCCGGACTTGCCGCACTCGCTCTGCCGGGAATCGTCGGGGCGTTCGGAGCACTCATTGTGCTCTGGATCATCGTCGTTTGGAACATCACACAGGGGGCAGCGACGATTCGGTCAGCTGCCGGTGCGCAGTCAACGCGTCCAAAAGGTTGGGCCATTGCCGGCGGTATTGTCAGCATCCTGTTTGGCATCCTGTTTGGCATCCTGTTGGGGATCCTGATCCTAGTGACGCCTGGCGCGACACTGCTCGGGCTCGTCTGGGTCACGGGTGTTTACGCGATCGCTTTCGGCGTGCTGCTTGCTGCAGCGGCGTTGCAGGCTCGCGCTACCGGAGCAGCTTCCAGCTGAGCGGCCGCGCTCAACGGCCCCGATTGGGGGCTGGGCGGGGGTCGGGATTCGCTCGAACAGCGCGTTCCGACTTGATTCTTGCGTTCTCTTCTCGAACCTCTGCCTGCCGCGCACGCTCCGCAACAAGCCAATCCGGCATCGCCTGGAGCAAATCCTTGAGCTGCGCTGTGGTGAGACTCTCGGTGATGCCGGCCCGCGCGAGACCCGAGATCGAGACTCCGAGCTTGCGCGCAATGACTTCTCGCGGGTGCGGACCCTCGCGGCGCAACCCACTCAGCCACTCTGGCGGCGCGCTCTGCATTTCGAGAAACGCGCTCCTCGTGACGAGCCCGGTCTGAAAGCTCGCGGGCGCCGCACTCAGCAGGATCCCCAACTTTTTGGCCGCAGTCGCTGGCTTCATCGTCTGATCTGACACACCGCAAGGCTAGCCTGAAGCAGTGCGAGCCTCTCCCATGACCCCGTTGGCCGTGCACTTCGTCGTCGGCGTGACTCCCGGTAAGTGGGCAAAAGTCTGGGCCGAGCGGATGCCGCGGCATCCGCTGCACCTCATCCAGAGTGAACCAGCCGAGGTGCTCGCCGCCTTGCGCAGCGGCGATGCACAGCTGGCTTTTCTGCGTGATCCGGTCTCAACCACCGAGTTCAACCGGATCGCGCTCTACAACGAACGGCCGGTCGTCGTCGCACCGAAAGGCCATCTATTCGAAGTCGCAGACCTGGTCACCGCGTCCGACCTCGAGGCTGAGACAGTGCTCACACAAGAATGGCCGCTCGCCGTTGAACTGGTCGGCGCCAACGTCGGGGTGGCGGTGATGCCGCAGTCGGTGGCTCGCGCATTGAGCCGTCGAGATGTAATCGTGCGGCCGTATCAAGAGCGTGAGGCGGGTGCTGAAGAGACAACCGTTGCACTCGTATGGTCAATAGAGCCACAGCCAGAACCGCTCGCGACCTTGATTCAGGAGTTCGTCGGGGTTGTGCGTGGGCGCACCGCGAACAGTTCGCGCGGGGGTTAGGCACTCACGACTTCGCCGGCACGGATTGTGCGCGCAGTAATCGCACGCTCGCGCATCGCGAGGAACAGCGGGAACGTGAATGCGAACGCGGTGATTCCCGAGAGCACGATGTAGAGCCACGCCCGCTTCATACCGAGCCGTCGCGCCTCGACGACGATGAGAATGCAGCCTGCGACCGCAACAACGAGCAGATCAACGGTCAGTGAAGATACCGCTGGACCGCTGTTGACCCAGTCGCCAATGAAATCACGCATCTGCACGATCGCGAGGGCATTGAACGTCCACGTGCCGACGAGTCCCGCGATCGCGAGCACGAGCCAGGTGATGGCCAGCGGGGTCCAGTTCTTGGTCATGATCGTTTCTCCTTCTCAGCGCGTGCTGATCTTCTCAAACTTGCGGATCGACAGCGGCACGAAGATCACGAGCATGATTGCCACACCGATGAGCACGGTGAGGATCGGGTTCTGCAGCGTCCACACCGTTTCGGTCGGGGCTTGTGCTGGCACATTCCCAAATAGCTGTCTCGCACCGAGCACGAGCGCTGAAACCGGGTTGAACTCTGCGATCACCCTCAGCGGCCCTGGCAGCGTGTCGCTCGGAACGAAGGCATTGGAGATGAACGTGAGCGGGAACAGAATCAGGAACGAGGCATTATTGATGACCTCTGGACTGCGCACACTCATGCCGAGGAACGCCATCACCCACGACAACGCATAGGCAAACAGCAGAAGCAGCCCGACGGCGGCGAGACCCTCGAGCAAACTTGACCTGACTCGCCATCCAACAATGAAGCCGGTCGTCATCATGACGATCATCGACGTCGCGTTGATGAGCAAGTCACCGTTTGTGCGACCAATGAGTACGGCCGATGGGCTCATCGGCAGCGTACGGAACCGGTCGATGATGCCGTCCTTGAGGTCTTGCGCCATGGCAGAACCGGAGTATGTCGAGCCGAACACTACGGTCTGGGCAAAGATGCCAGCCATGATGAATTCGGTGTACGTGCTGCCAGGAATGTTGATAACTCCGGCGTAGACGTAGGTGAAAAGCAGCACGAACATGATCGGCTGCAACGTCGTGAAGACGAGGATGTCTGGCACGCGCTTGATCTTGATCAAGTTGCGCCTGGTGGTGATCCAGCCGTCATTGAGCCAGTTCAGCAGGGGGGATGTCTCGCGCGCGGTCGTTTCCACGCGTTCTGGCGCGTCGATTGCGGTGGTCATTTCTTGCCTGCCTTCACTTTTGCCTTCGCGTCACTCGATGCAGAATCGTCCGCTTCGTCGCTTGCCATGTGTCCGGTCAATCGCAAGAACACGTCGTCGAGCGTCGGCCTGCGCATTCCAGCATCGAAGAGGCGGATGCCGCGGCTGCCGAGCTCCGCAAGAATCCGTTGCAGCGCTTCTGGTGCATGCTCGGCGTTCACCGTCAGTGACCGCCCATCGGCGCTGACGGTCGGCTCTGAACTGCCGAATCGCGTCATGATCTCGGTGGCGGACGCCGAATCATCCGCCGAAACCAGACTGAGTTCGACGCGTTGGCCACCGATCGAAGCCTTGAGTTCGTCTGAGGTGCCCTTGGCGATCACTTTGCCGTCGTCGATGACCGAGATGCTGTCCGCGAGTTGGTCGGCTTCTTCGAGGTACTGGGTGGTGAGGAGCACCGTCGTTCCCTCGCCAACGAGAGTCGTAATGATGTCCCACATGCCGAGGCGGGAGCGCGGGTCGAGGCCCGTCGTCGGTTCGTCGAGGAACAGCACGCGAGGGCGAGTCACGAGGGCGCCAGCGAGATCGATTCGCCGTCGCATCCCGCCAGAAAATCCTTTGACCGGACGATTCTGCGCCTCGGTGAGGTCGAAGAGTTCGATGAGTTCGGTGGCTCTGGCGCGCGATTGTTTTGCGCCGAGGTGGTAGAGCCTGCCGACCATGTCGAGGTTCTCGAAACCGGTGAGATTCTCATCGACGGCGGCGTATTGGCCTGAGACCCCGATGATCGGTCTGACCTGTTCCGGATTTTCGATGACGTTGATGCCGTCGATCGTTGCTGTGCCGGAGTCTGGCCTGATCAGGGTCGTCAGCACCTTAACGGTTGTGGTCTTTCCGGCACCGTTTGGGCCGAGTAGCGCAGTCACAGTGCCCTGCGGAACGACGAGGTCGAGCCCGTCGAGCGCGTGCACCGGTTCGGCACCGCGTGGAGTGTATGTCTTGGTCAGGCCGCGAGCCTCGATGAATGTCACCCGATGACGCTACCGGAGCGCACTGACATTGAGTATCGAGATTTCCTGTTTTCTCAGACACGCCGAGCGGATGTCTGTGGCGGTTGACACCATAGAACATATGTTCGAACATGGGAGAGTGTCTTCTTCCGCTCCTGCGACCCGCGATGTTGGCTTTGGCGCGGGCGCGGGCGCGGATCGCGTGCGGGAGCTCCAGTCGCGCATCCGCCAGATGCAGGCGACCAAACTCGACAGCCGAAGCATTCCGACGCATCCGGCGATTGCTGCGCTGCTGCCTGGAGGTGGGCTCAAGCAGGGCGCCGTGTATTCGCTCGATCGCTCTGCGATGCTCCTGATGAGCCTGCTCGCTCCCCCGTCGCAAGCCGGTTCATGGTGCGCGGTCATTGGCATCCCCGAGTTCGGAGTCGAGGCGGCGGCGCACTTCGGGGTCGAACTCGAGCGGCTCGTGCTCGTTCCACATCCCGGCGATGACTGGCTCGCCGTCACTGCCGCCGTCGCTGACGTCATGACTGTCGTCGTGACGCGCCCGCCGAAGCGCGCGAGCGATTCGAGTCTTGCGCGGCTCGCTGCGCGATTGCGGCAGCGCGGGGCAACACTTCTCGTTGTCGGAGCATGGCCACAGAGCGAAGCAATGATTTCGCTCTCCGCGCCGCAGTGGCACGGTATCGGAGCCGGTCACGGTCATTTGAGCGCTCGGGAGGTGACGGTGACCGTCACGACTGCGACGGCAGGCAGGCCGCGCAGCGCCAGACTGTGGTTGCCGGATGCCACGCAGGGGGTCGGGCGCGCTGTGCCATCACACGACCTGCACCGCTCTGAGCAAGACCGCGCCGAGCAAGACCGGGTCGAACAACACCGGGTCGCAGGATGAGCGCGCCACCGCGCATTGCCGTGTTGTGGTCGCCGGACTGGCCGATTACCGCGGCGCTGGCTTCCACCGCGTTAAGTTCTGCCAGAGTGCCGATGGATGCCCCGCTCGCCTTGATTGCCAGAGGCCTCGTCTTCGCGGCATCTCCGAGCGCTCGTGCCGAGTCGGTGCTTCGCGGCCTGCGGTTGCGTGAAGCGCAAGCGCGTTGCCCAGACCTGATTGTCATTGACCATGATCCTGCGCTCGATGCGAGAGCCTTCGAGCCGATCGTTTCGGCTATCGAGGAGCTCACGCCAGGGGTGCACATTGTGCGCCCAGGGGTCTGCGCCGTGCGCATGCGGGGCGCTGCGAACTACTACGGCGGGGAGCGGGCTGCTGCGCTGACGCTGATTCGACGCATGGATGAACTCGGGGCCGGTGGTGCGTGCGCAGGAATCGCTGACGGCATCTTCACGGCGGATCAGGCTTCGCGGCTGGCAGGGCTGCCGACCGCAAGTGTTGCTGGCCATGGTCGGCACAACTCGGCAGTGCACATTGTTCCCGCCGGAGAGTCTGCGCACTTTCTGGCCCCGCTGCCGGTCGCGCTCTTGGATGATCCGGAGCTCGCAACTCTCCTCGGACGACTCGGCATCACTACCCTGGGTGGGTTTGCAGCGCTCTCGCTCGCCGACGTCGCTGCCCGCTTCGGCGCTCAGGGTGCCAGACTGCACGCCCTCGCCGGTGGCAGCGACAGCGCAGCCTTCTCGCCGCGCACTCCTCCGCTGGAGCTGGCTGTCACCATCGATTTCGAACCGGCGCTCGACCGGGTCGACCAGGTTGCCTTCGCCGTTCGCACCTCGGCAGAGCGCTTCATCGACTCGCTCACTGCTGCTCGACTGGTTGGCACGGCCATTCGTGTTGAGCTCTCGACTGACTCGGCGGATTTCTCAGAACGGGTGTGGTCGCATCCGCGCTCATTTACGGCCGCAGACGTCGTCGACCGGGTGCGCTGGCAGTTGGGGGCGAGTGACAACTCCGGCCTGAACTCCGGTGTCACTCGAGTGCGCGTCAGCCCGGAGTCCGTCGATGCGATCGGCAACCACGAAACCGGACTGTGGGGCTCCGGCCATGACGAACGCATCCATCACGGACTCTCGCGCGTGCAGAGCATGCTCGGCCACGGAGCTGTGCTCGTGCCGGCAGTCGGTGGCGGGCGCAGTCTTGCCGCGCGGCAGCGCTTCGTGGCCTGGGGTGACCCGGTCGTAGAGAATGCCTCGGCTAGGCAGCCGTGGCCCGGCCAGTTGCCAGCACCGCTGCCTGGCACGGTGTTCGGCACGCGGCATCCGGTTCACGTCTTCTCGGCAGACGGTCAAGCGGTTGCCGTGACAGAGCGTGGATCGCTGTCTGCACCCCCGAGGCTGTTCGCCCCCTCCGGTGCTGAGTCGCGCGCTGTCACCGCGTGGGCAGGTCCCTGGCCGCTCGACGAGCACTGGTGGTCGGCAGATGCCACGCGCGCGTGGCGATTTCAAGTGGTGGATGCCACGGGGTGCGCCTGGCTCCTGGTGCTCGACTCCGGTGGCTGGTGGGCGGAGGCGTGCTATGACTAAAGCGCACTGGAGCCGGGAGCGAAGCCCATTTCTGGGCTTCGCCGCGACGCCAGCGCCGATGGCCGTCTCGGCCATCGGTCTTGGGCGGCGATGATGGGCTGGTCGAATCCCCCGGTCTCGTGGTCAGAGTTCGAGCGCGCCCTCACGGACACGTCACGCCCTGGCTCGTCCCCGCCGCCAGGCGCCGACGGTGGTGACAGTCCGGCATGGTCGCGGAAGCGCGCACCGTATCGCCAGACACCGGATGCCACGGCTCCCCCATCCGCATCGACGACCACCTACGCCGAACTGCACGCCCACTCGACCTTCAGTTTTCTCGATGGCGCGAGCCCTCCAGAGAAACTCGCGGAAGAAGCCGCACGATTGGGCCTTCACGCGCTCGCCATCACAGACCATGACGGTCTCTACGGCATTGTGCGCATGGCCGAGGCCGCAGCAGAACTCGGCGTTCGCACGGTGATCGGTGCAGAACTTTCACTCGGACTCGGCGGTCCGCAAAACGGCGTCCCCGACCCTGACGGCACGCATTTGCTCGTTCTGGCGCGCCGCGAGGAGGGGTACCACCGGCTCGCCTCGGCAATCACGACGGCCCAATTGCGGGGTGGAGAGAAAGGCAGGCCGATCTACGACCTCAACGAGCTCGCAGGCACGGCAGGTGGCCACTGGCTGATCCTCACCGGCTGCCGTAAGGGCGCGGTGCGCACCGCACTCGCCGCCGGTGGTCGAGCGGAGCCGAGGATCTCGGCTTCGCTCGATCACCGGAACGGCCTCGATCACCGACCAACCGCCGCCCGCGAACTCGATCGCCTCGTCGAGCTGTTTGGCGCCGCGAATGTCGTCGTCGAACTCTTTGACCACGGTAATCCGCTCGACAGTGATCACAACGATGTGCTCGCCGCTCTCGCCGCCGAGCGAGGCTTGCGCATCGTGGCCACCACCAACGCGCACTACGCGGCACCTGAGCAGCACCGGCTCGCGACGGCCCTAGCCGCCGTGCGCGCCAGACGCAGCCTCGACGAATTGGATGGCTGGCTGCCAGCATCCGGCGCCGCACATTTGCGGTCCGGCGATGAAATGGCCGAGCGTTTCGCCCGCTACCCGGGTGCCGTCGAGAACACTGTCTTAATCGCCGACGAGCTCGCGTTCGAGCTCCGCAAGGCCAAGCCAGCGCTGCCGACCCAGAAGGTGCCCCATGGCCACACACCGATCAGCTACTTGCGCGAACTGGTGTGGGAGGGCGTCCCCGATCGGCGCATCGAGTTGACCGAAGCCAACCGCGCCCGTATCCAGCGTGAGCTCGACGTGATCGAGGAGAAGAACTTCGCTGGCTACTTTCTGATCGTCTGGGACATCGTGCGTGAGGCGAGGAGCCGCGGCATCCTCTGTCAGGGTCGCGGTTCCGCCGCCAGCTCTGTCGTCTGCTACCTGCTGAAGATCACCGCGGTCGATCCGCTGCGCTACAAGCTGCCGTTCGAGCGCTTCATCTCGGCGATGCGCGAGGAAGAGCCAGACATCGACGTCGACTTCGACTCTGAGCGCCGCGAGGAAGTGATTCAGTACGTCTTCGAGAAGTACGGTCGCCAGAACGCTGCCCAGGTGGCAAACGTGATCCAGTACCGGCCCAAGTTCGCGATTCGCGATATGGCAAAAGCCCTCGGACACAGCACGGGTCAGCAGGATGCCTGGTCGCGTCAGGTCGAGCGCTGGGGCACGATCGGTTCGACGAAAGACCACGACATTCCAGATGCCGTCGTTGACTTGGCGATGCAGGTCATGAAGTTCCCGAGACATCTCGGCATCCACTCCGGCGGCATGGTGCTCACCGAACGACCGGTCGGCGAGGTGGTGCCGATCGAGCACGCTCGCATGGAGAAGCGCACGGTGGTGCAGTGGGACAAAGACGATTGCGCCTGGATGGGCTTGGTGAAGTTCGACCTCCTCGGGCTCGGAATGCTCTCGGCCATGCAGTACAGCTTCGACATGGTGGACGCAGCGCTCGGCGAGCGCTGGGAACTGGCGACCATCCCGGCAGAGGAGCCAGGGGTCTACGACCAGCTGTGCCGAGCGGATGCGATCGGAGTCTTCCAAGTCGAGTCGCGCGCGCAGATGGGACTGCTGCCACGGCTCCAGCCGCGCGAGTTTTACCACCTCGTCGTTGAGATCGCGCTCGTACGGCCGGGACCGATTCAGGGTGGCGCAGTGCATCCCTATGTCCGACGCAAGATGGGTACAGAGCCGGTCAGCTATCTGCACCCGAATCTCGTCGAGCCGCTCGAGCGCACCCTCGGGGTGCCGATCTTTCAAGAGCAGCTCATGCAGATCGCGATGGCGGTCGGTGGCTGCAGTGCCGACGACGCCGACCACTTGCGCCGCGCGATGGGCTCCAAGCGCGGCATCGAGAAGATCGAGAAACTGCGCGAGAAGCTCTACGTCGGCATGGCGCAGAACGGTATCACCGGCGAGGACGCCGATAAGATCTACGGCGGCATCCAAGCCTTCGCCGGCTTTGGCTTCGCCGAGAGTCACGCGCTGAGCTTCGGCTTGCTCGTCTATGCGAGCGCGTGGATGCGGCTGCACTACCCTGCCGCGTTCCTCGCCGCCCTGCTGCGCGCACAGCCGATGGGCTTCTATTCACCGCAAAGCCTGGTGGCGGATGCTCGGCGCCACGGTGTCGAAGTGCGCAGGCCATGCATCCAACGCTCTGGAGTGTTTGCGGGGCTTGAGCCGCTGGTCGAGCGAAGTCGAGACCAACCCTCGGTGGTCGAGCGAAGTCGAGACCCGGATCTCGGCTCCGCTCGATCACCGTTGGCGACCGGCAGCCCCCAGTGTCTCGACCACGAGCAGCCACCGGTTGGGCTCTTCGATCGCACCGCTCACTTCGACACCGACGATCACCGCCGGGACGGCAACTTTGCGGTACGGCTCGGCCTCGACGAGGTCAGCGGTATCGGCACTGCGATCGCCAGACGAATCGTCGACGAGCGCGATCGTGGCGGCAAGTATCTGAGCATGAACGACCTCGTGCGTCGTGTCGGACTGTCGACCAAGCAATTGGAAGTGCTCGCGGCATCCGGTGCCTTTGATGCTTTGGGGCTCGGTCGCCGTGAGGCGCTCTGGAACGCTGGCAGCGCCGCTCAGGATCGTGCCGAGTTTCTGCCGAACACTGTGGTTTCGGTGCAACCGCCGCTGTTCTCGATGCCGAGCGAAGTGGATGAGCTGATGTCCGATCTGTGGGCGACGGGGGTCTCCGTCGATAATCACCCGGTTCGTCATCTTCGACGGCAGCTCACCGATCGCGGTGTCCTTACGGCGGCTGAGCTCGCGACGGCGGAGTCTGGGCGTCGGATTGAGATCGGCGGAGTTGTCACGCATCGTCAGCGCCCGGCGACGGCGAGCGGCATCACCTTCATCAACATCGAGGATGAGACTGGGCTCATCAATGTCATCTGCAGTGTGGGCCTGTGGGATCGCTACCGTCGGATCGTGCGGGAGAGCCCGGCGATGATCGTTCGCGGGATTCTTGAGCGCTCCCCAGAGGGGGTCGCCAACCTTGTCGCTGATCGCTTCGAGCCGCTCCGAATGGCACCGAGCACGAAGTCGCGCGACTTTCGCTAGTGAGAACCAGAGAAATTCGGGCTGTCGTGCCGAATGAACGCTTTGTCACCATCTCGCACCATTTTCGTAACGCATGGTACACACAGCCGAGTACTGCTATACCCTTGGGCTAGCACCTGTCTGTCCCAGGACCGGCTGGTGTGGCCTCGACTGTCGGGGCCAGATGAACGCTCCTGGAGGAGTTTTACATGGCATTAGGTACCGTTAAGTGGTTCAACGCGGAAAAGGGCTTTGGTTTCATCGCCCCTGAGGATGGAAGTCCTGACGTGTTCGCCCACTATTCTGCAATCGCTTCGAGCGGCTACAAGTCACTCGACGAGAACCAGAAGGTTGAGTTCGACATCACCCAAGGACCCAAGGGTCCTCAGGCGGAGAACATCCGTCCCCTCTGATCTTGATAGCTCAGTAAAGAAACGCCCCGGCCTCGGCCGGGGCGTTTCTCATTGGGGAGCCGCCATTGCCACCGGGAAGACCTAGCTACTCCTCGACCGGGGCGCGTTCACGCACCCGCCGCACCACGAAGATCACGATCAGGAGAAGTACCGCGCCGATCACGACGTACTGCAGCACGTTGGCGAACGGCTCGACGACCGTCCAGTTCTCTCCAAGCATGTAGCCAGCGAGCACGAAGAGTGTGTTCCAGATCGAACTGCCGAGAAAGGTCAGGAGCGCGAAGAGCAACAGATTCAACCGCGTGATGCCCGCGGGAATCGAAATCAAACTGCGGAAGATGGGCAGCATCCGCCCAAAGAAGACTGCCTTGGCACCGTGCCGATCGAACCAAGCGACCGACTTGTCGATGTCAGAGACCTTCAGAAGCGGTACCCGCCGGGCGATGGCCCTCAGCCGCTCGGCGCCGAGCAGGGCCCCGAGCGCGTAGAGCAAGATCGCTCCGAGCAACGAGCCTGCCGTGGTCCACAACAGCACCTCAGCCAGTTGCAAGTCACCGCGGGATGCCGCGAGGCCGGCCAGCGGCAGGATGATTTCGCTCGGGATCGGTGGGAACACGTTCTCGATGAAGATCGCGATTCCCGCACCGGGTGCGCCAAGTGCGTTCATAAGGTCGACCGCCCAGCGCGCAACCCCTGTGAGTTCTTCGTCGCCAGTGGCTGGCACGGCGGCAAGGACGGCGACGGCTTGGGACAGAAAAGTCATGACTTCACGCTACCGCCTGCACTTGGCCGCACATGCAGGGCTGGAGCCTTGCTGCACTCACGAGCGCATGCTCGCGCGCACTGAGTCGATCCTGAACTGCAGCTGCGCCACGCTCGCTTGCGCGACCGCGGGTCCACCGCACACGCGGCGCAATTCGGCGTGGATGACACCGTGCGGCACTCCTGTTGTTTTTGCGCGCATCCCAACGAGTGAGTTCAGCAGAGTTCGCTGTTCGCTCAATGTGCGGTAGAGCGGCTGTGGTGTCACCGGCGCTGGCGCCGCCAACCGCGATGAAGAGCCAACAGTAGACCGACGCGATTGCCGCGCCTGTCGCTGGCGGAGGAGTTCCCGAACCTGATCCGGTTCCAGAATGCCAGGCAGCCCGATAAAGTCGAGCTCTTCATCGCTGCCGATCGCAGCGGCGAACCCGAATTCCTCGCCGTCGAACAGCGCACGGTCAAAATTCGCATCCGATTCGATGGCCTGCCAAACGAAGCCATCCGCAAGGGCACTTGACGCGGATTCGTTCGCCTCAGCTTGCTCGAGCAGCGCGTCATCGAGAAGCTCGTTGCCCGGCTCTCCTTCTTCCGCTGTAGCTGAGTCTGCATTGCGATCGAGCGCATGATCGCGCTCAAGCTCGAGCGTTGCGGCGAGGTCTATGAGGCTCGGAACGCTCGGCACGAAGATCGACGCGGTCTCGCCGCGACGTCTGGCTCGAACGAAACGTCCGACAGCCTGAGCGAAGTACAAGGGCGTAGCTGCCGACGTCGCGTATACCCCCACCATGAGCCGCGGTACGTCAACACCTTCTGACACCATGCGAACGGCGACCATCCAGCGGCTTTGACTGGCGGCAAAACCGTCGATCCTGGCTGATGACTCGGCCTCGTCTGACAAGACGAGAGTCGGCTCCTCCCCAGTGATATCGCGTAGGAGCAGCGCGTAGGCCCGCGCTGAGTCTTGGTTGGTCGCGATCACGAGCCCGCCAGCATCCGGAACACTGTTGCGAACTTCGCTCAGGCGAGTGTTTGCGGCCCGCAGCACCGATGGCATCCACTGACCATGCGGATCGAGCGCTGTTCGCCAAGCCTGGGCGGTGACATCGTTCGTGTCGCCTTGGCCGAGACGTGCGACCATCTCGTCGCCCATCCGCGTGCGCCACCGCATCTGGCCGGCGTACGCCAGAAAGATCACCGGGCGAACCACTCCGTCGCTGAGTGCCCGGCCGTAGCCATATGCGTAGTCGGTGCTCGACACGCGGATACCCGCTTCGTTCTGCTGGTAGGTCACGAACGGGATCGGAGCAGTATCGCTGCGGAACGGGGTTCCCGTCAGCGAGAGTCTGCGGGTTGCCGGGCCGAACGCTTCTCGGATTGCGTCGCCCCAACTCAACGCGTCCCCTCCGTGGTGGATCTCGTCGAGAATCACGAGTGTGCGCGCAGACTCGGTGATCTCGCGGTGCAGACTCGCACGCACGGCAACTTGGGCATAGGTCACCGCCATACCGTGAAAGCGCCGCCCGCCCCAGCTGGCACCGTTGGCGTGTGCTGGATTGAGGCGCAAGCCGACGCGATGGGCGGCGTCGGCCCACTGGCGTTTTAGGTGATCGGTTGGGGCGACAACAGTGACCCGGTTGACGACCTTTCGCGCGATGAGCTCGACTGCCAATCGTAGGGCGAACGTCGTCTTGCCGGCTCCCGGCGTTGCGGCGGCAAGAAAGTCGCGGGGTTCATCTTCGAAGTAGCGATCGAGGGCCTCCGCTTGCCAAGCACGGAGCTTTTCGGCGGTGCCACGGGCCGCGCGCTCCGGGTAGGCCGGCGAAAGGTGCTCGACTGCGAAAGTCCCGACGGTTGGCCCGGGAAACGCTCGCTCGGGCAAACTCATGCTCACTTGATATGACTGTACGCGCTTCTTTGTCGCTCAGTCGCGCTGACCGAGACGGGGCCGCTCAAGCGCGGTGTGTCCGACGAGTCGAGCCGGCCGAACTGAGCCGACCCCGAACTTCGCGGTCGCGGCATCCATCACCTGCTCAGCCTCCCGCCAGCCATCGTTCTCGTCCCATAACCCTTGCTGCACTGAGTCCGAGCTCACGAGATGCTCCGCGCGCACGCCGATGAGCCGGATGGCACTGGAATCAACGCCGCGCCTGTTTTCGGATGAGAGCGTCTCAAGAATATCGATGGCCTCTTGGTAAATGCGGCGCCCGAGATCCGTTGGTTCGGCAATGGTGCGCGACCGAGTGATTGTGGTGAAGTCGCCGTAGCGCACCTTCACGACAACGGTTCTGCCCAGCAGCCCCGCTCCGCGTAAGCGCACAGCGACGAGGTTGGACATGCGCAGCAGCTCACGCTGGATCACCCGAGGCTCCGTTACATCGTGCTCAAAGGTGATTTCGTGCCCGGCACTCTTCTCTTCGCGACCGGCCTCGACCGCTCGAGGGTCGATCCCCCACGCGAGCTCGTGCAGGCGCTGTCCGCTCGATTCACCGACAATGCGGCGCAGCGCTTCTTGATCTGTCGCGGCAAGAGCGCCAACGGTGTGGATGCCGCGTGAACGCAGCAACTCTTCGCTCTTCGGTCCAACCCCCCAGAGTTTGCCGATTGGCAACGGGTGCAGAAAGGCAATGGTTTCTGAATGTGGGATCACAAGCAAGCCATCTGGCTTCGACATGCCAGATGCGATCTTCGCGACGAACTTCGTCGATGCGGCCCCCACGGAGCAGACGAGGCCGGTCTCGGCACGCATGCGCGCACGCAGTTGTTCAGCGACGCGCATCGGGGACCCGAAGACCGATCGAGCGGATGCGACATCCAGAAAGGCCTCGTCGATGCCGAGCCTTTCGACGCTCGGAGTGAAGTCTTCGAAGATCGCCATGGCAATGTTCGAATAGTGGCTGTAGCGCTCGAAGTGAGGCTCAAGAACGATGGCTTGCGGGCAGCGCCGAAGAGCGATCGACATCGGTAGCGCTGAGTTGACGCCGAACTTTCGTGCCTCATAGTTGGCTGCCGTGACGATGGATCGCGACGATCGATGACCAACGATGACAGGCTTACCAACAAGCTCCGGATGATCGAGCAATTCAACCGATGCGTAGAACGCATCCATGTCGACGTGCAGAATCGTCGCGGTCGAGTCGTCGACGCTCGCGGCGGACACTTGTCGATCTCGCCCGTCCTGCTTGCCCATAACGCCATCTTCGCAGCAACGGCCGACGGTACCGTTTGCCGCGCCAACCGAAAGCAGGGCGAGCGCCGGGAGTACCGACATCCGCCCTGCTCTGGTGCAACAAGCTGAGCCTTAGCGGCGCCGGCTTCCGCGCGTTACGAGGCCGTAGATGGCAAGTACGAGAACCGCTCCACCAATGGCGAGCAACCACGTCGTGATATCGAAGAAGCCCTGCAGGCCGACCCCGAATAATTGGCTCCCGAGGAAGCCGCCAACGAGTGCGCCAACGACGCCGAGCACGAGGGTGAGGATCCACCCGCCGGCCCCTCTTCCGGGAAGAATGGCCTTTGCAATGGCCCCAACGATTAATCCAAGGACGATCCAGGCGATGATACCCATGATGAACTCCAGTTCTTCAGGAAAATGCCACGAACATCGGGGCAACTGTCGAGCGTACGCCCAGAATTGGATCTGAACTAGGGACTTTAGTCATAGCGATCGCGATCGGAACGGGGTATAGCTAGAGCAATGACAACCCTTCACCCCTGGCGCAGATTCGTGGCGATCGGCGATTCGTTCACGGAAGGTATTGGAGACCCTGAGCCTCAGAGCATCGGCGGCCACCGCGGGTGGGCCGATCGGGTCGCAGAGGTGCTCGCTGAGCCAGTCGACGATTTCGCCTACGCGAACCTCGCTGTTCGCGGCAAAGTCCTGCAACAGATCGTCGACGAACAGGCCGAAGCGGCACTCGAGCTCAAACCTGATCTGATCAGTGTTTCAGCTGGTGGCAACGACATCATTCGACTTGGGACGGATCCAGACGCCATCGCGGCGAGATTCGACAAGTTCATGAGGACACTGCGGCGCGACGGAGCAACGGTTCTCATGTTCACCGGACCCGATATCGGCATGACGCCTGTGCTGCGCAGATCCCGTAGCAAGGTTGCCATTTACAACGAGAACCTTCGCACGATCGCCCAAAACCACGACGCGATCGTTGCCGACATGTGGGCGCTGCGCGAGCTCTCCGACCCCAGAATGTGGGATCAGGACCGACTACATTTCTCGCCGATTGGGCACCACACGATTGCGAGGATGGCCCTGGCTGCGCTCAACGTTGAGAATACGTTGCGGCCGTTCAATCCTGTACCGCTTCCCGCTCGACAGTGGCGGCGTGCGCGCGCCGATGACCTCGTGTGGGCCCGCGAGCATCTCGTACCTTGGGTCGTGCGTCGCCTTCGAAACGAGTCTTCTGGTGACGAACTGAGCCCCAAGAGACCTACGTTCTAGGCCCCGTACGTTCTAGGCCGCGTTCCTTTAGACAGCCAGTCCGGAGTATCCCGTTCGTCCGGCCGCCGGGCAATCGAAAGGATCGCCTGCAGCGCCGAGCCCGACTTGGTTGAGGTACCTGATCACGATGCGATAGGAGGTCAACAGACTCACCTCTGTGTAAAGGATGCCACGGCTCTCGCAGTACTCCCGAACGATCTCCCCCGCCCGCTTCAAGTGCGGGCGCGGCATGGTCGGGAACAGGTGGTGCTCGACCTGATAGTTAAGTCCGCCCATAAAGTGATTCATGAAGTGGCCGCTGCGGATGTTGCGGCTGGTGAGTACCTGACGACGCAGGAAGTCGACTTTTGATTCGCGCGGCAGAATGGGCATCCCCTTGTGGTTCGGGGCAAAGGACGCGCCCATGTAGACCCCGAAGACAGCGAGCTGGACGCCGAGAAACGCGAACGCCATTCCGAGGGGCAGGAACGCGAAGATAACCGCGACGTAGCTGATGTTGCGCACGAGCAGGAGCACGATCTCGAGGGCCCGCTTATCCACCGCGCCTTTCGAGAACACGGTTATGAACGCGTGCCGGTGAAGGTTGAAGCCTTCGAAGATCAGCACTGGGAAGAACAGATAGCCCTGTCGGTGTGCCATGAACTTGTTGATGCCGGTGAGACCCTCTGCCTTGTCCTGCTGGAAGATGATGAAGTCAGTCTCGATGTCTGGGTCTTTGTCAACAACGTTGGGGTTTGCGTGGTGGCGCGAATGCTTAGACATCCACCACGAATAGCTGATGCCAACCACGAGATCAGCCATGATTCGACCGAGAAAGTCGTTGGTCTTTCCGGACTCAAAGACTTGTCGATGTGCGAGCTCGTGGGTGATAAAGGCGTACTGGGTGAAGATGATTCCCAGAGCGGCCGCAATAAGGAGGATGAACCACGACCCCTGCAGCGCTGCGAACCCGAACCACGCGCCAACCATGGCCACGGTGATCACGGCGAAGACGGCAATGTAGAAGCCGCGGCGACGACGCAGCAGCCCAGATTCGCGGATCGTTCTCATCAACGCGGCGAACTCGCTCATCGGGTTGGCTACCCCGCGATCTCCGGTGCGAATCACACGGTCGTTTGATGAGGTCGATGCGCCAGAGGCGATGAGAGAAGACACATGGCTCCACGGGAGTCGAATGACTTCGCAGCCACTTGAAGCGAGCAAACGCTCGGATAATTCGAGCTTACTGGCGGAGGCGGAGGGTATGGTGCAAGCGGCGCGCAGAGCCAACTGTCTCGGTAAATCCACAGATTCGGTCAGAACAGCGCAGAGGGATTCGTCAAGCGCCACCACGGCCCGGGGTCAGCGATCTTTGAATCGAGTTCGATGGGCACGGTCACGATCCGGTCGCCGACGGCAAAGCTAATCTCTCCGACGTTTTGGCCCGCGTCACCGTAAAGCACAGTCTCCGATTCGACGAGGGTCGTGATCGAGGACCCAGCCCAGGTCACGATCGAGCGCGACTCTGCGGCAACCGCGGTGGAGTCATCCCCCCATACCGTCTCGTACTCAGCGATGGGTTGGCCTGCTGTTACGAGCTCGACGCTCTGAAAACCGGCGACAGTTCCGACCAGCAACGAGCTGATGTTGTCGTTCAGTGTCGGTCGGTCCGGCCCGCCAAGGGCGGCACCGATGAGTGTGACTGTCTCGCCGCCAACGACGTAGTCGGCCGAGAACAGCAGGCAGTAGCCGGCCTCGTCGAGAGTTCCGGTCTTGATTCCGTCGACGCCGTCACGACCCAGCAAGCTGTTCGTATTCTCGACGGTCCCGATTCCCGGTATCTCGGCGCTCAGCGTTGCCACGATCTCCGAGATCACGGGATTCTCAACGGCAAGCCTGGCCAGCTCAACGAGCTCGGTCGATGTGCTGACGTTGCTCGGCAAGATGCCGGTCGGATCTGTGATGGTGGTGGCGGCGAGCCCGTGCTGATCGAGCCAGGATCGCGTTGCTGTCAAGAACGCCTCTTCCGAGCCAAACGCCCAGTTCGCCATCGATTCCGCATAGTTGTTCGCGGAAGGCAGGAGCATGAGCTGGAGCATGGCGTATTGGGAGATCGTGACACCATCGACAACGGGCGCGACACTGCCGCCATCGGCGACTTGCTCCCGGTAGAACTGTGCGTCGAGCTCAGAAAGTACGATTCCGGGACCCGCCTCTCCGGGGGCGAGCGGCCGAGCATCCAGAGAAACCAGCGCGGTCACGATTTTGGTGATCGACGCGATCGGGAGTGCTTCTGAACTTCCAGAGCTCGCGAGAACGCCGTCGTAGCCGATCGCCCCGACCGCCACGGCACCGTACTCCGGAAAACTGATTTGCGCTGGATTCATCGTTGGCAGTGGAACAGCCAAAACCTGCGCGGGCACCGGGTCGATCGGTGCAAGCAACGTCAACGGCAGATAGAAACCAAGAGCAAGGCCAACCGTAAGTCCAGTACCCACCAGGATGCGCCTGCGTGCGAACATCCGGCTTCGAGCGGGCTCTCGGCTAGTGGGCTGCACCCGGCAATCCTAATGACGAGCTTGCGGCGACCTCGGCATTCGAAGGATCGAAGAAGGACCACACGACCATGCGGACAGCCCCAACCAGGAGCGAACCGATCCTCAGGGTGTTGCTGCCATTCGACCCAAGCTCAGGGCGATTGCATAGATTGCAACAGCGCTCGCCGCGGCAACGTTGAGTGAGTCGACCCCGTGGAGCATCGGGATGGTGACAACGCTGTCCGCGACACCGATCGCTGCGCGGGTGAGTCCATCACCCTCAGCTCCGAGGAGGAGCGCAACTCGCTCTGGGGCGCTCGCTGCAAACGAGTCGAGCGGTACTGCTGTGTCGTCGAGGGCAAGTGCCGCCAAGTGGAATCCAGCGGCATGCAGTTGCTGCGCCCCGAGCGGCCAGTCTGGCAAGCGCGTCCACGGCACCTGCAGTACAGTCCCCATGCTCACGCGCACGCTTCTGCGGTACAGCGGGTCGGCGCAACGCGGGGAGATGAGCACGGCATCCGCGCCGAGCCCGGCTACCGAACGAAAGATCGCGCCAACGTTCGTGTGATCGACGATGTTCTCGAGCACAACGACCAGCCGAGCATCCGCCAACAGCCTCTCGACTGCCGGCAATGTCGGTCGGTGCATCGCAGCGAGGGCGCCGCGGTGCATGTCGAAGCCCGTGAGTTCTTCGAGAAACTCCGCTTCGGCAACAAAGATCGGAATGTCCCATTCGCCGAGAAGCGGTTCGAAGTCCGGGAGCCACTGGCGCTGCAGCAGCAGCGAACGGGGTCGGTGTCCCGCAGCAATGGCTCGCTCGATGACTTTGCGTCCCTCGGCAATGTACAAGCCACCCGCGGGTTCGCTCACTCGTCGCAGTGCGACATCAGTGAGGTCGGTGAAATCGGTAAGCCCGGCGTGTCCGAGTTCAGCGACGGGGATTATCGGCACAACCGCACCTCCCCCGCGTCGCGACTGCCAGCAAGTACGAAACATACCGGAAAACTTGGCGACTTAGTCTTGAGCCACTGACTGGGAACGGAGTGCTGATGGCGATGATGCAGTCTGCGCCACGCGCCGAGGCCGTCGATCAAGTCGAACAGATCGTCGCGAGCCCAGAACTGGGTGCCGCGGCTGAGGTGCTTTCCGGTCGGACGATCGCCGTCCTGACGGGAGCGGGCATCAGTACTGACTCTGGCATTCCGGACTACCGGGGCGCCGGTGCCCCCGTGCGAAACCCGATGACGTTCCAAGACTTCATGTCTGACCACCAGTACCGCCAGCGCTACTGGGCGGGAAGTCACCTCGGCTGGAATCGCTTTGACTCCGCCAGGCC
>JBGSTT010000147.1:0-11636 GCA_041736385.1 Rhodoglobus sp. | reverse complement strand
GGTCGCGATCTCACCGTCGCCGGCAGCTTCGCTGCGGGCGAATCCATTTCGATCCTGAACCTCACCATCGCTGACGGTCGATACCGCGTCGACTACGGGCTGGATGTGCTGGTCGCGCCAACCGGACCCGCCGGTGAGCTCGACTGCCGAGTCGTCGACACGGCGGCCAGAATCGAGTTCTTCGACGACCTTGATCGATCTGCGAAGCCGGCCGAGTGGGTTCGATTGACTGCGGAAGGCGACTTCGATCTGCCCGAGTTGACCCTCGCGCTGCAGTGCAGCTTTGCCGCGGCGACAACGGCGTCAATCGTCATTCGCGATGCCCGTTTGCGGGTCCGCGAACTGGGCTGACGCTCTCGGCTAACGCTCCGCGCTCGCTCGCTGGGCTAGCGCTCTGGCCAAGCTCTATGGGTTGCACCCGTGTACAACTGCTGCGGGCGACCGATCTTGGTGCGGGGATCCTCGTTCATTTCGCGCCAGTTAGCAATCCAGCCAGGAAGTCGGCCGATCGCAAAGAGCACGGTGAACATGCGAGGCGGGAAACCCATCGCCTTATAGATCACGCCGGTGTAGAAGTCGACGTTCGGGTAGAGCTTGCGCTCGATGAAGTAGTCATCGGCGAGCGCCACAGCTTCGAGCTCTTTGGCAATGTCGAGCAGATCATCCTGCACCCCGAGTGCTTCTAGCACCTCGTCTGCGCTCTCCTTGATGAGCCTGGCTCGTGGGTCGAAGCTCTTGTACACCCGGTGGCCGAACCCCATGAGGCGAATGCCATCTTGCTTGTTCTTGACACGCTCCACGAACTTCTCGACGCCCTCGCCAGACGCCTTGATCTCGCCAAGCATTTTGAGCACTGCCTCGTTGGCGCCGCCGTGGAGCGGGCCGTACAGCGCATTAATTCCAGCGGAAATCGAGGCGAAAATATTGGCCTCTGTTGAGCCGACGAGTCGCACGGTCGAGGTCGAAGCGTTCTGCTCGTGGTCTTCGTGCAGGATCAGCAGACGGTCGAGGGCGCGGCTAACCACCGGGTCTACTTCGTACGGCTCAGCCATCGTGCCAAAATTAAGTTTCAGAAAGTTGTCGACGAAGCTCAGGGAGTTGTCTGGATACAGCAGAGCCTGACCGAGTGACTTTTTGTGCGCGTAGGCCGCGATGATTGGAAGCTTGGCGAGCAGCCGGATCGTCGAGATCTCGACTTGAACCGGGTCGTGCACATTAAGCGAATCCTCGTAGTACGTTGACAGTGCCGACACCGCGGATGATAGAACCGACATGGGATGCGCGTTGTGCGGTAGGGCGTCGAAGAATCGACGGAGGTCCTCGTGCAGGAGCGTATGACGACGAATCTTCTCGTCGAATACAGCGAGTTCGTCAGCGGTCGGCAGTTCGCCGTAGATGAGTAGCCACGCCACTTCGAGGTAGGTCGAGTTCTTGGCGACATCTTCGATCGCGTAGCCGCGATAGCGCAGAATTCCCTCGTCTCCATCGATGTAGGTGATCGCACTGCGCGTCGATGCGGTATTGACGAAGCCTTGGTCGAGGGTCGCGTAACCGGTCTGCTTCATGAAGGTCGAGATATCGATACTTTCCTGACCGTCTGTGCCACGCAGGATCGGGAACTCGGCAGTTCCCCCGGGAAAGTGCAGGGTCGCAACCTCGGGCTCTTCAGCTACGTCATCCACTCCTACAGCCTATAAGCAGCGTCGAACCACTGTGATCGCCGCCAAAGCCGAGGCTCGGCAATTAGAGGATGCTTACAGCGGTTGGGAGCGAGCCGCCGCCCGGATCTCTGCTATCTAGGAGAGTCTCTGGTCTCTAGGACAGCCTGTCGTTTCTACGAAAGCAAGGCGAGCCGCGCGACAGCGTCCGCAATCGCGTCATCCGTGGCCGTGAGCGCAATGCGCACGTGCTCCGCTGCGTGATCACCGTAGAAGGAGCCCGGGACGACCAGAATACCGGCGTCCGCGAGTTCACCGACGGTTGTCCACGCATCCTGCCCCTGGGTTGCCCACAGGTAGAGACCGGCCTCGCTGTCATCAATTCGATACCCAGCCGACTTCAGCGCTGGAAGCAGTCTCGCGCGCCTCGCCCGATAGCGATCACGCTGGACCGAAACGTGCGTCTCGTCCGAAAGTGCGGCTGCCGTTGCTGCCTGTATCGGCGCTGGCGGAATGAGTCCCGCGTGCCTCCGCACCGCCAAGAGCTCGGCGATCAACTCACTATCGCCGGCAACAAAGCTGGCGCGATAGCCGGCGAGGTTGGACTGCTTCGATAGGGAGTAGAGAGCAAGCACCGAACTGCGGTCGCCGGCGATGACATCCGGATTCAAGATCGAGGTGGTCGGCTCGCTGCCAACCCAGTTGAATTCGGCGTAACACTCGTCGCTCGCAATCACGGCGCCTAGCTCTCGTGCGCGCTCGACGGCGCGGCGAAGTTCGGCAGCAGTGAGTACGCGCCCGGTGGGATTGCCGGGGCTGTTGACCCAGACGAGCTTGGTCGATGACGGCCAGTCGGCCGGGTCGTCGGATGCCACAACCGAGGCTCCGACGATGGCGGCGCCGATCGCGTAGGTCGGGTACGCGATTCTGGGATGCACGACAGTGTCTGACTTGCCGAGCCCGAGAAACAGCGGCAGCAGGCCGACTAATTCCTTTGATCCGATACTCGGCATGACGTTCGCGATCGACAGATCAGGCACACCGCGACGCCGTGCAAACCATTCAACAATGGCCTCGCGCAGCGCAACGGATCCGGCAGTCAGTGGGTACGCGTGCGAGTCGGCTGCAACTATCAGTGCCTCCCGCGCAACGGCTGGACTCTGGTCGACGGGAGAACCGATCGAGAGATCGACAATGCCGTCAGGATGCGAGCGGGCCCGCTCAGCAAACGGGCTCAGCAGATCCCACGGAAAATCGGGAAGAGCCAGTGGAGAGCGCGGCACTCAGTCCCCGGCACTGCCAACGGGGAGCGCCTCGATAAGCGGATGATCCTTGTGGATCACGCCGACCTTGGCTGCGCCACCCGGCGAACCGACCTCGTCGAAGAACTCGACGTTGGCCTTGTAGTAGTCCGCCCACTTCGATGGCAGATCATCTTCGTAGTAAATCGCCTCGACGGGGCATACGGGCTCGCAGGCCCCGCAGTCGACGCATTCATCCGGATGGATGTAAAGCATACGATCGCCCTCATAGATGCAGTCGACCGGGCACTCATCGATGCACGCACGATCCTTGAGATCGACACAGGGCTGAGCAATGACATAGGTCACGGCAGATCGGAACCTTTCGACGCGGGGGTGTCTTCGATCTTAGCCGCCGAACTTGGGGCCACTCTTTGAGGCCGACGGGGAGGCAGTTTCGGCAAGCCAAGCACGATCGCTGCGATCAGCGCCGGCGAGAAGCTCCAGACGTAGCCAACGACGCTGTCCGGAACAAGAATCGACCCGCCCTGCGAGGGCAGCGCAAGGATACCAGCGGCCAGTAGAAGCCCTCCCGCGGCAAAGCCCGGCACGATCCGGGTACCAAACACGAGGCGAAGCCCCGCCAGGAGCGCGCTCGTCAAGAGAATCGCAGCGATGATTCCCCACGGCACGTTTACACCGGCCATCTCGATGGTTGCCTGATGACTGACAGTGAAGATGACACCCGCAAACACTCCGAGCACGAGGGCGATCAGGCACGTCGCAATGCGGCTCGGCAGGCCCTGATTTGCGAACCCGCCTTCCTGCTCTCGAAAGGTCTGCTGTTCAGCGCGCGCGGAGCTCAGCCGCCGACCTGCTCTGCCGAAGTGACGGTGTAATTGGCGATGAAACTGTCGTCGCTGTCTTTGCCGACCACGACCAGGACGCCCCACTTGTCAGTCGTTGCGATAAAGGTGCCGCCCTCGGCTGTCGAGCCCTCGAACGCACCTTGTGACTCGAAACCAACGGCCTCCAACTGCGCCTTGATACCGTCGATCGCCTGTGCGTTCGGAACCCGCACCGTCACGTTGAACACGCGGCCTTCTGCGTTACCGAGCGATGCACCGAAGACAATCTCGCCGTTGGCGATGGGCACCTCAGAAGTAGGGTAGCCATCGGGAATCGTGGTACCACCGAGGTCAACTTGCCCTCCGGTTGCGCCCTCAATAATGCCTTCGATCGGGTTGCCAAAGCAGCCGGTCAGTGCCGGTGCCATTGCCAAGGCAATGACGATGGCAATGGGTGCAGTGACGCGACGGGTCATGGTGCTCATTGTTGCTCCTGACGTGATGACCGCGATCGCGGTCGAATGGCGACGATGGAATGGCGGAAGCAGTGCAAAGCCTAGCGCTGCGGCATTGCTGTCACAACAACTGGCAGCTACTCCCATCACACCCCTTCGACGTGCGTGAGTGGCTCGAGGGTTGACAACCCGCGACTGCGATTGTGGAGCCAAGTAAGTCGGTGCATCGAGGTTGTTCCCAGTTCGGCGATGGCCGCGAAGTGGGCAGCAGAGCCATAACCCTTATTCCCGCTCCAGCCATAGCCGGGGCACGCGGCATCCGCCTCAATCATGATGCGGTCACGACGCACCTTGGCGATCACGGATGCCGCGGCGACCGCCGCGCAATCGCGGTCAGCCTTGACACGCGTCACAACCCGAGGAGGCGAATTGAGCGCTGGCGTGACCCAATCGTGTGCGCCATCCAGCAGCACAACGCTGTCGGCAATCGCGACCCCGATCTCGTGGAGTTCGATAAGCGCGCGGCGACCCGCGAGGCCGAGCGCCGCAATGATGCCGAACTCGTCAACTTCAGCGGCGGAAGCGAAGCCGACCGCGGAGGCTCGCGCCCAGTCGGCCGCTGCGGGTGCGATTACCTCTCGGCGCTTTTCGCTCAGCAGTTTTGAGTCACGCAACCCAACAGGATGCTCGCCGAGACCCTGCGCGACCGCGGCGAGTCCGACCGCGACCGGACCAGCAATCGCGCCGCGGCCGACCTCATCACACCCGATGACGAACCTCGCGCCCGCCGCGAGCAACGATTCCTCGACGTCGCGAGTCGGCTGCTGTGCCACCATGCTGAGCTACTCGATATCGCTTCTGACAGTGCCGTCGACTCCGAAGAACGTTGCCGGGTAGTTGTCGAGCCACGCCCAGCGGTCGGCCGGCCAACTCACGACAAGGGCTCGACCGACTACGTTATCGAGCGGCACAAAGCCGCCGGTCGGATCGTTGCGATGGAAGGCCGAATCTGCGGAGTTGTATCGGTTGTCACCCATGACCCAGAGCGAACCGTCTGGTACGGTGACGGCGAAATCGTCACGAGTTGCTTTCGTCACATCGGTGGGAATTGTGATGTACGGCTCGTTGAGTGGAACGTTGTTCACCGTGAGCTGCCCGAAGTCATCGCAACACACGACCGTGTCACCCGGCAGACCGATCACCCGCTTGATGAGGTGCTCGTTGCTGTCCGGTGCGATCAAACCGACGAACGCCAGTACCGCGTCGACGGCTCCGACGGCCCAGTTCACTTCCACTTGGGGGGTCGGCGGTAGCCACGCACCAGGATCGCGGAACACGACGATATCGCCATGCTCAATCGGGATCAGGTCCGGTGTCAACTGGTTGACGATGATCCGGTCGTTGATCAGCAACGTTTGTTCCATCGATGAAGAAGGAATGTAGAACGACCGAATCAGGAACGTCTTGATCAGGAACGAAATCAGCAGCGCAGCGACGATGATGATCAGAAGGTCGCGGAAGAAGATCCACACGCTCCGGGAACGACTGCGCGAGGCATCCGGTTGGTTCGAGCCAGCAGGATCAGGACTCGCTGCTGCCGCGATCACACCCGATGCGGCTGGCCGCGATTCTTCGGTCATTTCTCCCCTGAGGTCCCAGCAAGTGTAAGCCGCCGGGGGCGCCACCAATCTGTGTGGCGGCGGGGCACATCTCCCTAGAAGCTGCGCTTTTCCTTGATCTTCGCTTTCTTGCCGCGAAGGTTGCGCAGGTAGTAAAGCTTGGCGCGGCGAACGTCTCCGCGAGTAACAATCTCGATGTGGTCGATCACCGGGGAGTGCACGGGGAAGGTCCGTTCGACACCAACTTGGAAGCTGACCTTGCGAACGGTGAACGTCTCGCGAACGCCTTCACCAGACCGGCCGATGACGACACCCTGGAACACCTGAATACGCGAACGCGTGCCTTCGATGATGTTGACGTGAACCTTGACGTTATCGCCGGCACGAAAGTCAGGAATGTTGTCTTTGAGTGATGCTGCATCGACGCTGTCGAGGATGTGCATGGTCATTCGCTCTCTGCGACCGCCACAGGTCGAACGCGGGTTATCGGTGTTGGGTGTGAAGGGGAATTGTGATGCTTTGGTCGTGATCAGGGCGATACCGACTCCCCTGTGGCAGAGTCGCGCGCGAGCACAAACCATCAGTTTGTCACACAATCAGGGTTCAGCGCGAGTCTCGCTCGGATACACGATGATGACGTTGCCGTCGTGAATTGGCGCGGCCGGCGTTGTCGAAGACCGATCGGCACGAGCTGCCTCCTCAAAGCCCGCCATGACGCCACGAACGCGGTCGCGGGTTTCGATCACAAGCTGTCCAATCGCGATCCAGAATGCCGCGATTGCCGCAATCACCACGAGCGCGGCGACCCAACTGGTATCAACGAACCCGAAGGTGATGATGAGGCCGTGCCAGACGGTGAGCACCGCGGCATCCAGCCAGGAAACGCTGCGCGTGGCCCGCACCGCCTTGCGAGCGACGGTGATGCCAACGACGATGAGCATGGAAATCGCCAAGAGCGGGCAGAGGAACACGAAGAGCAGAAGATCCCAGCCGAGGCTCGAGCCGAGAATGCCTCTGGCTATGAATACCCAGAGCGGCAGAACGAGCACCGCGGCGAACTGCCAGAAGTACAGCGCCCGACGGAACCACATAACTTAGAGGGTATCGTCGTAATGGAACACTGACGGAGTACACAGCATATGAACACCGCACTCGACCTGATCCCGGCCTCAATTACCGTCCGGACCGAGCCGATCCAGCAACGCAGCGCAGCACGTATCAGCCATCTGATGGATGCCGCGGCCGGCCTCATCGATGAACACGGTATTGACGGACTGACAACGACCGCCGTCGCAACGAGATCGAGTTCATCTGTCGGTGTGGTCTATCGATATTTTCCGAACATCCAGCAGTTGCTATTGGCCCTCGCCGCACGCAATCTGGACCGCTTTTCTGAGCGTGTTTACGCGAGGCTCAACGACTCAAACGGTGACTGGCTCGACATCATCGATCACGTGATCGACACCTATGTTGATCTCGTCAAGAACGAACCGGGATTTCGCGCCCTGCATTTCGGCGATGTCATTGATGAACGATTTCTGCAACCGAATGCCACGAACAACACGCTGATCGCCAATCGGTTCAATGAACTGCTCGCGATGAAGTACGGCATCACCATCACCCCTGAGTTGTCATTCGACCTCGAAGTTCTTGTAGAGATTGCGGACTCGCTGCTGCACCGCGCCTTTGTGTACGAGCGCGAGGGCGACGAGCGGTTCACCAACAAGCTGCGCGTGCTATCGCGTGAGATCCTCGCACCTCACGCGAGCCTGACGCCGAGCGCATGATCGAACTGCGGACCCCCGCCGAGGTCGAGCAGATGCGCGTTGCCGGCGAGTTTGTGGCAAGCGTGCTAACCGCGACGTCCTCGGCATCCGCTGTCGGGGTGAATTTGCTCGAACTTGACGAGCTCGCCCACGGGATGATTCGAGCCCGCGGGGCCGAGAGTTGCTACATCGACTATCACCCTTCGTTCGGCGGTTCCCCGTTCGGTAAGGTGATCTGCACCTCCGTCAACGACGGCGCCCTGCACGGACTGCCCCACGACTACCGGCTGCGCGACGGCGACCTGCTCTCACTCGACTTCGCGGCATCCGTTGACGGCTGGGTTGCTGACTCGGCCATCAGTATTACTGTCGGAACTGCACGAGCGGAAGACCTGCGGCTCATTGACGTGACGTCACGTGCACTTGACGCAGGGATCGCCGCGGCCGTTGCCGGCAACCGCATCGGCGATATCTCCGCGGCGATCGGCGACGTTGCAGCCACGGCAGGGCTCAAGGTCAACCTTGATTTCGGCGGGCACGGCGTCGGTCGCGAGATGCACGGCGATCCACACCTACCGAACGACGGTCGTGCTGGGCGCGGACTCAAGCTCAAGCCGGGTCTCGTTTTCGCGATCGAGCCGTGGTTCATGCTTGGCACCGATCGCATAGTGACTGACCCGGACGGCTGGACCCTCCGCAGTATCGACGGCTCGCGCTCGGCCCACTTCGAGCACACCGTTGCGGTGACGGCTGCCGGACCGCTGGTGCTTACAGCGCGCGCTGGAGCATAGAGAACTGCGCGCTGGAGCTAAGGGAAACGCGCGCTGGAGCTAAGAGAAACGCAAAGCGTTTCCGCGACGCCAGCGCCAAGGGAGCCTGCGACCGAGGTCTCACAGGCCTCCCAGCTACTCCCCCAGCAAATCCGGCCGCACCCGGCGGGTGCGCTCAAGCTGTTGCGCTCTGCGCCACTCGGCGATGGCGGCATGGTTGCCGCTCAAGAGCACACTTGGCACCTCTCGCCCCCGCCATTCTGCTGGCTTGGTATAGCTGGGGTACTCGAGCAAACCGTTTGAGTGGCTTTCCTCCACCGCGCTCATCGGATTGCCCATCACGCCATCAACGAGTCGTCCGACAGCCTCGATCATGGCCATCGCGGCCACCTCACCGCCGTTCAGTACATAGTCGCCGAGGCTGACCTCGCGAACTGAGGTGACGGATGCCGCGTAGTCGACGACGCGCTGGTCGATGCCCTCGTACCGACCACATCCGAAGATCAGGTGGTCGTGTTCTGCGAACTCGCGGGCGAGAGACTGCGTAAACCGCTCCCCAGCCGCTGAAGGAAAAATCACGGTGGATGTCGGGCCGACGGTCGCATCGAGGGCCTCGCCCCACGGTTCTGGACGCATGACCATGCCTGCGCCACCGCCATACGGCGTGTCATCAACACTGCGGTGCACATCGTGCGTGAAGTCCCTCAGATCGTGCACGTTGACCTCGAGGATGCCGCGTTCGCGAGCCTTGCCGAGCAGCGAGATATCGAGCACGCTGAAGAACTCGGGAAAGATCGTGACGATATCAATGCGCACGACCCCAGCGTATGGCGCGCCGCCGATCGCAGCACGCGTAGCCGAACTACCGCGCGCCGTCATCCGCAACGGTCGGGGCGGGTGCCACGGTCACTTGGGCCGGTATGGTGCTGACTGCCGGGTCGAGTGCGTCGTCTGCGAGTTCCTCGAACAGACCGAGCGGCGGAGACATCGTCATCGTTCCCGCATCGATATCGACCGCGGTCACGACCGCTTTCACGAACGGCACGAGTACCTCCCCCGATGGCGTCGCAACGGTCAGCAGGTCTTGAGCGGGCAAATGGTCGACTTGGCTAACGACGCCGATCTCAAGGCCGTCGCGGAGCACACGCAAGCCAACCAATTGGTGGTCGAACCAGGCATCCTCTTCATCTGACGGAGCATCCAGGTCCTGTTCGATCCACAGGATTGCCTTGATAAGCGACTCTGCTGCCGTGCGCTCGGTCACGCCGGTGAAGAACGCAACGGGATGCGAGTTGTACCACTTGAGCTCGATGAGCTCGAGCTTCTTACCGAACCATGGTGACGTGTCAGGAACTTGTAGTGCGAACGTTGCGCCAGGCACGAAACGTCGCTCCGGTACATCCGTATAAAGCTCGATCTTGATCGCGCCCTTGAGTCCGTGCGCTTTTGTTAGCCGTCCGACCCGCAACTGGGTGTCAGTCGGCTGCGCTGCGCGCGTATCGGCCACCGTCTAGTGATCGGTGTCGACGACGTCGACACGCACCCGGCGCCCGTCGGCGAGCGCCGAGACCAGGGTGCGCAACGCCTTGGCAGTGCGACCGGCGCGGCCGATCACACGGCCAAGGTCGTCGGGATGCACGCGCACCTCAAGCACGTCGCCGCGCGGCGAGCTCTTCTCAGAGACTCGCACGTCTTCGGGATGATCGACAATCCCCTTGACGAGGTGTTCGAGGGCGGGAGCGAGCAAGGCTAGGCCTTGGCTGCTTCTGCTGCAGTGTCAGCAGCTTCTGCGTCGTCGACGGTGTCAACGGGTGCCGCGTCTGCTGGGGTCTCATCGCCTGCCGGAGTCGCCTCGGGAGCCTCATCGCCTGCTGGAGCCACCTCGGGAGCCTCGACCGCGGCCGGAGCTTCCTCCACCGCGCCATCGGAAACAACGGCGCCATCAGAAACAATCGCGCCATCAGAAACAACCTCGTCCGCCGGTACGGCTGTATCAGCCTCAACTTTGACGACCGGCTTCTCCGACTTGGGCTTGAGAACCGGCTTCTTCTTCTCGTCAGCGACGAACTCGACCTTGGCCTCTTTGGTTCTGACGGTGCTCTTCGCACCTTTGTCACCCTTGAAGATTCCCCAGTCGCCTGTCAACTTGAGAATGGCCTCGACCTGCGGGCTCGGCTGTGCGCCGACGCTCAACCAGTACTGGGCCCGAGCAGAGTCAACCTCGATGAATGACGGCTCCTCGGTCGGGTGGTACTTGCCGATCTCCTCGATCGATCGACCGTCACGCTTTGAGCGAGAGTCGGCGACGACAATGCGGTAGTACGGTGCACGGATCTTGCCCATGCGCTTCAAACGAATCTTTACAGCCACAATTCTCCTGATGTTGATGCTTGGGTGGCGAACCGGTAGCCGTGAGCGTGGGGGCACACTCGGCACGAAAGCTCTGATGGATTCCTGCCGCGCCTGATTAGAGGGTCGGACGGCGCAGGACTCGACTCGCTATTCTGCCATGGTTTCGGCTGGTTCGGGAATCCGCACCCGGCGCCGGGAGAGCGCGACACCGACGAGACACACGGCGCCGCCGATCACGGCGAGCAGGGGCGGCACTTCAGCGAACGCGATGAAGCCCATGAGGATGGCCAGCGGAGGCACGATGTAGGTCGAGATACCGAGCTGGCCGGCCGGCATGCGCGACAGTGCGTACGCCCAAGTGCTGAAGGCTAGCGCGGTGGGGATCGCACCGAGATACAGGATGCCGAACAGGGCAGGCAGCGGAGCATCCGCGACCCCGGCGACCAGTTGCCCCGTGAAAGGGAAGCAGGCGACCATGCCGATCGCACATCCCAACCAGGTTACTTGGGCATTGGGCAGGCGCTTCAGCACGGGCTTTTGGAACAGCACCCCTGCGGCGTAGGTGACGGCCGCGAGCAGACACCAGAGCACGCCGACGCCATCCCCGAGCGAGCCTCCGCCGGTGCCGATCCCAATGAGGATGACGCCGAGGAACGCGACGCCGGCCCCGATCGCGAGCCAGCGATGGATGCCCTCTTTGAGGATCACGCCGGCCCCGAGGGCGATGAGGATGGGGCCGATGTTGACGATCATCGCGGTGGTGCCGGCATCCAGCGTCTGCTCGGCGATGTTCAGGGCGATGTTGTAGGCGCCGAACCACGCGACGCCGAAGCCGACGATAAGCAGCCACTCGCGGCGGGTGGGAGCGACCCAGCGGCGGCCGATGAGCACGACCACGCCGAGCAGCACGGTGCCGACGACGAGCCG
>JBGSTT010000146.1:0-1728 GCA_041736385.1 Rhodoglobus sp. | reverse complement strand
GCGTATCACCTGATCGGCTTCGACACCGAGATGTTCACTCCGCTGTTCGTCGCCTCCCGTATCACCGGATGGACGGCGCACATCATGGAGCAGCTCGAGTCGAACGCGCTCATCCGGCCGCTGAGCGAATACGTCGGGCCCGAAGAGCGGCACGTCCCAGAACCGTGAGCGGTGCAGGTCCCCTGGGCGGCGTAAATTGGACGCATGACTGTTCCCACCCTTGCCCTCAATGACGGCACCACCATTCCACAGCTCGGTTTCGGCGTCTTCCTTGTCGACCCGACCGAAGCCGAACGCATCGTCTCCGACGCGCTCGCCGTCGGCTACCGGCACATCGACACCGCTGCCATCTACAAGAACGAGGAAGGCGTCGGGCGTGCGATCGCCGCTTCTGGCATCCCAAGAGACGAGCTCTACATCACCACGAAGCTGTGGAACAGCGATCACGGAACCCAGTCGGCTTTTGACGCGATGGATCGCAGTCTCGAGAAGCTCGGCCTCGACCGTGTCGACCTGTATCTGATCCACTGGCCGCGGCCTGACCAGGATCGGTACGTCGAGAGTTGGCTAGCGCTCGAGCAGATCAAGGCCAAGGGTCAAGCGACCTCGATCGGTGTTTCCAACTTCCACCGCCCGCACCTCGAGCGTGTGATCGCTGAAAGCAATACCGTGCCAGCGGTCGACCAAATTGAGCTGCACCCGGCCTTCGTGCAGCGCGAATTGCGCGACTTCGCCCGCTCACAGGGCATCGAGATTGAGTCGTGGGGCCCGCTAGGTCAGGGCAAGTACGACCTGTTCGGCCTAGCGCCGATCCGTAGCGCCGCGGTCGCGCACGGGGTGAGCCCCGCGCAAGTGGTCATCCGCTGGCACCTGCAGAATGGCCTGATCGTCTTCCCGAAGTCGAACTCGCGCGAGCGCATGGCCGAGAACTTCGATGTTTTCGGCTTCGAGCTCACCGCGGAGGAACTCGCCGCGATCGACGGTCTCGACGAGGGCCGGCGCGTGGGTGCAGACCCGGATACCGCGACGTTCTAGCCCTAGAGTTCGACCGTAACCCCGCGCGGCGTCGCCACGAGTAGCCCGCTGTCTGCGAATGCCGCTTCGAGCTCAGCCCGCGATTCCGTAAAGTGTTCCCAGTCCTCGGTGTGGAGGCCGACCACGCGCGCGGCGCCGAGGATGCGAGCGGCGGCCGCGGCATCCACTGAACTGAGAGTCAGATCTGCGGGGATGCTCGACACACGAGCGGCGCCCGCGAACAGTATGGCGATCTCGATGTCTGGAAAGCGCTCAGCGATCTGCTCGACGAGCGGCAGCGAGGCGTTATCGCCGCTGACGTACACGGTCGGCTCGCCAGAAGCCTCAAGGACGAAGCCGATGACCGGGCCGAGCATGGCCTCAGCACCGGGCGGACCGTGTAGCGCTGGCATGGCCGTAACCGTGACCAACCCGACGTCGTGGCTCTGCCAAGCATCCAAACCGACGATCGGCAGCCCGACGAGGTCGCCCGCCGCCTTCGTGGTGGTAATCGTGAGAGCGCTGTCTGCGAGCAACGCGCGCCCGGCGAAATCGAGGTTGTCCTCGTGCTCGTGGTGGGAGAGCAGCACGAGGTCGACGGAGCCGATTGCCGACCGCTCTATTGCAGGACCGGCGGTCTTGACGAGGGGCACGCCATCGTCATCCGGGTACTCGCCAGGCGGATCGAATGTCGGATCCGTGACGATGCGGAGA
>JBGSTT010000285.1:0-5670 GCA_041736385.1 Rhodoglobus sp. | reverse complement strand
GATGTCGTGGGTATCGCCGCGCGATGCGTTTGCGGCGCACCGACCGTCGTCTCAACCCGTCCGCGGCTCACCGACGGCACCCCGTTTCCGACCTTCTACTACCTCACACACCCCGCAGCCACCGCCGCGGTATCGACGCTCGAAGCGGAGGGCGAGATGCCGAAGTTGGCCGCTACCCTCGACGCCGAGGTCGCAACGCAGTACCGGGCGGCACACGAGTCGTACATCGCCGATCGCGAACAGTTCGGTGATGTGCCAGAGATTGCCGGTATCTCAGCGGGAGGCATGCCCGATCGGGTCAAATGCCTGCACGCTCTCGTCGGCCACGCGCTGGCGGCCGGGGCTGGCGTCAACCCGATTGGCGATCTCGCGCTGGAGCGCAGCTCGTGGGATCCGAGCGTGTGCGAGTGCGTCCAGGTGGTGGCGTGATGAGCGAATCCCGGCGCCAGCGCCCGCTGCGGCACCGCACACTACGCCTCAGCGCCACTATCGCTCTCGTCGCAGCTATCGTGTTCGCGCCGACCGCGGCATCCGCCGATGGGGTGCGCGACCAGCAGTATTGGCTGGATGCCTATGGCATCCGTGCGGCATGGACCGTGACAGAAGGCTCCGGTGTCACCATCGCGATCATCGACACTGGCGTCGACGGCAGCGTGCGCGACCTCGCTGGCGCGGTCGTCGGTGGCGCGGATTTCTCCGGGCTCGGCAGTCCAAACGGCCAACGCCCGGTTGGCTCCAACGGGAGCGAGCACGGCACCATGGTTGCCTCGCTCGCTGTCGGCCGCGGAACAGGCCCGGGCGCTGGCGTGATCGGCTCAGCTCCGGCGGCATCCATTCTTGCCATCTCGATCGGTTTCGAGGAGGGCGACGTGTCCTCAGATGATCAGATCGCACAAGCCGTGCGTTTCGCGGTCGACAACGGGGCAAACATCATCAACATGTCGTTGACCAGAAATACCCTGGATTGGCCGGAGAGCTGGGACGAAGCCTTCCTGTATGCCATGGAGAACGATGTCGTCGTGGTCGCAGCAGCAGGCAACCGCGGCAGCGGCACCACGGTGGTTGGCGCGCCGGCGACGATGCCAGGTGTGCTCACGGTTGCTGGCGTGGATGCGACTGGCGAAGCGAGTTTCGACGCATCCTCGCAGGGAATCACGATCGGCGTCTCGGCACCGAGCGAAGGCTTAGTCGGGGTGGTCCCTGGCGGAGGCTACGTGCGCTGGAACGGCACCAGCGGCGCAACCCCGATCGTCGCCGGAGTGGCAGCACTGGTGATGGCGTCGCATCCGGAACTCGATGCAGCCAACGTCATCAACCGCATCGTCGCGACAGCGCGGGATGCCGGAACCCCAGGGCCAGACCCGATCTACGGCTTCGGCCTCATCGACGCTTACGCCGCAGTGACCGCAACGGTGAGCCCGGTAGCGGCAAACCCGATGGGCGAATTGAGCGAGTGGATCACCCTTTACCGGCGAGCGGATGCCGCGCCAGAGCCGATCTCGAGCCCGCCAGCCGCCACGATCCCGACGCCTTCTCCCGCTCCGATCGCCGTGCAACCGCAGAACCCGCTCGGCTCGATCCTGCCAACCGTCAACTTGTTGCGCAATGTTGGATTGCCGCTCGGGGTTGTCGCACTCTTCGCTGGCGCTGTGGTCTGGCTGGGCGTGAGCCTCATCCGCCGACTGCGAGTAGATTAGGGGCGAACTTCAACTCAAGGAGCCCACCACTCGTGACCAAGATTCTGATCGTCGGCGGCGGTTACGCCGGGTACTACACCGCACTCAATCTCGAGAAGCGGCTCAGGCGCGGCGAGGCCGAGGTCACCCTCGTCGACCCGTTGCCTTACATGACGTACCAGCCGTTCCTGCCAGAGGTGGCAGCCGGCTCGATCGAGCCACGACACGCGGTGGTGTCGCATTTGCGCCACCTCAAGAAGACCCATGTCGTCACGGCGAAGGTCACCGATATTGACCACGCAGCGAAAACGGTCACGATCATGACCGAGTCCGGTTATTCGTGGAAGCAGTCGTACGACATCATCGTCGTCACAGCTGGTGCCGTCTCGCGAACGTTCCCGATTCCCGGTGTCGCCGATGAGGCGATCGGGCTCAAGACCATCGAAGAGGCAATGGCGATTCGCGACCGCATCCTGACCAACTTCAATAAGGCGGCTTCGCTTCCGCGTGGGCCGTATCGCGACCGGCTCCTGACGTTCGTGGTCATCGGTGGGGGCTACGCCGGCATCGAGGTCTACGCCGAGATGCGGAGTCTTGCCTCAGCGTTGGTGTCGCACTACCCATCCATCACGTTCGAAGACACCCACTTTCACCTCGTCGAGGCGATGGGGCGCATTATGCCGGAGGTGTCCCTCAAGACGAGCCTCTGGGTCATCAAGGATCTCGAGAGCCGTGGTGCGCCGGTGCACCTCAACACCCAGCTCACGTCGATGGTCGGTGGCCTTGTCGAACTATCGAACGGTGAGAGTTTCGAGTCCGATACGGTCGTATGGACCGCTGGCGTCATGGCAAACCCCATGCTGCGCAACACCGATCTGCCGCTCGAGGAGCGCGGTCGCCTGCGCGTGCAGCCCGACCTGCGCGTCATCAACGACGACGGCATCGTCGAGGGCGCTTGGGGTGCTGGCGACGTCAGCGCGGTTCCGGATGTTACCGGCAACGGTGTCGGTGGATTCTGTGTGCCGAACGCGCAGCACGCCGTGCGGCAAGGCAAGCTCATGGCCAAAAATCTGATTGCGACCCTGCGGGGCGAGACTCCTGGCGAGTACCGCCACGAGAATCTCGGCGCGGTCGCCGGTCTTGGTATGTACAACGGCGTGTTCCAGTCTGGCAACATCGCGGTCAAGGGCTTTCCCGCGTGGTTGATGCACCGTTACTACCACGGACTGGCGATCCCGATGTGGGAGCGCAAGATTCGTGTGTTCTCCGGCTGGTGGAACAACTTCTGGCTCGGTCGCGACATCGTCTCGCTCGAGGCTCGCGGCGACTCGCGAGCCGCGTTCGAGGAGTTCGCCACTCGCCCGAAGGCGTCTGTCGGCGAGGAGTCGCACAGCGCCGCTCCAGCGCTAGCGCCAGTACCCGCGTCGGTGGAACTCGGCGCCCCGGCTCACAACTAGCACGACGCCCCGGTAGCCCAATCGGCAGAGGCAGACGACTTAAAATCGTCCCAGTCAGGGTTCGAGTCCCTGCCGGGGCACGATCGATTGTCCCGCCACCCGCGGGGGCATTCGAACGAGATCAGGCGCGCGACTCGGCGCACTGACGAGTACGCGCTCACCCTCACGCAACCCGCCGTCGACCGGCACGCGCGGCGAAGTCATCTAGCGCGCTCAGTACGGGCTCCGCCAGCCAGATCCGGTTACGACGCTTGGAGTTTGCCGCCTTCAGGACGCCTCGCTCCACGAGCGCGTCGAGGGCGCGAAAGGCGGTTGGAGGAGCGACGCTTAGTTCCCTCATGACAATCTCCGAGTTGAGAACCGGGTGAGCGATGGCCACATCCCCAACCCGGCGCGCAGCGGCGTCTGAGCGAAGACCGCGCATCTTGTTCTCCCAGTCGGACCGAATGCTTCGAATGTCGCGAACGAGCTGGCGGCCGTTGACGACTGCATAGCCAGCGGCGCGGGTGAACGCTGTGATGATGGGACGCAGCTCGCCGCGCCGATACGCCGTGAGGGCGTCGTAGTAGTCCTTCACGTCGTGGAGAAGGCCTGCCGAGACGGGCACCGTGATGTTCGTCGTGACCTGAGCATGGCGCAGCATCGCCTGCACGATGGCGCGGCCGGTCCTGCCGTTGCCGTCCGGGAACGGATGGATTGTCTCAAACTGCGCGTGGGTGATCGCGACTTGGGCCAGTGCAGGAATGTCGCCTCGCCGGATGAAGGCGACTACGTCATCCATCGCGGCGGACACGCGATCGTGGTGCGGAGGGACGAAGTCAGCCAGGTGAGGGCTGAGGGAGTCACCGCCGATCCACACCTGCTTATCGCGCCACGGGCCCGTGAGGTCCGGCGCGAACGATCCGAGCAACGCGGTCTGCATCGCAATGATGCTCTCGCCGTCGATCTGGTCGGCAAGCGCTAGCGCTGCTTCCATTGTCCGAACGTTGCGCACGATCTGTGCCGCATTGCCCGTCTCGCGTTCTCCGAGCTCGGCCTCCGCGATCGCCCGCGCGCCACTGGTCAGGTTCTCGATCTCGGACGAGGAGGCCGACTCCGTGCGCAGGAGGATCGAGGCGAACGGAAGCCCGCCCGGCCCCACCTCAGCGTCGAATCGCGTGAGGAGTTGGGTGGCCTCGTCGATCTCTGTTGCAAGGTCGCCGGGGATGTCGATGGACAGGTTCGCGATCGGCGGGACGATGGCAGACGAGTAGGGCTGGCGAATGCGATCGCGTTGGGCGCGGGTGAGATCATCGCTGTTGATGCTCGAAACCCACGGATGCTCTTCGCTCCCGAGCGCCGGCCAGCCCAGTGACTCGGATGCGCCCGACTTAGGATTGGCCATGCCGTCCCTCGCCTCCGAAGTACAATCGCCGCTTGTGCTTACTTACACTTAAAAGACTAAGTGTAAGTACTGCGATTTGCCACTAACACTTCGCCCACATCGCGGGCTTCGCTTTGGCGAGTGTCTCAGACCGGTGACGGCTCCGCGAGCGCGAGCCTGAACCCCGGAGTCGCGACGATGGCGCCGGAGCGGTCGACGGCGAGAACGTCAATGTCGAAATGGTCGGAGAGGTCATCCATCGTCGTGGTACCGCCGGCGACGATCGCGGTCGCGAGTACGTCGGCCGTGACGATGTCGTCGGCGATCACCGTCACCTGCACGAAGTGTGCGGGCGCGAGGCTGCCGCCGAGCCAGATGTGGTCGCCGCGTTCAGCGCTGCCGGACGTGGCAAGGGCTTGGCGCCCTTTGCGGAGCACGACCGAGCACAGCAGGGAGCCGGGACGATGCGGGTCGGCGACACCGATCGGCGCCGAGCTCCGGGTGAGAATGTCGCCGCCGACGTTGATCGTCCACTCCGGGCATCCGGCCGCATCGAGAATCAGCCCGACCTGCTCGATGGCCTCGGCCTTGACGATGCCGTTGAGGTCGAGGATGCCGTCTGGACGGTGCGGGCTGAACGCACCGTCGGTTCGATCGCGCCACGCTAGCGCGCGCGTGTACGTCGCGATGAGATCGTCGCTGCCCTCGGGCAACCGCAGTTCACCGCGGGCGATGCGGCTCAGTTCCGAGTCGGGGCGATAGAGGCTGAAGCGCGCCTCGACATTCTCGAAGACCGCCTCGATCGCGGAGAGGAGTTCTGTTGGCACCTCCACCGACGCGACGGTTCCCATGGTCTCGAAGACGTGGCGCATCAGAGCCCAGCCTGATCGAGCGCAGACTGGGCCGAGGCGAGGTACGCACCGCTCGTGTAGGTAGCTCCGCTGACATTGGAAACCGAGGCGGACTGCGAGGCGATGACCTCGTCATGGAGGATCGGGGCTGCGCGATTGCTGATCTGCACCGAGCGGCCGTCGGCGTCGGTGAGGCGCAGCGCCGTCAGGTCGGTGATTGCGCCGTTGGCGATCGTCACCGAGACCTGCACGTTTCCGAAGCGGGTGGACTGGCTCGCGCCCGTATAGGTGCCGTCGGCCGGCCCGGTCGCAACGGGAGGCGC
>JBGSTT010000003.1:0-3583 GCA_041736385.1 Rhodoglobus sp. | reverse complement strand
CCGAGGATGTCATCGCTCTTGATCGTCAGCAACTCCTGCAGCGCGTACGCGGCACCGTATGCCTCGAGCGCCCACACTTCCATCTCGCCGAAGCGCTGCCCACCGAACTGCGCTTTACCACCGAGCGGCTGCTGGGTGATCATCGAGTACGGTCCGGTCGATCGAGCGTGGATCTTGTCGTCGACGAGGTGGTGCAGCTTGAGGATGTACATGTAGCCAACCGACACGGGCTCCGGGAACGGCTCGCCGGAGCGGCCGTCGAAGAGTCGAGTCTTTCCGGTGGAGTCGATCAGACGGTCGCCGTCGCGCGTGGGAATCGTCGAGTTGAGGAGTCCCTCGATCTCGGACTCCAGTGCTCCGTCGAAGACCGGGGTCGCGACCTTGGTGCCGGGGGAAGCCTTGCGGGCATCCTCGGGAATACCGTTCGCCCACTTCGGGCTGCCATCGATCTGCCACCCCTGCTTGGCAACCCAGCCGAGGTGCGTTTCGAGCACCTGACCGAAGTTCATGCGGCCTGGGATACCCAGCGGGTTCAGGATGATGTCGACCGGAGTTCCGTCAGCCAAGAACGGCATGTCCTCGACCGGCAGAATCTTGGAGATGACGCCCTTGTTGCCGTGACGACCAGCGAGCTTGTCGCCGGCGGTGATCTTGCGCTTCTGGGCGATGTAGACCACGACGCGCTGGTTCACACCAGAGCCGAGCTCGTCATCGTTGTCTGCGTTGAACTCCTTGACGGCGATGATCGTGCCCTCTTCACCGTGCGGAACCTTGAGCGAGGTGTCGCGAACCTCGCGGCTCTTCTCGTTGAAGATCGCTCGCAGCAGACGCTCCTCGGCGCTCAACTCGGTCTCACCCTTTGGCGTGACCTTGCCGACAAGGATGTCACCTGGACGAACCTCGGCACCGATACGGATGATGCCGCGCTCGTCAAGATCGGCGAGTAACTCCGGGCTCACGTTCGGAAGATCGCGGGTGATCTCTTCCTTGCCAAGCTTGGTGTCACGAGCATCCACTTCGTACTCTTCGATGTGAATCGAGGAGAGCACGTCGTCCTTGACCAGGTTCTGGCTGAGGATGATGGCGTCTTCGAAGTTATGACCCTCCCACGGCATAAACGCGACGAGAAGGTTCTTGCCGAGCGCGAGCTCGCCATTTTCGGTCGCTGGCCCGTCGGCGAGCACCTGGCCGACCTCAACCCGGTCGCCAGCGCTGACAATAACGCGGTGGTTGTAGCTCGTGCCCTGGTTCGAGCGGTCGAACTTGCGCAAGATGTAATCCTGCGTTCCACCGTCGTCGAGTTGCACGGTCACCGAGTCGGCTGAGACCTCGGCGACAACGCCAGCCTGCAGGGCAGTGAGCACGTCACCGGCGTCGATGGCTGCGAAGCCTTCCATGCCGGTTCCGACGAGCGGGCTCTCACTGCGCAGCAGCGGAACAGCCTGCCGCTGCATGTTGGCGCCCATGAGCGCGCGGTTGGCGTCGTCGTGCTCAAGGAACGGAATGAGCGAGGTGGCGACTGACACCATCTGGCGCGGTGAGACATCCATGTAGCCGACCTGCGCAACGGGGATGAGGTCAACCTCGCCACCCTTCTTGCGGGCGAGCACGCGCGGCTCAGCAAAATGCGAATCGCTGGTGAGCGGTGCGTTGGCTTGAGCGACAACGAAGTCGTCTTCTTCTGATGCCGTCAGGTAGTCGATCTTGTCGGTCACCTTGGCGCCGACAACGCGACGGTACGGGGTCTCAATGAACCCGAAGGCGTTGATGCGCGCGAACGAAGCGAGTGAACCAATCAGACCAATGTTTGGGCCTTCCGGGGTCTCGATCGGGCACATGCGGCCGTAGTGGCTCGGGTGCACGTCACGTACCTCGACACCGGCGCGCTCACGGCTGAGCCCACCGGGGCCAAGCGCTGACAGGCGACGCTTGTGGGTCAGGCCAGCGAGGGGGTTGTTCTGGTCCATGAACTGGCTCAGTTGCGATGTTCCGAAGAACTCCTTGATGGCGGCGACGACGGGACGCACGTTGATCAACGTCTGCGGCGTAATCGCTTCGATGTCCTGCGTGGTCATGCGTTCGCGAACGACACGCTCCATACGCGAGAGACCGGTGCGAACCTGGTTCTGGATGAGCTCACCAACGGCGCGAATACGGCGGTTGCCGAAGTGATCGATGTCGTCAATGTCGAGCCGAACATCCACCTTTTTGCCGTCTCGAACGCCCTTGATCGTTGAGAGCGCGTTGTCGTGCACTGTGACGTAACTCGACGATGAATCATGCAAGGCGACCATGTACTTGATCGTTGCGATGATGTCTTCGATGGTGAGCACTGACTGCTTGATGTCCGCGTTGATCCCGAGCTTGCGGTTGATCTTGTAGCGACCGACCTTGGCGAGGTCGTAGCGCTTGGAATTGAAGTAGAAGTTATCGAGCAGCGCGCGTGCGGCTTCTGCGGCAACTTGCTCTCCGGGGCGCAGCTTGCGGTAGATGTCCTTGAGTGCCTCTTCTTTGGTGAGGATGTTGTCCTTTTCGAGGGTGAGCTCGATCGAGGGGAAGCCCTTGAACTCCTCGAGGATCTGCTCACTCGTGAGGCCGAGCGCCTTCAGGAAGACCGTGACGGACTGCTTGCGCTTGCGGTCGATGCGAACGCCGACCTGGTCACGCTTGTCGATCTCGAATTCGAGCCATGCACCGCGGCTCGGGATGATGCGAGCCGAGAAGATGTCCTTATCGCTGAGCTTCTCGGGGGTGCGGTCGAAGTAGACGCCGGGTGATCGCACAAGCTGCGAGACGACGACGCGCTCCGTGCCGTTGATGATGAAGGTGCCCTTTTCCGTCATGAGCGGGAAGTCGCCCATGAAGACGGTCTGCGTCTTGATCTCACCGGTGAGGTGGTTCATGAACTCGGCGTTGACGTAGAGCGGCGCGGCAAAGGTCTTGCCGCGCTCCTTGCACTCGTCGATCGTGTATTTGGGCTCTTCGAGCTCAGGTTCGGTGAACGAGAGCTGCATGGTCTCGCCAAGGTCCTCGATCGGCGAGATCTCTTCGAAGATCTCATCGAGGCCACTTCGCGCCGGAAGATCGGTGCGGCCAGCGGCAAGACCTTCGTCGAGTCGAGTTCGCCACGCGTCGTTTCCGACGAGCCAGTCGAAGCTCTCCGTCTGCAACGCCAAGAGGTCAGGGACCGTCAGCGTGTCAGTGATCTTGGCGAATGAGAGTCGCGATGCGTTGCGACCATTCTTCGGAGACCCGTTCTTCTTTGATGAACCAGCGTTGGACGCAGTGCGCGCAGCAGCCAAGGAAATAACCTCCGTGAACCCCGTCGGGTTCTCATGCCGACTAGTCGGCGATCGGTAATGAAATGCTCACCAGGACCCAAGAAAGATCTGCCCCGCCGCTATACTCGGGGCACGCCAGCTGTCCGCAATATGACGGCATGGGTGAAAGGGAGCGCAAGGGTCAAGCATAGGACCGTTCGCACGCTTTTGGCAAGCTGTTTCTTGACGAACTTCTGCTATTGGGCTATAAGTCGTTCGGTTGAGTGCTCTAGCTGCCGTGCGAGAGGCGTCTGCCTTGCGGC